>CAJOPR010000001.1 GCA_905236395.1 uncultured Bacilli bacterium
ACCTGTTCCCATCCCGAACACAGAAGTTAAGCACCGTAGTGGCGAAGATATCCGCAAGGACAAAATAGCGAGCCGCCGGGCTTTTTTTATACCCAAAATAAAAAGGATTTGTTCCTTCAAATCCGTTTCTCATTCTCATTTCTTTCATCCAATTATTGTTTTTATATAATCCTTTTTACTGTTCTTTTTAGAACAAGTCTGAATGCGTTCCAGTTCTGATTAGATACAGAATCACTGAATCGTTTGAATAGCGATACACCAACAACCAGTCAGGTTGTATATGCAATTCACGACAATCTACATAATCACTAGATGGTTGTAGTGGATGATCACAATACCGTTCTGGTAATGATGAGCCATTTTGAAGCAGGCAAACTGCTTCATTTAATTTGGATTCATCTAATCCTCTTCTGATGCACTTAGCCAGATCTTTTTTGAACCGAGTGGTTCGTCTGACTTCATAGGTCACCTTTTTTCATTTCCTCCTTCACTTCATCAATTATTTCTTTAGCGCTTGAATAAGATTTATGACTTTCTCTATGTTTTTCCATCTCCTCAACTTCCTTTAAAGCTTCAAGAGTTTCCTTATTTGGAATGTCCGCTTTTAGTTCAAATGGAATGCTAGCTGTTCTGATGATCTGAATATAAAACATATTAATAGCAGCGGATGGGGTGATTCCAATTTGCTTCAAAATTTCTTCCGCTTCTTTTTTAATATCATCATCAATTCGTACATTTACATTAGCCATAAAACTATATCTCCTATGCTGATTATATTATACCATAAATGTTGCAAAATGCAATACAACTGCAACACATTATTTGCCATATTTTTACGCTGAAAAATATTATTAATATTATTAAGAAGGTATAAAGAATATTTGATATAATACTATTGCTGAGGTGAGATTATGAAAATTAATGTTAAAAGGTTAAGAAGCCAACTTCACGATCAAAATAAAGAGATGATCAAAGCAAATGATTCTTTTATCGATGAGTTAAATAACGAATTGATGAATGATGACATTCTATTAACAGAAAGCGATAATGATGCGACATTCCAAATCATCTTCGTGGAATCTGGTGGATCAGAAAGTGAATTCGTCAAAATATTTGATGAACTAGAAGATCCCATTATTTTGCTTTCCAATGGCAAAAACAATTCACTTCCCGCCTCTTTAGAGATTAAAACCTATATTAATCAACATCATAAAACCTCATTATTGCTCACAGGAAGCGAGGAACAAATTGCAGAAGGTATTCGTAACGCCGCCAGTGTTTTCGGCGCTATGAGGGCCTTAAATGGCATAAATTTGGGTGTTATTGGTAAGCCCAGCGATTGGTTGATTGCCTCTCAAGTCGATTATGCCCTTGTCAAAGAAAAATATGGCATTAATTTAATTGATATCCCAATGCTTGAGTTAGAAATTGAGGTTAAAAAGAAAATCATTGAAAATGTCCCTCATTTAGAACAACTCCAAAAGAAATTTAAAAACAAAGAAGTGTTAGATGGCGCGCTTTATTTCTATAGTGCCTTAAAGAGAATTGTTGCTAGATATAACTTATCTGGATTCACTCTTAGGTGCTTTGATTTATTACAACCATATAAGAACACATCTTGTTTAGCCTTTGGATTATTAAACGAAGAAGGAATAGTGGCTGCTTGTGAAGGTGATGTGCCAAGCTTATTAACAATGCAATTTGTCAAAGCACTCAGTGATATGCCTGCTTTCCAAAGTAATCCATCCACAGTGGATTTCAAAGGCAATACAATATTATTTGCACACTGCACATTACCACTTAATATGACTAACAAATATAGTCTCACAACACACTTTGAAAGTGGTCTTGGAATTGGTATCAAAGGTGAAATGCCACTAGGCAAAATTAGTGTCTTAAAGCTAGCACCATCACTAAAAAGTGATGAATCTGTTGCTTTCAGCGGCACAATTAAGCAGAATTTATCATTACCAAACTACTGCAGAACACAGATAGAAGTGGAACCTGAAGAAGGGGGAATTTTCTCCTTATTCAAAGACAATTTTGGTAACCACATGATTATCACATATGCGGATTGTGTGGGCAGCTTTATTACCCTCATCAATTTATATGATTCGCGTTATGATAACGCTCACAAAGACGATAAAGATAAAAAATAATTTTCCTTTCTAGGAAAGATATGTATAATACACGTCTGGTGAATATATGAAAATCACAAAATCCAAACTCTTATATACATTCTTACTTAACATTCCAGTGACCACGATGTTAACATTGACCGCTCAATTTATGAATAATGGCGGATTCATCGTTTACTGGAGGGATTTTTTGATTAACTTTGGAATTTCATTCCCAATCGCCATTGCTATTGGATTAATTCTTCCATTAGTGGGTTTAGGAAAATGGTTTACATCATTATTCCACGTGAAGAATGATACCTATACACATAACTTAGCGTATCGTTTATTAGCGACATTCTTTGCCTCATTATTATATTCACTCATTTTATCTCCCATTTCTTATTTAATTAATCGACTCATCTTTGATCCAAATTATCCATTGGTCAGCTATGTGCTCGATTGCTTAAAAACCATACCAGTAATGGTTGGCGTGGGCTTCGTGTCATCGTTATTCTTCGATATTCCCGCTTATAAAGCGGCACACGCGATTGATCCCACATTCTAACAGGCAAGTGCCTGTTTTTTTGTACACTGATTAAAAATAATTCGATTAATTCTTAATAAATGAACTAATTATTTGTATAATAATTACATAAATCCTTTTGAAGGTTGGAAACTTAAGGAGAAAACATATGAAGACATTAATAATGCTCAGCGCCGTCCCGGCTGCAGGGAAATCTACTTGGGCGAAGAAGTATCAGGAAGAACATGATAATGTTTTTATCATTTCCAGTGATGATGTGAGATTGGAAGTCACAGGTGGTGATTATCAAGATCATTCTCGCCAAAAAGAGGTATGGGAACTCTTTGAAAAGCGCATCCACGAGTATGCGAATAAGGGTGATGATGTGACGGTTATTTTAGATGCCCTTAATGACGTCAATCCAGTGAGATATAAATATCTCTCAACAACACCAGAATATGATAAGAAAATATTGGTTTTATTCCCAACTTCTTTAGAAAAATCAATGAAATATAATGGTGAAAGAGTGTGGCCAAATAAAGTGCCAGATGACATTTTAGTCGCCTTAAATAATAAGTTTGAAGAACCATCTGAAGAGGTATTAAATCTCTGCGATCAAGTCCTCGCTTTTGCTTGGTAAGTAATTAAATTTATTTAATTAAATATATAATATATATCTTTACTTAAGTCATGCGTATACGTGCGATGCTTGACACACATTTCGTATGCGAGTAGAATACATGTTGCCTTAAGTCAGGTAACTTATGGAAAAAGAAAAGAAAAGCAATAGCTTCGATAAAACATCTAAAGATATTTCCAAACTTGTATCGCAAGTGGCAAGGAAATGTTATGGTGTGGTCGACATTGCTAGAAAAGATGAAGTTGATCTCATCTCCAAAATAACCAAGAAAGGAAAAATGGAGGAAGGTGTGTTCGTGACCAAACGCTCCGAGGATGCCTTCGCTGTAAGCATTTATTTAGTATTGGCGCAAGGAATAAAGATTACTGAAGCTTTAAGAGAATGCCAAAAATCAATTAAATTCGTTCTCGATAAGAAGTATCCAAAAATGTGCCGTGAAGTCAACGTTTACGTTTGTGAACTCCGCTAAAGGAAATTATGAAAACTATTAACGGTCAAACATTGAAACAAATGTTAATCTCGGGTGGCAACAATCTGTATAACCATTATCCAGAAGTTGACGCCTTAAACGTGTTCCCAGTCCCAGATGGTGATACTGGTATGAACATGAACCTCACTATGACCAGTGGGGCCAAAGAAATTCAAAACCGCAGCGATGCTGATGTTTATGAAATCGCTAAAGCATTCTCCCGTGGCTTATTAATGGGCGCGAGAGGTAACTCTGGTGTTATCACCAGCCAAATTTTCCGTGGCTTTGCCCAAGGATTAGAAGGTAAGAGTGAAATTAACGCTGTGGAATTTGCCGATGCATGGCAAAAAGGTGTGGAAGTCGCTTATAAAGCGGTTATCAGACCTGTGGAAGGAACTATCCTTACTGTTGTAAGAGAATCCAGCCAATATTTACATGACAATATCAAACCTAGCTACACAATCGATAGAGCGATGGAATTATTAATTAAAGAAGCTCACGAGTCTCTAAAGAGAACTCCTGAACTTTTACCAATTCTTAAAGAAGTCGGCGTTATCGATAGTGGCGGTGCTGGTTTGATCTATATCTTTGAAGGTATGAGAGAAGCTATCAATGGTAGCTTTGTGGAAAGAAACCAAGCCACAGCGATGGAAAAAGATTCTCCAATCATCGCTGCCGGTGCCTCTATGGAAGAGGAAGAATTTGGTTACTGCACCGAATTCATCATGGAACTCGGTCCAGATTCTGTTAAGAAACCATTTAATGAAAAGAGATTTACCAATATCTTAAATAGCCATGGTAACTCACTCGTGGTCGTCAGAGACGAAAACATCGTCAAAGTTCACGTCCATACATTAACTCCTGGTAACATTCTTAACTACGCACAACAATTCGGTGAATTTTTAAAATTAAAAATTGAAAACATGACCGAACAACATCACCAATTAGCCACAGGCGCAATGGTGGAACAACACACCGATTTAGTTCCTGAACCAGAGAAGGAAGAAGAACCAAAAGAAAAGACTGAATATGCGATGATCGCTGTCTCTTCTGGTGCTGGTATTGATCAATTCTTTGGTGATATTGGTGTTAACGAAATCGTTAAGGGTGGTCAAACCATGAACCCATCCAGCCAAGATTTCTTAGCCGCAATTAAACACGCGAACGCAAGAAACATCTTTATCTTCCCAAATAACTCCAATATCTTAATGGCTGCTTCGCAAGCCGCTGATATGGTGGAAGATGAAGAAGTGAATGTCTATGTCATTCCTTCTAAGACAATTCCTCAAGGAATTAGTGCTTCTATTATGTTTAACCCTGAAGTCTCTCCAGAAGAAAACTTCGAAGAGATGAAAGGTGCTTTAACTAACGTTAAATCTGGTGAAGTCACCTTCGCTATTAGAGATAGTGAAATTAACGGAGTTAAAGTTAAGAAAGATGACTTCATCGGTATCATGGAAAAAGAAATCGTTTCCGATAACAAGAATAAATTAGAAGTTTTAAAAGTTTTATTAAGTAGAATGGTTGATGATTCTTCTAGCTTAATTACATTAATCTGTGGTGAAGATGTCACTGATGCAGAAGTGGAAGAAGCTAAGAAATACATCGCTGAAACATTTGAATATCTCGATTTAGATCTTCATATGGGCGAACAACCAGTCTATTCATTCTTAGTTGGTGTTGAATAAAAATGAAAGCCAGAAAAGCATTATCACTTGTTTTTAACATAATTGCCGTTATCGCTTCGATAACTGGTTTGATATTGCTTAAAGATAACGCAGAAGGATCTTTGATATATATCAAATACTTCACGATTCTCACAAACTGTTCAATTATCGTGATGGGGTTTGTCTCTATCGGATTTTGCCTTGATTTCTTCTTAGCAAAGAAGAGAGAAGTTATCGTTCCTTCTTGGCTCTTTGTTTTAAAACTTATTGCCGCGGTCAGCGCATTAATCACATTCTTAACAGTGGTGTGCTACTTGCAATATATCCCAGGCATGATTGATCTTAAACCAGACAATCCAATCTTCTGGGAAAATATCTGTCACCATTATGTGGGACCATTAGCCTTTATCTTAGGAATGATCCTATTTGATGTCGATAAGAAATATAATTGGAAATTATCTTTCCTCGGTACCATCTTACTAGTCATCTATATGGCATACATGGTTCCAATTTGTTTAGTAAACAAAGGACTCATTAATGGCGCACCTTACGTGTTTATGGATATTGAAGTGGTGCCTGTATGGTTATGCATCTTATTCATCCCTGCATTCTTAATCGCCGGTGTTGGATTATCTTTACTTATCTGGTCACTCAATCGTGTCTCTTATCTCCTCTTCGTTGGTGAAGAAGTGAGCAAAGAAGAAACTAATGAAGACAAAGAGTTTGAGAAAGCTCATCATATTGAAGTTTCTGATGAAGACCGTGCGGAAGTTAATGAAATCATTAAAACCGGATATAAAGGTCCAAGAGTGTACCACATATCTAAAAGAGACGATAAGATGTGGCAAGTCAAATTCGCAAACGGTAAGAAAGCCATTAAGCTGTTTGACACTCAAGCGGAAGCCATTGTGTTTGCAAAGCAACTCGCTAAATCACAAGATGGCTCCATCAGAGTGCACTCCTTAAAAGGAAAAATTAGAAAAGCTCACTAAATAAACTAAAGATAGCAAATCAAATGGTTTGCTATTTTTTATTAATTTATTAATAATTAAAGTATGCCAGAGAAATTAACAAAATCTTGTAGACTTAATAAACTCCTCTATCAGATGGGTATTTATACTAACTACGATGTTATTAACCATCTTCCTGGAAGATATGAGGATTTGAACTATACAGAAGAAAGAAACCTTTCTGATAAACAAAGAGTGGTGTTTTTTGGTAAGGTTTTATCCCTTCCTAAAGTGAACACTGGAAGAAGATTAAGTGTCACGACATTCGACTTCATGACTCAAAAGAAGTCTTATTTTCGCGTAGTGGCATTTAATAGGCCGTATTTGGCCAAGAGTATTAACCTCACGGATGATTTTACCTTGGTGGGTGTTTATAACGCTAAACGCGGTGAAATCGACCTTTTAAACATATATAAGGGTGTTATTCCCATCAATGAGAGAATTAAACCTATATATTCTCTACCTGCGGATTATGATAATTATCTATTCTCCAATTTAGTGAAGAAGTCATTAAATGAGATAGATGGACGCATCTCCACTTTAGTGCCTTTCGAATTTATTAAGAAATATAAATTAGCAAAAAAGAGCGATGCGATGAGATGGGCACATTTCCCAGAAAACTATGAACAAGTGAAACAAGCACTTCGCCATTTAAAATACGAAGAAGCTTTAATGTTTTCTTTAAAGAATCAGATCATTAGACAACAAAACAAATCACTAGCCAAAATTAAGAAAGAACCTATCGATTTAACACTATGTGAACCATGGTTAAAAACATTGCCATTTGAGCTCACATCTGACCAGAAAATTGCTGCAGAAGAAATCATTGAGGATATGAACCAAAGTGGTTTAATGTATCGAATGCTTCAAGGCGATGTTGGAACCGGTAAAACTTTAGTCTGTTTTATCGCTTTATATGCAAATCGTTTAAGGGGCGATCAAGGCGCTTTGATGGCACCCACAGATGCACTTGCCAGACAACACTATGAAAATGCCAAAAAGATATTCGCAGGAACTAAGCTCAAGATAGCGTTGTTGCTAGGTAGTACACCATCTGGTGAAAAGAGAAGAATCTATGATGATTTAGAGGACGGTTCTATTGATATAGTTATTGGCACACATGCTCTATTTGCAAAAGCTATAAACTATTCCTCTTTAGGTTTAGCCATCATAGATGAACAACATAGATTTGGCGTTAACCAGAGATTAATGCTCGCATCAAAAGGTGAACACGCAGACTTATTAATGATGTCCGCTACACCTATTCCAAGAAGTCTTGCATTATCTTTGTATGGAGATTTAGACATCTCAACATTAACTGTGTTTCCAAATAAGAAAAGAGACGTTACCACAGAAATTGTTAATTCTACAGATAATAGTATCTTTTATGCTGTTGATGAATCACTTAAAAATGGCAAACAAATATATGTCGTCGCCCCATTAATTGACTACCGTGAAGATGAGCGCTATTCAGTGGAACAATTATACGCTAGATATGCACTTAAATATGGTGTGAAAGTAGGTTTATTACATGGTGGCATGAAACAAGCAGAAAAAGAAGAAGCGCTGAATAAATTCTACACAGGCGAAACACCCATACTTGTGGCTACACCTGTGATTGAAGTTGGTATTGATGTGAAGTGTGCAAATTTGATGATTATTTATGATGCTTTTAACTTTGGTCTAGCTTCATTACATCAACTCAGAGGACGTATCGGTAGAGATGGTTCTCCAGCGAAATGCCTTTTAACCTTGGATGACGATAAAGATTTAGAAGCTAGAGCCAGACTCAATATCTTAGTAAAGAGTGAAGATGGATTTGAAATTGCAGAAGCCGATATGAAATTAAGAGGACCTGGTGAACTTACCGGATCTAAGCAGGCTGGTCTTCCAACATTTACATTCTTAAACGCTGTGAATGACTATAAGATTTTTGTGGTGGCGAGAGATGATGCGAAAGCCATCATGAAAAATAAGAGTAACGAAGAATATAAATACATCCTTTCTAGAGCGGAAAAAGATGTGAATATTAACCCTATATTAAAGGGATAGAAAAACAAATATTTTGTTTTATGTATACTTAACATGCTACAATACCTAGCGAGGTCTTTATTATGATTAAAATTGTTGTAGACGCAATGGGTGGCGACAAAGGATCAAGTATCGTTTGTGAAGCTATCTTAAATTTCTTAAAAGACAATAAAGATGTAGAAATCATTGCTTGTGGTAAAAAAGAGGAGTTGGCTTCTCTTGAAGGACAAGCAAGAATTATTGATGCAAGAGACATCGTTCCTATGGAAGCTGGCGCTCTCGAAGTTATGAGATTAAAGAATTCATCTATGATGATGGCTATTAAAACCATGAAAGATGAAGGATATGACGCAGTTGTTTCTTGTGGATCCACAGGCGGGTTTTTAAGCGCCGCCACGATTAACTTAAAGATGATTCCTGGTGTGAAGAGAGCAGCACTAGTTGCTCCTTTCCCAACCCAGATTAAAGGTAAGAATGTAGTTATCTTGGATATTGGTGCTAATAATGAAAACTCACCTGAAGAATTAGTCCAATTTGCTTTGATGGGAAAACTCTATTCTCAATCCGTTTATGGAGTGGAAGTTCCGAAGACTTATTTATTAAGCAATGGTGCTGAAGAAGGCAAAGGTGCTCCTGAAGTTAAAGAAGCCTACAAATTATTAAAAGAAGCTAATTTTGAAGGGTTTTCTGGAAATATTGAAGCGAGATACGCACTTAATGGCGACGCTGATGTCGTTGTGGCGGATGGCTTTACTGGAAATATTTTCCTTAAGAGCAGCGAAGGTATTGCTAAGATCATGTCTGGTATGATTAAGAAAGCCTTTAAAAAGAACTTATGGACAAAACTTGGATATCTCCATGTCAGAAAAGGCATGAAAGAGATGTCTGATACATTAGATTATAAGAATACTGGAGGAGCTATGCTCCTTGGTGTAAATGGCGCGGTTGTTAAGGCACACGGTAGCAGTGATGCGTATGCATTTTATAACGCATTACGCGTTGCGAAGAAACTCGCTGAAAAAGACGTTGTGAATCAAATTAAAAAAGGAATTGAAAATGCCTAATATTGAAGAATTATTTAAAACATTAAAAGTTAAACCTCATAATGTGAAACTTTATGAGATGGCTTTAACGCACCCATCATATAACGCAGATGCGAACACAAAACATTCCGACTACGAAAGATTAGAATACATGGGCGATGCTGTTTTAGATTACGCAATTGCAGATTTGATTTTCAACGAATACAAAGATATGGCGCCAGGTAACATGTCTAAACTTAGAAGTTATCTCGTTAAGTCTAAGACACTTTCTAGCTATGCTAGAAGTATTAACTTAGGCGAATATATTATCTCAGGTCATTCGGTCACCAAAGACCAAGTCAAGCAAAGTGACAGAATCTTAGAAGATTGTTTTGAAGCTATTATTGGTGCGATCTATTTAGATCAAGGCATTAACTTTGTTTTTGAACTTATTAAATCAATCTTTTTAGAAGATGTTAAAAAGTTTGGCAATGAAGATATGACCGACTATAAGAGCAAACTTCAAGAAGAGATGCAGGCCGAATTTCGCGAGAGCGTGCACTACGACCTAGTGAGCGAGAGTGGACCTGCACATGATCGCACATATGTCATGAGCGTGTCTTTCAACGACATCGTTTTAGCGACAGGCACTGGCAAAACAAAGAAGGCCGCGGAACAAGATGCTGCTAAGAATGCACTTAAGAAGAGGAGTGTCTAATGGGTTTATTATCGTTTTTAAGAGAGAAATTCAAAAAGAAAGATAAGACGACCGAACAGTACTCCAAAGGCATGGAAAGGTCGAGAAAGAACTTTTCGTCTAAGTTAAAGAATCTTTCTTCTAGATATAAAACTGTCAATCAAGATTACTTTGATGAACTTGAACAGATTTTAATTGAATCTGATGTTGGTATTAACTTCGCCCTCAATATAATTGAGGAAGTTTTAAATCGCTCCAAAGAAGAGAATATTTCCGAACCAGAAAAGATTAACGAAATCCTTGTTGATAGAATGTTTGTTGGCTATGCCTCAAAAGGTGACATTGTTAACGAACTTCAATTCGAAGCTGGCAAACCCACAGTTTTGTTAGTAGTGGGAGTTAATGGTGTTGGAAAAACCACAACAATCGCTAAGTTGGCGTATCGTTATATCAACCAAGGCAAGAAAGTTATGCTCGTGGCCGCAGATACATTCAGAGCGGGCGCAACCGAGCAGTTAACCGTGTGGGCTGAACGCTTACACATAGATATCGCAACAGGCAAGCCTGAAGCTGATCCCGCATCAGTCGCATACGATGGCGTAAAGAAGGGAAAAGAGTCGGGTTGCGATCTCATTATTGTTGATACCGCTGGTAGGTTACAAACTAAAGCGAACCTCATGGCAGAGTTATCGAAGATAAAGAGAGTTATTGGAAAAGAGATAGAAGATGCTCCACAAGAGACGTTCTTAATTATCGATGCTACAACCGGTCAAAATGGTGTTATGCAAGCGAAAGCATTCGCAGAAGTTACCAATTTAACTGGTGTTGTTATCACTAAGATGGATGGCACAAGTAAAGGTGGCATTATTTTAGCGATTAGAGATGAGTTAGGAGTTCCTGTGAGATTCATCGGTTTAGGTGAAAAAATGGAAGATTTGCAGGAATTTGACCTAGATAAGTACCTATATGGCTTATGTGTGGAGGATGAGTAATGGCGGAATTTGATGCTGTTTTAAAGTACTCTGAACTCTTGGATTTATATCAGAATTTACTATCTGAAACTCAAAGAGAAGTGCTCGAGGATTATTATTGCTATAATCTCTCACTTTCAGAGATCGCTGAGAACCGTCATATTACCAGATCCGCAGTAGAAGATGCTATTAAAAAGGGTAAAAAGAAGCTTGATGAGTATGAAACCAAACTTGGTAGTTTAAAAGCATTACAGCTTGTTCGTAAGATTAAAGCCAATAATAATGACCCTAAATTATTAGCGGAATTAGATGAAGTAGAAAGGATTATGAAACATGGCATTTGAATCCTTGTCTGATAAATTATCAAATATATTTAAGAAGCTTCGTGGTCAATCTCGTTTAACTGAGAAAAACATGGAGGATATGCTTAAAGAAATTCGCGTCGCCTTATTAGAAGCAGACGTGAACTTTAAGGTTGTTAAAGAATTTACCAATAATGTTAGAGAAAAAGCTATCGGCCAAGATGTATTAGGAAAACTCAATCCATCACAAATGGTCGTGAAGATTGTTCATGACGAATTAGTAGAACTTCTTGGTAGTGATGATAGTAAATTACATTATCAAAACAACAGACCAACAGTCATTATGATGGTTGGTTTACAAGGCTCTGGTAAAACTACAAGTACAGGTAAGCTTGCTTACCTCATGAAGAATAAGCTCAATAAGAAAGTATTATTAGCTGCAGGTGACGTCTATCGTCCAGCCGCTATTGATCAATTAGAACAAATCGCTAAAACAGTCGGCGTAGACATCGTTAACTTAGGCACCAAGGTATCTCCAGTCGAAATCTCCAAAAAAGCCAAGGAAAAGGCTTTTAATGAGCATTACGACGTATTAATCATCGATACCGCCGGTCGTTTACAGATAGATGAACAATTAATGAAGGAACTTAATGACATCAAAGATGCCGTTAATCCTGATGAAATTTTGTTATTAGTCGACGCTATGGCTGGTCAAGATGCTGTCAATGTTGCTAATTCCTTCAACCAACAATTAGCACTTACCGGTGCGATTATGTCTAAATTAGATGGCGATGCCCGTGGTGGTGCAGCTTTATCAATTAGACATATGACAGGCGTTCCAATCAAATTCTCTGGTGTTGGTGAAAAAGTTACTGACTTAGATATCTTCCATCCAGATAGAATGGCGGATCGTATCTTAGGTATGGGCGATGTCATGACTCTTGTGGAAAAAGCCCAACAAGAGATTGATGAAAAAGAAGCCAGAAAAACCGCATCAAAGATGATGTCTGGAAAATTCGATCTTAACGATATGCTTGAGAATATGAAAAAAGTTCAGAAAATGGGTTCATTAGGTGGACTTATGAAATTATTGCCAGGTATGCCTAAGATCACACCGGAACAACAAGAACGCGCTGAGAAAGAAATGAAGAATTTCGAGGTTATTATAAATTCCATGACTCCATATGAGAGAAGTCATCCAGAAGTATTTAAATATTCCCGTAAGCAACGTGTTGCGAACGGTTGCGGTAAAACTCTTACAGATGTAAATCGCGTCTTAAAGAAATACGAACAATCCAAAGAGATGATGAAACAAATGGAACAATACCGTAAGAGTGGAAGAATGCCTCCAGGCGGCTTTGGCGGTATGGGTGGCATGGGCGGATTCCCAATGTAAAAAAAGAGAGGTTGTTACTTAACCTCTTTTTTCATGAATTTGTGACCTTTTTCAATAGCATCTTTTTCCCATTTGGGGGTTTCTTCATCTAATTCTGATAACAATTTCTTTTCTTCCTTAGATAATTCGTGCTTATCGAACAGATCTTTACGATATTTTTGTGTTAGTTTTAAGGATTGTTTCTTTCTCCACTTATTTATGGCGGTGTGATTGCCGCTATATAAGATGTCTGGAATGGTTTTTCCATCATAATCATAAGGTTCTGTGTATTGTGGATACTCTAATAAACCATCTTCGAATGATTCTTCAACAATACTATCTTCTGCAATAGCGCCATCAATCAAGCGAATGATCGAATCAGCTATAGCCATTGCTCCGATTTCTCCACCAGTTAAGATGTAGTCGCCGACAGAGATCATTTCGTCTACATAGTCGTTAACTCTTTCATCAATTCCTTCATAATGACCACATAAAAGAATGAGGTTTTGCCCAGATTTTTGAAGTAAATGAGCCTTTTTCTGATTATATGTAGCCCCTCTAGGCGAGAGCATGATGACGTGTGAATTATCTTCCTTAACTGCATTTAAGCAATCGATAATTGGTTGGCATTTCATTATTAAACCAGCTCCACCTCCAACAGGTGCGCTATCGACACGACCGTACTTATCTTTAGTGTAATCGCGGATGTTTACAATCTTAATTTCCACTAAATCTTTAGCGATCGCACGCTTAATAATGGAGTTCGTCATGAACCCATCAAACATCTCTGGAAATAATGTGAGAATAGTTATTTTCATAGCATTCCATCTAGCACGTTAATCGTGATAATTTTGTTTTCAATATCTACTTTTAAGATAAATTGTTTGATAAAAGGAACAAAGAAATCTTTTTGGTTATTTCTCTTAACTCTTAATGTGATTTGTGCAGGAAATTCTTCCACAACAGATACTTCTCCGAGTATTTCGTGGTTAGAATTCTCAACTTTACAACCGACTAAATCGCTATAATAGTAATAACCTACTTCTAAATCACCTCTATCTTTGATAATTTGTAATTCACAACCCTTGTATAACTCAGCTTCATTAACATCGAGATTATCTAGTTTTACATAATCGAGATTTCCAGCTGAACGATAACTGTTAACAGTGAATTCTTTTCTACTATCATCTTTTTCGTTATAGATAAAAACCTTAGCGCCTTTCTTATAGCGCTTCTTTGCATTGTTGGTAGTGGAATAAACTTTGAGTGTTCCATCTAGACCAAACTTATCAATGATTTTTCCTAATAAAAGATATTCCATAATAGTCAAAAAAGAGGATTAATCCTCTTTTTCTTCTTCATCAAATGATTCAAATTTTAAGAAAATGCGACGATTTTCGCTTTTTCCCGCCACTGAGAGAACTTCTCTTAAAGAGTTGGCGATAATACCGTGTCTTCCAATAAGTCTAGCGGTATCTTCTTTTTCTGCAGCAACGAGAATGTTCACGTCTTTTCCGTTTTCATCTTCAAGGATTCTAATTAAAACGGATTTTGGTTCCTCAACAATTGGATCAATGAGTGTGCGAACAATTTTCTCGTAATCCATCGTTATTCTGCTTTCTTAGCTTTGGCTGGAGCTTTCTTAGCTGGAGCTTTTTTCTCAGCTTTTGGGGCTTCGGCTTTCTTTTCTGCCTTTGGAGCAGCAGCTTTTTTTGTAGCCTTTTTGGCTTTTGGGGCTTTTTCGCCAGCGTGTTTGGCTAATAAACCTTTGCGGGAGAACATAGCTTTAACGGTATCGGATGGTGTGGCACCAGCTTTTAACCATTTGAGAGCTAATTCTTCATCGATAACTGCGTTTTCAACGCCTTTATCTGGATCAAAGTATCCAATTTGTTCGATGTAGCGGCCATCACGTGCGAAACGGGAATCAGCAGCAACAATTCTGAAGAATGGGTCTTTATGACGGCCAATTCTTGTTAATCTAATTTTTACAGACATAGTAATAACTCCTTTTGTGTCGCTAATAATATTATTTATAAATATGTTTGGTGTCAAGCATTTTTGCTTTACACTTATTTTTTCTTCTTAAATAACGATTTAATTTTGTCGCCAACAGGCTTCAAATATAAAACTGAGGTAATGAGAATCAATGCTAAAACGATTGATAAAACAATACCTAAAACGTTACTACCAGAACCCTTAATATCGGAGTCGAATAGTTTGAATAAAATATAAATTACAAAACCTAAGCCATAACCGATAAGAGTAGTTACAGTATTGATGATCATGTAGGCATATTTGTGATCTTTGTCTTCAAAATCAGAACACTTATATGTCATTAACATATAAAGGAAGAAGCAGACCACGATTGTGATGATAAATGGAATGAGTAAAATCTTGTTGCTTGTCTGAGCATATAATGGTGATAACAGTGAGAAGGCAACAACACCAATTGTGGGAATGACGAACGATAGATAAATCATCACGTTTCCTTTGATGCTTTCTTTAAGGACCTTTCCAAATGGTGAGCCCGACTTACTCTTCACCAGTTTGCTTTGTTTCTTTTGTTTTTCTTTAGAAACAGTGACTTGGCTATTAGTGCCGATATTTAAACTAACGACATCGGGTTCTTCATCGATAACTTCTGGTTGCTCAAGAGGTCTTTCTTGGAGAACGATTAATAATAACTCCTGGTAGTACTTATCAAATAGACGTGATAGTGTAACGGAATTTTCATTACCTTCATCGTTTAAATCGACCAGGACATAAGATGGCGATAATGCGGCAATTGTTTCAAAAATCGCTGCAATTTTCGCGTTTTTCTCATCATCTGTGTTGGTTGGGAGTTCTCTTAATTTGATCAATTCTGACTGAACAAATTGAACTTTTTCCTTCTTCTCTTTTTTAGTGGTCACAAAACATAATGTGACTTTAATTAATGAGTTAACCGCTAAAACAAAAAGAGATGATTCGTTGTTTTCATCAGGATATATTTTTATGCCATCGATAAAGAGTTCACCTTTATCTAAGGCTTGATCTTTTAACTTTAAAAAGTTGAACTTATAGATTTCTTCATAAGGGATATAATTGATAGTGCCTTTTTCGTATGAAAAAGAGATGGGTTCTTTTGGAGCCTTCTTACTTAAAATAATCCCTTCTTTAAGTTCAACCATAAAAACTATTTATCTTCCGCTGGTTTTTCTTCGATTTGTTTGACTTCTTGCGCTTCGTTATCGATGATGTCATCTTCGTTAGCGGCTTTGACGTCCTTTTTGTCTTTCTTGGTAATCTTTTTACCGGTATCGTCAGCGGCGGAACCAATGGATTTACCTGCGTCTTTGAAGTTATGGCCGACCTCTCTCCAGTCTTTGCCTAATGTGGCATCGCCTTCTTCTTTTTCGTCATCGGAAAAGATTTCTTTAGCGGTGTGGCCTAAGGCCTTACCTAATTGACCGAATGCTTTGCCGGTATTTTTACCAGCATCTTTCCATTTATCTCTAAGACCCATAATTTGTACCTCGTTTTCATTATTATATAAGAAAACAGCAATAAAATAAAAAAGTAATAAAGTGTTTGCAATGCCTATTGCCTGTTGTTAATATATTAAAGCATGTTTTCAAACATGATACGGGTGCTCCGCTGTCAAAATGAGAATGAACACCAAGAGATAGAATTTGTATAGGAGGGTAATAAATTATGAATAATAATTTAGTCAATGAAGTTACCGCCAGCCAACTCAGAAAAGACTTACCAGAGTTCTCTTCTGGAGACGAAGTTAAAGTTTCTGTCAGAATTATTGAAGGAAACAAATCCAGAATTCAAAACTTCCAAGGCGTTGTTATCTGCCGTCGTGGTGGTGGCGTGAGCGAAACCTTTACCGTTCGTAAGATGTCAAGTGGCATCGGTGTGGAAAGAACATTCCCATTACATTCTCCAGTTATCGCCTCAATCCAAGTGGTTCGTCGTGGTAAAGTGAGAAGAAATAAAATCACTTACATCCGTAAATTATCAGGTAAATCCGCTCGTATTAAAGAAGTTCTTTAATCCAAAGAGCAGTAAAAAAAGGGTTCATTCGAATCCTTTTTTTGTTGCACGTATGTATTGCAACTATTGATTAAAACTCATAAAATGAGATTTGAAAATAGGACTGAAGATGAAAACGAGATTAAAAAGAATCATTTGGCCATTAATTTACTTAGTGCTAATCATCAATGTTTGTATTAGCTTCATTTTAGTGTTCCGTTCTTATTATTTCCGTTCTATCTTTGTCTCTGGGTCTTCTATGGAACCCACACTTCATGGTGTTGGTGATCATGACTATGGCATTATCGACGACCACGCTAATGCGATTAAAAACTTACACCGTTTCCAAATCATTACCACTTATTATCCATTCGCTGACTCTAAAGATTATGTCGGTGGATATAAACGTGGCGAGAAGAATGTTATAGATGAAAGCGAAGCTTCATATAAGATTAAGAGAGTTTATGGCTTCCCAGGTGAAACCATTAAATTTGTCGTGGATGATGAGTGGAAAGCGGAAGCGCAGAGCCACACCACAGATAAATATTCCGAAGCCGCTCAATATGCTGCTCAACAAGCCGTTAGATTCTACGTTAAGAAGAGCAATGGTGATGAATTTGAAAAGCAAAACATCAAGTTTAAGAGAAAAATAAACATCGATACACTTGATAGCTATAACAATTACGAATATACCTTGGGTGAAGAAGAATATTGGGTGATGGGCGATAACTATTCTGCCTCATCAGATTGCTTTAAGAAGAAAGCCCCAATCTATTTAGATAACATCGTTGGTGTTCTCATCGCTATCGAAGGCACATGCCAAATCGAAAGCAGTGTGAATGTCGATTCAACTGAAGAAGGAACAAGAGTGACATATAAATGCACAAATAGAAAACGTCATTTACCTGTCTATTATTAATATGGCTAATTCAATTCACTGGTTTCCAGGACATATGAATAAAGCTCTCCACGAAGTGGAAGAGAAAGTAAAAGTGGTGGATGTCATCATTGAACTTTTTGATGCCCGCGCCCCATTTTCATCAGTGAATGAACAATTAGAAAAAGCCACAAAGCATAAAAAGAAATTATATTTAATCACTAAAGCCGATTTAGCGGATCCTAAACAAACTGAATTATGGCAAAAGCACTTTAAGAATGAAGATAGTGAAGTGATTGTTGCTAACTTAGGTGATCGTAAGTCTTATGACATTATCTCTAATGCCGTGGTAAGACTTGGTAAATCTAAATGGGCTAAAGAGATGGCTAGAGGTATAAAACCTCAGCCCATTAGAACCATGATTATTGGTATCCCTAATGTTGGTAAATCTTCATTAATTAATTTACTTGCTAAACGTAAAGCAGCTGGTGTCCAAAATAAGCCTGGTTATACACGTGGTGAACAATGGATACGCGTGAATAAGGACTTCTTGCTATTAGATACTCCTGGTATTTTACCAATGAGCTATGAAAATAAAGAAAAAGCCGCAAATCTTGCACTAATTGGCTCAATTAGAGAGGATATTTTGCCAAATACCGACTTAGTGGAAATGCTTTTAGCGTTCCTTAAAGAACATTATCCAGATGCTTTAAGAGAGAGATTTGGTATTGATGAAATCTCATCTCATAAAGAGGTGTGCCTAACTATCTCTAGTAAGAGAGGTTTATTGAAGGCCAACAATCAACCCGATATCGATAAAGCAGAATCGCTATTACTTAAAGAATTTAAAGATGGACTATTAGGAAGGATTACTTTGGAATGGCTCTAGACTACGAGCAGCAATACTATTCTTCCTCTATTAAATATATCGTTGGATGTGATGAAGCCGGACGCGGTTGTCTTTTAGGTGACGTCTTCGCGGGTGCTGTTATATTACCAAAGGATTTTAAATGTGATTTGATTAACGACTCTAAGCAACTTAGTGAAAAGCAAAGAGAAGAAGCGTTTGAAATCATTAAAAAGAATGCGATTGCCTGGGGTGTTGGTAGATGCACCGCAGAAGAAATAGATGAAATTAACATTTTAAACGCCTCTAGGCTAGCGATGGAAAGAGCTATTGATAATATGAACCACCGCTTTGATATGATTATCACAGACGCTGTTAAGATGTATAAATACGATTGTCCTAGAGAAGCACTAGTGCATGGTGATGCGTTATCGCAATGTGTCGCTGCGGCAAGTATTATCGCTAAGGTAAGTAGAGATCATTATTGCTTAGAACTTGATAAAAAATATCCTGAATATGAGATAGCCAAGCATAAAGGTTATGGTACAAAAGTGCATATGGATGCCCTTAAAAAATACGGGCCAATCCAAGGATTGCACCGCTTCAGTTATGCCCCTATTAAGAAACTATTTATAGAAAAAATTTCACTTTTTTGAGAAAAAATCGCTTTAAACCCCCTTATAGATAATAGAAGGAGGTTTTTTGTATATGTACGAAAAAACCAAAAACATCCTCATTGCCTGTGCGATTAAATATAAAGGCGATTGGGATAAGATTTATCATGCGGCAATTGATAAAGAAGTAGTGGAGCCACAGTTCCTAAAGATGGCGCAAAACATCAAATGTAACGCGGTCACCATATTAGATGAAGATTATCCACAACAGTTAAAGGGGATCTTTAAGCCACCGTTTGTCCTTTTCTATTACGGAGATATCTCGATTGTTAAAGACTACCACAAGAATATTTCGATTGTGGGTTCAAGAGATTGTTCTAGTTATGGAGCAAAAATGACTGAGACCATTTCAAGCGATCTTGCTAAACGAGATTTTGTCATTGTGTCTGGAATGGCAAAAGGTATCGATAGCATCGCACATAATTCTGCGATAAAAGTGGGTGGAAAGACTGCTGCGGTACTTGGAACCGGCATTGATGTTTGCTATCCAATTGAGAATTTAGAACTGTATGAAAAGTTAAAGAAAGATTATGTGGTGATGAGTGAATATCCCGCTAAAGTTAAAACCCCATCAGGAACCTTCGCAATTAGAAATCGTATTGTTGCGGGATTAAGTAAAACTTTAGTTTTAACAGAAGCAAAATCTATGTCTGGTTCTTTAATTACAGCGAATTTAGCGATGCGTAGTAACACGGATGTAATGTGCGTTCCAGATCGTTCTTTAAATGGTTCCGCGTGCAACAGATTGATTTATGCTGGAGCCAGTTTAGTGGAAAGTGGACAGGACGTAATTGACCAAATGTCGCTTTTCTGAAAATTCGCAAATTTTCTTAAATAAATAACTCTTTTATTTAATAGATATGGATAGATTCATAACTGTTGACAAGGCTATTTTCCACTCGCATAATTTACTGCGACAAAGGCCGAAAAAGATGAAATTAGTAATAGTTGAATCCCCAGCAAAATGTACAACTATCAAGAAATATTTAGGTGAAAATTATCGTGTTGAAGCCTCTCTCGGACACGTCCGAGACCTCGCTACAAGAGGTAAAGGCGGACTTGGTGTTGATGTCGAAAATGGCTTCGCGCCCACGTATATTATTAATAAAGATAAGGAAGGCGTGGTCTACAAATTACGCAATGCCGCCAGAGAAGCTGACGAAGTAATTTTAGCAACCGACCCTGATAGAGAAGGAGAAGCTATCGCCTGGCATTTAGCAGAAGTTTTAGGGCTTAATGTTCATAAGACAAAAAGGCTAGAATTCCATGAAATTACCAGAGACTCCATTACCGAGGCTATGAGACATCCTCGTACCATTGATGGAAACCTCGTTGCTAGCCAAGAAACAAGAAGAATAGTGGACCGTATTATCGGCTTTAAATTATCCACTTTATTATTTAAAAAAATCCACTCCAGATCTGCTGGTAGAGTGCAGTCTGCAACACTTAAATTAATTACCGATCACGATAACGAAATTGATACATTTATTCCTAAGGAATATTGGAACATTTTAGTCGACACAAAAGTGGGCAACAAAAACTTTGCTTTAACCTTTGTTGGCGAGAATGGAAAAGCTATCGAAATCGATAACGAAAAAGAAGCAAAACGCATCCTCGAAAAGATCCCTGAAACCTTAAAAGTGGAATCGGTGACAAAAGAGTATCGTTTTAAAGAAAGTAAAGAGCCATTTACCACCTCCACAATGCAACAAGAAGCATTTGCGAGATTGAAATTTAAAACTGATAAAACTCAAAGAGAAGCTCAAAAGCTATATGAAGGTATTAACGTGGGTGATGAGCACGTTGGTTTAATCACCTATATGCGTACAGACTCCACACGTTTATCCGCGACATATGTTGCCAGAGCGCAAGCATATATCACAGATACCTTTGGTAAAGAGTATCTCGGAAGAGTGAAAAAAGAAAAGAAAACCGAGCTCATGCAGGATGCACACGAAGCTATCCGTCCAACCAGTAACCATAGAACTCCAGAATCTATCAGAAAATACTTAACTGGAGATCAATATAGGCTCTATAAATTAATCTATAACCGCGCCTTAGCGTCTTTGATGAAGCCAAAGAAAGAAGAAGTGATGATGGTCACTCTTTCTGGTAATGGATTAACATTCAAATTTGAGTTATCGCACACCGTTTTCAAGGGTTATGAAATCGTCCTTTCTGAACCTGATGAACCAAAGGATTATTCCGGTAGTTTCCCATCAATTACTAACGGTACAGAATTAGTGGTTGTCAAGAAAGATGCGGAACAAAAATTCACCCAACCACCCGCAAAGTATTCAGAAGCTAAGCTTGTAAAGCTTATGGAAGAGGTTGGTATTGGTCGTCCAAGCACATACGCATCCACAATTAAGATTCTAAAAGATAGAAAATATGTCGATGATGTCGGTGGTATTTTAACCAGCACCGATCAAGGTAAAAAGACCGCTTATGTTTTAAATAAATATTTCCCAGATATTATCGATGCTAAGTACACCGCTCAGATGGAAGAAAAACTCGATAACGTTCAAGAGGGAAGTGAGTCTCGTGTCGCTACATTATCTAACTTCTACAAATCCTTCATTAAGGAAGTGGAAGATGCAAATAAGGTAATGTACAAAGATAAAGAAGAAGAGACTGGCGAATTGTGTCCTGAATGTGGTCACCCACTTGTTTATAAAGAAGGGGCCAATGGTAGATTCGTTGCTTGTAGCAACTATCCAGCTTGTAAATATGTCCAAAAGACATTAAGAGAAGTGGTGTATACCGGTGAGCTCTGTCCAGAATGTGGACTTCCACTAGTGGAAAGAGAAGACAAGAAAGGACGTAAGTTCGTTGCCTGCTCTGGCTTCCCAACCTGCCACTATGTGCAACAAAAAGAACCAGAGACACCTAAAGAAGTCAAAATTATCAAACCATGTCCAAAATGTGATGGCGGATTAATTAAAAAGAGAGGCAAATTTGGATATTTCCTCGGCTGCACTAATTATCCAACCTGTAACTACATGGAAAAAATAGTGAAAAGGAAACGGAAATAATTCCGTTTTTTTCTTATTTCATTTAATATAAATGTAATGAATAAACCAACCCGTGATTTTCTATCGTATTTATCTAACGAATTAAACTATTCATCTAAGACAGTTGATAGCTATAAATTTGATATCGAAAAGTTCTTTAACTTCCTCAATGAAGAGGGTGTTTTGATGGATGACGTTGATCAACTCGTTATCCGTAACTTTTTGACTGAAGAATTAAACGCTGGTGTGAGTAAGAGATCATGTAAGAGAAGACTTTGTTCTTTGAAACATTTCTATAAATTCCTAGTTAATCGTGGAATGGTTAAGGATAATCCATTCATCTTGGTTTCTTCTCCAAAGATGGAAAAGAAATATCCCCATGCTTTATATAGAGACCAGATTCAAGATATCTTTGAAGCTAATAGTCAAAGGACTGATGAGATGGCTGTTAGAGACCAAGCCATTCTTTCTCTCCTATATTATTGTGGACTTCGTGCTTCTGAATTAGTTTCTTTAACTGTGCAAGATGTCGACCTTAGAAATCGTATCGTGAGAGTGATGGGTAAAGGCTCTAAAGAAAGACTTGTTCCATTCACTGAAGACTGTAAGCAAGCAGTTAAGAGATACATTGATGAGGTGAGACCTGAACTAGTGGAAAAATACAAATCCAGACAAGAGTACAAAGAAGCCTTAGCAAGACTAGAAGATATTGAGCAAAATAGGACTTTAAAGATCAAAAACGGCGCAAATACCCTGTTTTTTAATGAAAAAGGCGGAATTTTAACCACTAGAGGATTGGAATACATTTTAGATAAAATAGAAGAAAAATCCGGTACATTTGTGGGTCTTCACCCACACTTATTGAGACACTCATTCGCTACGCATTTGTTAGAAAATGGAGCGGATTTACGTGTCATCCAAGAGCTCTTAGGACACGCTTCTTTAAACGCGACACAGGTCTACACTCACGTCTCTGCAGAGGCGATGAAACAGGCGTACATTGATTCCTTCCCAAGAGCGAAAAAGAAAAATAACGATAAATAAAACTTGTCACTTATAGTGGCATTTGCTAGAATACTAGACGCTGTGAATAAATCACAGACTACACACACTGCGGATTGAACTCCCGTTGTGCCCTTCTAAAGATTGAAGTGGTGGTTGAGTTCTTAGAAACAGTGGAGGAAAAACATAAGGAGGCTCAAACATGAGTGAAGAAGAAAAGGTCGTTTTAGAAGAAGCGGCACCTGCAGCTAATGAAATGGCTACAGTTATGCATGATCCTGATGCACCAGTTATTACAATGAAGAAATTGTTAGAGGCTGGTTCCCATTTCGGTCATCAAACACGCAGATGGAACCCAAAGATGAAAAAATACATCTATGGTGCTCGTAATGGCGTTTACATCTTAGACTTACAACAAACAGTTGATTTAGTCAGCGTTGCTTACAAAGCAATGAAAGAAATCGTTGATAATGGTGGTAAGGTCTTATTTGTCGGTACAAAGAGACAATGCCAAGAAGCTGTCCAAGCGGAAGCATTACGTTCTGGATCCTTCTACATCAACAACCGTTGGTTAGGTGGCACATTAACAAACTTCAAAACCATTCAAACCAGAATTAAATACTTAAAAGACTTAGAGAGAAGAGAAGAAGAGGGCGAATTAGACCTCTTACCAAAGCAAGAAGCTGCTCATCTCAGAAAAGAAAAAGAAAAATTAAGCAAGAACCTTGAAGGTATCAAGGAAATGCGTAAAGTTCCTAACGCATTATTCGTTATCGACCCACGCGTTGAACATAACGCAGTTGCCGAAGCTCGTAAGTTAGGTATCCCAGTGTTTGCTATCGTTGACACAAACAGCGATCCAGATGTCGTTGACTATGTCATTCCTGCAAACGACGACGCAATCCGTTCCGTTAGCTTAATCCTCGCCGTCATCGCTGACGCAGTCGTGGAAAGCAAGGGTGGTTTACCAGTTGTTGCTTATGTCAAAGATGAAGGCGAATCCGTCACAATGAAAGACGTCATCCGTCAAACCGAAAAAGAAAACGCTGAGAAATTAGCGAGAATCAGAGCAGAAAGAGCGGCACGTCAAGAAGCTTATGAACGTGAACAAGCTGAAAGAGAAGCTGCCAGAGCTGCTGCTAAAGAAGCTGGAGAAGAAAAGAAACCTGCAAAAAAGGCTGCTCCACGCAAAAAACCAGAAGCTAAAGAAGCTCCAAAAGCTGAAGGCGAAGGAGAAAGCAAATAATGGCGGAAAGTTTAATTGATTTAATTAAAGTATTACGTGATAGAACCGGTGCCGGTTTAATGGATTGCAAAGGCGCATTATTAGCTAATGATTGTGATTTAGATAAAGCCAGTGACTGGTTAAGAGAAAAAGGTTTAGCAAAGGCTGCTAAGAAAGCTAGCCGTATTGCTGCTGAAGGTTTAGCTATTG
The DNA here is from genome assembly GCA_905236395.1 of uncultured Bacilli bacterium. GTDB lineage: Bacteria > Bacillota_I > Bacilli_A > RFN20 > CAG-826 > RUG13091. The sequence continues at coordinate 24,700 of CAJOPR010000001.1, forward strand.
CTAAGAAATGCGACAAATGCGGTTCAGTGGTTGTCTTAGAAGTCAACTGTGAAACCGACTTCGTTGCCAAAGGCGATGCCTTCCGTGAACTCGTTGATGAGGTCGCGGACATCATCTTAGCAAAGAGACCTGCCTCTGTTGAAGAAGCCAAGGAATTAACCAAAGACTTATTCACAGACGCAACCGTTAAAATGGGTGAAAAATTCGATCTTCGTAGATTTGTTGTCTTCGACAGTGAGAAGTTCCCATTCATCGCTTCTTACATCCATATGGGTGGTAAGATCGCTGTTGCCGTTGCACTTGATAAAGAAGACGCCGAACTCGGCAAGGGCTTAGCAATGCACATCGCTGCTAACTCCCCACAATATTTATCATTGAACGACGTTGCTGCTTCCGATGTTGAACACGAAAAAGAAGTTCAATTAGAGGCTGCTAAGAACGATCCAAAATTAGCGGGTAAACCTGCTGAAATGCTTGCCAAGATTATCGATGCTAAAGTTACCAAATACTATTCCGAAATGGTCTTAGGTAGTCAAGCATTCTTAATGGATGACACAAAAACCGTGGCTCAAGTCCTTAAAGAAAAAGGCGTTAACGTTTTAAAATTTGCCCGTTTCCAAGTTGGTGAAGGCATTGAAAAACGCGTTGATGATTTCGCTAGTGAAGTCATGAGCCAAGTTAATCAATAATGAATTAGAAACACCTTTGGTGTTTCTTTTTTTACAAAAGAAAGGAGAAATTCCATGTACAAAAGAGTATTA
>CAJOPR010000002.1 GCA_905236395.1 uncultured Bacilli bacterium
ATACCTCCGATTGTTATGAGCGGGTTGCTCACCTTACGGAGAAGGAGTGAAGATTTGTAAACCCAATTAAAATCAAAAAAATCAATAAGCGCACGTATATAGATACCCTCCCCTTCCATGAATCACTATATTTATTTGAGGTAGCGGGGGCTGGACTTCAAAAATGTGCGGCCTAAAATTTTTAAGATTTTGAAAATAGACATTTTGAGAAACGTTTTATTGGTGGGATGGATAATTCCTCGTCAGGAAGTATTTCGTGGCTTCTAGATATCTTAAAATGTCGTTAAAGTGAATCGCGCGAATCGGGAGGCGGGAGGGTAAGGGAAATATTTTATATAATATTTATTTCCCTTCCCTCACCTCCCTTATTTCCCTCACGAAAATAGCCGCAAAAACTTAGTAATAAAAGGCATAGATAAAAGTGGTAATGTTGGAACTATTTAAAACAAGGGGGTGGTTAAATCTCTACGGCAACCAATATCAAAATCGGCCTGGGGTTTCGCGTGAAAAATCTGGAAATCAAAGAGGGTATTAACCCAAAAATCAAACGTTGGGTTTATATCTTTGATATAGATGAAAGTAGCTCTTAGGCTTTATTGTTTGAATCGTTTGAAAAGAGTTGGTAAACGAAGTAAAACTTTTGAAAAAACGTCAAAGTATTTAATCGATGATCATCTCTCTGTTAAGCTGCTTTGCTGCATTTATACGAAGTTTCGCGCGGAAATAATTAAAAATTGTTTCTTCCTGTGCTAAACTTTAATGTGGATTTAGGATTGGGATATGCCAAATATTGATGGCGAGATTACTGAGTTAGAATTAGAAAATAAACTCATAGAACAACTTCGTTTACAGTTCCATAGTTCAGACATGGAAGATGCTTTTGTGAGTGTTCACAATGATAATCAGCTCTATCAAAATCTCAGAAAACAAATAGATAGATTTAATGGAATTACTTTATCTGATTCCGAATTTAGACGTTTAATCAACTCTTTAGAGTCTGCAAGTACTGTTTATAGAGCTGCTAAAAACTTAAGACAAATGCAAACCATCACAATGGATGATGGAACAAAAAAGAATATCAGAATCTTTGAAAAGAATGACTGGTGTAAAAACATCGTTCAAGTTGCTCACCAAATAAATCAAACTGGTGAGTTCTTAGGAAGATTTGATGTTACTATCCTTGTTAACGGTTTGCCTTTAGTTCAGATTGAACTCAAAAAGAATGGCGTATCTGTTAATGAAGCTTTCGGCCAAATTGAAAGATATAGAAGAACCGTTTATAAAGGACTTTTTAAATACATTCAATATTTCGTAATCTCTAATGGTGCTGTTACAAAGTATTTCGCTAATTCAGACAGACCATTTAAGAAAGAGAATCTATTTACTTGGTCTGATCCAAATAATGTTGCCGTTAACAAACTCCATGAATTCGCAGCCGATAGATTAACCAAGTGTAATATTTGTAGAACCATTTCCCATTATGTCGTTCTAAATGAATCTGAAAAGGATTTAATGATTCTTAGGCCATATCAAGTTTGGGCTGTTGAAGGATTGATGGATAGAGCCCTTAATACCAAAAATAGTGGATTTGTTTGGCATACAACTGGCAGTGGTAAAACTCTTACATCATTTAAACTCGCTCAATGTTTACGAGATACTGGCAAATACAACAAGGTTGTTTTCTTGGTTGATAGAAGGGACCTGGATAGGCAAACTATTAGAAACTTTAATTCGTTTGAAAAAGACGCTGTTGTTAAGATTGACGATGGTGAAGATTTATATAATGCATTCAAAGATTCGTCAACAAAGATGATTACTACAACAATTCAAAAGATGAGTAATCTTTGCAAAAACGAAAGATTTATTGATGCCGTAGAACAGAATAGAGATAAAGTTATATTCATCATTGACGAATGCCATAGAAGTAATTTTGGTGAAATGAGAAAGCACATCTTAAGAGCGTTCCCTGATGCTCAGATGTTTGGCTTTACTGGAACGCCTATTTTTGCTGAGAACATGAATGCCACAGGATTGACTACAGAAATGATTTTTGGTGGTAAACCAGTCCATTCTTATAAAATCAAGGACGCCATTAATGCTCATATGGTTCTTGGCTTTAATGTTCAATACTTCAGAACACTTCGTTTGGTACAAAAAGTTAAAGATGAACAAGTTGAAGCTATTGATGCTGAAGAGTTAGTTAATGCCCCAGAGCGTATAACTAATATTGTGAGCCACGTTTTTGACTCCTACGATAATTTGAGTGTTCATCATAAATACAACGCTATTTTTGCTGCTTCCAGCATTGATTTATTAATGCGATACTACGATGAATTTGCTAAACAGAACAAAGAAGCTGATGAAGATAAGAAACTAAAGATAGCAGCAATATTTACTTACGCCCCAAATGATATCGATACAGAAGAAGTGGGGGTTGATCAGCCAATAGCTCAGCAAAACCTCCAAAGAGTGATGAATGATTACTCAGATACACTTTCTAACGGAAAGAGATACTCTGTAACTAATTGCTCAGAATATTTTGAAGATGTTAGAGAAGCTTTTAGAAATGGTGATATAGATTTGATTCTTGTTGTGAATATGATGCTTACTGGATATGACTCAAAAAGAATCAATACTTTATTCCTAGACAAATCATTAAAGTACCACGGACTTATCCAAGCATTCTCTAGAACAAATCGACTCGAGTCATCAACAAAGCAATTCGGAAATATCATTTGTTATAGAACCACACCGAAAGACGTCAAAGATGCTGTTAAGCTTTATTCTCAAGAAGATCATAACGTTGTTTTAATGAAGAAGTTTGAAGAGTATCTCCAAGACTTTAGAAATGCACTAAGATATTTAAGAGAATATACTCTGACTCCTGAAGATGTTGATACCCTTGAAGGTGATACTGCAAAGATTGAGTTTGTTAATAGATTTAGAAAAGTTGCTAAATGCTTAATCTCGCTTCAAAACTTCTGCGAATTCTCATTCCCAATCACTTTAAAAGACGATATTACACCAGACGAATACAATTCATTTAAATCAAAATACATTGAAATATATAACGAATTTAAAAAACATCCTGACAAAGTGTCGGTAGTGGCGGAAGTTGAATTTGACATTGAACTAGTTCAAACCGATAGAGTGGATGTTGATTATATTCTCAACCTTTTAAGAAAAGCTGGCGAAGGTAATCCTGGTAGCAAAGTTATTGATGTTAATACAATTATCAAGATTCTTAGAAGATCAACCGATCCAGTTTTAATGAGTAAGAGAGAGCTACTTGAGGCATTTATTATTAATGTCTTCCCAACCTTACCTGAAGGCGCTTCAATTGATGAAGAATTAGCAAACTTCATTGAAGAACAAAGAGAAGCTGAAATTAAAAAGAAATCTGAAGAAACCGAAATAGCTATGGAAGAGTTGAGAAAACTCTTATCAAGATACGATTATTTTCAAACAATCGATAACGCAGATATCAAAACGCTATTGAATAAAAGAGTTAAGAATAGATTTAAAGAAAGGCACCCTGATTACAATATAATCAAAGCTAACAACGAATTAATGAGAATCCTCAAAGAATGGGTTGCTTGGGTTTGTGATAAATATTCAGTGTATTAGGAGTTAAATATATGACAGTAGATAAAGATGAATTATTATCAAAACAGCAAAATGAAGTCGATTCCAAATTATGGGCGATGGCAAACAACCTTCGCGGCAATATGGATGCTAGTGAATTTAAGAACTATATCTTAGGTCTTATCTTTTACAAATTCCTTTCTGATAAAATCACAAAAACAATTAATGACGAACTAGAAGATGATGGTTTGACATTTGAAAAAGCATGGAAAGATAAATCCATGCAAGATGATATTAGAGAACTTGCTACCAATGTTATTGGTTACTTTTTAGAACCACAATTTTTATTTGATTCTTTTGTTGAAAAAATAAACATCAACGATTTTACTGTCGAAGATTTAAAAGAAGGTATTAAAGCCATTGTTAATTCTACAATTGGTTCAGAATCACAAGATGACTTTGCTGATTTGTTTGATGATATGGATTTAGATGACAACAAATTAGGTAAAGGCGAAGCTGAAAGAAGTAAATTAATAGGCAAAATAATTTTGCAAATCAAAGATTTAAACTTAGATATTTCAGAAACTAACTTCGATATTCTTGGCCATGCTTATGAATATTTAATTGGTAAATTCGCTGCTTCAGCAGGAAAGAAAGCTGGAGAGTTCTATACTCCTGCTCAAGTTTCTGAATTATTAGCAAGAATCGTTACACTAGAAAACAAGAATCTTAAAACTGCGTACGATCCAACATGTGGTTCTGGTTCGTTACTTTTAAGAGTTAGAAATAATGTTGAAAATCCAGCGAGCATTAAACTCTATGGACAAGAAATGGTTACAACCACCTATAACCTGGCAAGAATGAACATGCTTCTTCATGGTGTTGATTACGAAAAATTCAGTATCGCTAACAATGACACATTAAATAGTCCAAGCGAAAAACACGCCGGATTAAAGTTTGATGCAGTGGTGGCCAATCCTCCTTATTCCGCTAAATGGGAACCAGAAGGAAGAGAAGATGATCCAAGATTCAATGGGTATGACGGAAAATATGCTCCTGCTTCCAAAGCTGACTATGCTTTCGTCCAACATATGATTTATCACTTAGCTGATAGTGGAACACTCGCTGTTGTATTGCCTCACGGTGTTCTCTTTAGAGGAGCAGCAGAAGAAGTCATTAGAACTAAAATAATCAAAGACTATAACTTATTAGATGCGGTCATCGGCTTGCCTGCCAACCTATTCTTTGGAACATCTATTCCTACATGTATTCTTGTCATGAAGAAATGCAGAAATAATTCGGATAATGTTGTCTTTATTGACGCATCTAAATATTTTGAAAATGGTAAAAATCAAAACTATTTAAGAGAAGAAGATATTCAGAGAATACTTGATGCTTATAAAGAAAGAAAAGACATTGATAAGTATATGCATGTCGCTTCTTTAGATGAGATCAAAGAAAACGAATACAACTTAAACATTCCTCGTTATGTTGACACCTTTGAAGAGGAAGAACCAATTGATATTCACGCCGTTATGTCAGAAATCAAAGAGCTTGAATCCAAAAGAGATGAGCTTGATAAAGAAATTGAGAAGTATCTCAAGGAGCTTGGTCTCTAATGGAAAAAAATAAGAAAAATAAAATCCCTAATGTTCCTAATTTAAGATTCGAAACATCATGCGAATGGAAGAAATATAAATTAAAGGAATTATCAAAAATCTTTGATGGCACCCATC
>CAJOPR010000003.1 GCA_905236395.1 uncultured Bacilli bacterium
AAACAATATCCTCTTTTTTTATGAGAGAAAATTCGTGTACGGACAATTGGACCTTAAAACATATTAGGGTGCCGACAATTGGAGACATTATTGATTGTCAAGACACGTACGAAAAAGTGCGTGTTTTTTCATGTCTATATGCATTGCTTGCGCGTAAAGTGCTAATATATGGCTATGATTACATTCTTCATCGCACTTGTATTACTCATAGGCGGTTACTTAATTTATAGCAGAGTTAGCGAAAAGGTTTTTGCTATTGATGATAGAAAAACACCAGCGATTGCTAACCCTGATGGAGTTGATATTACTCCCCTGCCAAAATGGAAAGCATTTTTAATTGAGTTATTAAACATTGCAGGAACAGGCCCGATATTTGGCGCAATTAGTGGCGCTTTATTCGGCCCAATAGTTTTTCTATGGATCGTTTTCGGTTGTATATTAGGTGGAGCGGTCCACGACTATTTCTCCGGTATGATTTCCTCAAGAAACAACGGAGAATCAATCGTTAAACTAGCGGGTAAATATTCTGGCAAAGTTATTGAAATAATTATGAGAATCTTCTCTATTGTTTTGTTAATACTTGTTACTGCAGTTTTCGTAGTTTCTCCATCCACTCTTCTAGCATCATTAACTGGTGGCAATGTCAAAGCGTGGATTTGGATGATCATTATTCTTGTTTATTATTTTGTTTCAACAATTGTCCCAATTGATAAGATTATCGGCAAAATCTATCCCGTATTTGGTGTCGTATTAATTGGTATGGCAATAGCGATTATTGTTGGTGTAATGGTTAAATCCGACACGTATCCAATGCTTGAATTGATTGGTAATTTAAAGGACTTTTCTAAAGCCAACGGTTCACTTCCTTGGTGGCCATTTATGATGACAACAGTCGCTTGTGGAGCGGTTAGTGGTTTCCATGCAACTCAATCACCAATGATTGCTAAATGCATTAAGAGTGAAAAAGAAGGAAGACAAGTATTCTATGGCGCTATGGTAGCGGAAGGAATTATCGCTTTAATCTGGGCTGCTGCAGCAATGGCATTTTTTAGAGTCAACACTGTTGATGGCTGGGGCATATTAGCGGAGCTAGGAGGTAGTTCTACTTCCGTTAATCAAATCGCTAAAGGAGTGTTAGGACCAGTCGGAACTGTATTAGCAATTGTTGGCGTTGTTATTTGTCCTATCACCAGTGGAGATACCGCTTTAAGGAGCTGCCGATTAATTGTTGGGGAATGGCTACATATCGATCCTAAAGATAAGAAGAAAAGAATCTTACTAACACTTCCTTTATTTGCCGTGGTTATTGGGATTAGTTTATGGAATTTCTTAAATCCACATAACTTCAATATCTTATGGCGGTGGTTTGCCTGGTCCAATCAAGTACTAGCGGCGATTAGTTTGTGGGTTGCTACTGGATATTTGTATAAAACAAGTAAGAATAAATATCTCTCGTTATTTACCGCTATACCCGCGATGTTTATGACAATGGTTGTTTCCGTATACATATTTGCAGAACCGCAACTAGCATTAGGTCGCTTCATTCCATATCACATCGCTCTTATTATTGGCGCTGTTAATACACTTCTAATATCTGGTTTTTATATCTTTAAGCTGATAACAAAGAAAAAAGAAAACATAACGGAAAACGTTGAAAGTCAAAACGCACCAACTTAATAACAAGATTATAAAGACACGCTAGAAGCGTGTTTTTTTATGTCTACAGAGAATAAAACACTGTGTTTTTATGGAAGGCACCATAAGCAAATCCAAAGTTAAGGAACAATGGAATATTTTTATATGCATTAAATGACGCTCTGTCTATGAACTCATCAAGATTAATATTTTCAATGTACCCGTATGGGTTATAAACTGTCACACTATCATTTTTGATATCAAGAGCACTAATGACAGAGAAGTGAAGTGTCCAATCTCCCTCATATTTAGCAGCCCATTCAATTGCCACTGGGTTGTTATTTTTAATAGCGTCATAAATGGTTTTTAATAACACATCATTTCTTAAGTAACTACGCATCACAAACTTCTTTGTGGGAATTGATCTGTTAATTTCTTTTAAGAATCCACTAGATGATGAAGTTGATACTGCGCGATTTCTAGCATCCAAATCATCTTCAGATACTCTGTCACCATAATAAGAGGACATCATCTCAATTGTGGCATAGCCACATGAAACGTGTTGAGTGACTAGCTCTAGGCCATTAATTTCCACTTTATCTTGATAATTAATGTCTTCTTTTAAATATGCATAGTCCGCTTTTATTTTTGCGGTGTTAACACCTAAAACGATAAAAGGGATCGCTACCGCTAAAGAGAGTGAAGCAACTACTGAGCCTATGATAATTAAAACCAGTTTCTTTTTCTTCATATGAAGAATTCTACCATAAAAGTCTAAAAGAGGCATTGATTCTTATGACGCATAATAAAAGGCCTCTCAAATGAGAGACCAATTATTTAAGTTTTAATTATGCAGCGTAATTGTATAGTTTGAACACTAACATCATACCGTTATAGTAAACGGATACATAATCACCAATATTAGCTTTAGCGGCACCAATAGCAGTCTTATAGTCTGTTGGTGCTGGGCCACCTTGCTGGTACGCAGCAAATGTTGTTGCTTCATACATATGTGTTCCATCAGTTGTGCCTAATGGGAAGTCACTACCGAAATCAAATACTGGAGCGCCTTGTGGTACTGCACTATTTAAGCCTCTAATGATTTCGTGAACTGTGCAGATATCTGTAATGTATTCGCCAACTTTAGCTCCGAGATCGGATAAATCTTGAGCGATATCAAGACCAGCAGCAATTGCAGCAGCAGCTAATGCGGCTACATTTTCCTCTGATGCGTCTGCAAGATAAGCAGCATAAGCTTGGAAAACTAAATCATTAGCTGGTTGTCTGTAATCAAAGTATGAATAGCTATTTGGTTCTGTGTTAATAATATTAACTTGACCACAAACGCCAACATTTGTTGCGGATTGTGATGCGCCAGACTTATTAACAACGATGAAGTTAAAGAATGAAGCTTTTTGCTGAGCGGATAACGCGGCATAGTAACTACCGACATGATTTTCATCAACGACATAGGATTTTGGTAATTCACCTTGTGAACCAAAGAGGTCAGACATTCCTTTAATTAAAGGAATAAGTTCTGTAACATCCATTTGTTGGAACCAAGCTTCGGTGCCAGCAACATAGTTGTTGAGTTCGCAGTTAACAAAGTATGTTTGTGGGGCATGGCCGATAATAGTTCTACCATTATCTGCTTCATATTGGTCACTCACACCACAGTGGTCTTGAATAATGATTGGGCCACCACAGTTGCTGAATGAACAACTGACAGCGGTGAAATTACCACCCCAGCTATAAATGAAGGAATTGTAGTTGTTTGAACATTTTGCTTTTGAGAAGATGACTGGAATTGGTGTATCACCAGATGGTTGTTCCGCCATAACTGTAATGAATAAGTCTCTAGCAATCATGTTGTCTAAGGCAACACCGTTAGAATGGCCGGCACATTTAATGAACATTAAACCGCCACCATAGATCTTGTCTTCGTCTTTTTCAGCACGAGGAGCGTTACCTGTTAATTTTAAGTTTTCGACTTCTAATGAACCTCTATCAATCTTGAATAAAGCTGTATGGCTGATAACGCTTCCGGTAGCCTTGGTGTTGTCATCTTCACGAACTGATAATGGTACGCGAGAAATATCAATACCGAAGTAGTTACCATTGATATAAGAAGCACGATCAATTGTTTGCTTATAAGGATAGGTTCTATCTTTTAATGTGTCTTTAGCTTTTGCATCACTACGAGCATTGGCTTCAGCTTCTGTATAGAAGAAGATACCTGGTAAGTCTTCTTGTGTGATTTCTAAATCGTTATGGATTAATAACGCGCTTGGTTTGATGGTAGGATCTAAACCGTTCGCGGTTTTGAATTCTTGCCACTTGTTAACAAAGCCAGCACTCTTTGCGGCGTCTTCTTCGTCAGCATCGGAGTTAGCTTCACGTGTATCGAAGTAACCTAATTCTTTTGCATCATAGACGTTATAACCATCAATGACGCTAACTGTGAATGATTTTGTAAATTGAGCAACTTTACTTTCACTGATATGTGTTGGAGTAACACTGATAGTGAATGATTTGTTTGCTGCTGCTTCTGTAAATTTGATGTCTGCTTCTTTGGCGTCGACGACTGAGAAGTATTCTGCGCCAACTTTTTCGGTTTGACCCGCTAAGGTTGCGGAAATATCAAAGTCATATGTCCATAAAGAAGGACTGACAGGTTGGTATGTCGCAGCATCCAAAACTGTAAGTTCTGGTTTCACATTGAACGCATTCATATTACCAACTGTGTATGGTCTGTCATTTGCTAAGAAGCCATCTAGTTGATCAGCAGATTTGCTATGATTCGCTAAGAATTCGACAAATTCGTCTTTTTGGTCAACAGCGGATAGAATGACTGTTTCGGCTTCTGATGAACTGCTTTCACTTTCACTACTACTTGCTGGACCTTGTCTTTTACAACCGGCGAGCATAGAAGTAACAGTTAATGCAGAGACAACAAGAGCACAAATTTTAAACTTTTGCATGTTCGAAATCTCCTTTTCAACGTATGCATGTTAAATAATACAATATTAAAAAATATATGCAATTAAAAAGAATTTAATTGTCATGTGCGTTCATTAACAAAAGCTATTAAATGTTAACAAATGTTATGCCAACTTTAAGTTTTATTTGGGTTCCAGGTGTTTGGGTGGAAACTGTAAATTTAGCGGTCAAGACTGGATCTGGATCTTCGTTTAAAGTAATAACTGCATAGTTATTTTCAACAGATGGGTCACTTGCTTTCGTGACTAAATTAAATGTGTCATTAGATTCATCTTTGATATAACTAACATTTGGGAATGATGTATTATCTGGTTTAACTGTGGCTTTTATTGTAATGGACATGCCATGTTGATATGGATTAACCACGAAATAGTAGTCATATAAGATCTTGCTAGAATCATTTGGATCTTTAACATCAGTTTGCACTGTGGCTATGCCATCTGGTTCCACTAAAACGATAGATTCTGGGTAAACAACTGGGTCATACGCTCTAACGGCTTGGCCTAAAAGGCCCACTAAAAAGAAGGACACTATGTAGACGATAGCTAAGACAATAATTGTAGATTTCTTCATGTCGTTTCCTCCTTATTTCTCGTAGTAGAAAGCCTTTATCTTTAAGATAAATAGAACCAAAGAACCAGCAAAACCACCGATAGCTAAGAGCAATATTTTGATAAATGCACTGTTGTAGTTATCGTAGTATTTCTGAGATTCCATTAATAACAAGTAAGCCACTATCGCAACGATAAACGAAAGAATGAACGCAACCACTGTTGCCTTTCTTTCATTTGGATTGTTGAAATCACTACCTGATGTGGCGTAGGTTTCATTTTGTGGGTTCATGATATCTTGTGAGGCACTATAAAGGATGTGTCCATATTGAATGAGTAATACCGAGAATCCAAACATAATTGCATTGCCAACATTAGCTTCAGTTAAAAGATTTAGAATGACCGCACAAGCGGCAATAGATGGAATAGATAATGCTAAGTTAAATATTAACTTAGAGATAAGAGGCAATAATGGGTCGACCGGATTGGTCTTCATCATATAAGCCGCTCTACCTTCTTTAGAATAAAGAGTGGCAATCATACTGTTAGATGCAAGTAACGGTAAAACAGTTAACAAAACATTAACCGCAAGAGCGATAGAATTGCCTCTCATTGATGTTGAGAAAGCAGACATAACCTTGTCCATCAATAGTAAGAGAATTGGGACAAGAATGTAGATAGCAATATAAGCGCCAGAAACATCAAAATCACGGAATGATAATTTCATCTCTTTATTAGCAAATGTGACGTATTTGCGGTGTTTTTTGTTTAATTTCGGTGCAGCTAATGGGTTTTTGTCAAACTCAAATGTCTTGCTGATCATTGTGAAATAGAATGGCTTAATCGCTAAGAAGCAGATAGCGGCTAAAACACCACATGCACCTAAAGCAACAGCGGCTTTCACAAATGTCATATAGTTCAATTTGAAGTGAATATATCCGACCGATGTAACTTCACCAAATAAGCATCTTACAAATAGATTGAATGGATAGGCATTTTTATCAAATCCCCAAATGAATCCACGCATTGCGCTCTTCATAGAAGGCCATTGAATATTTAAATCGATATTTTCTGGAATTAAAGTAATGAGCCAGACGATTAAAACAATACCTCCGGCCACCGCTAACAAGACAGTAATCAAACTGATAATTGGTACTCTCTTATAGAGTTTGTAGATATACAATGCAGGGATTGATAAAACGGCGCCCAATAATACTTGAATCACAACAGTGAAGAACAATGGCACTATTCCCCAAATAAGTGGCCAGAATGTTATCTGCTTGCCATATAAGGTGAACACCACAAAGCCAAGTGTTACTGGCACTAAGATATTTAGTGATCTCTTGAGTTCAAAAATGAGATAGACAAATATCTTAGAGAAGAACAATTGATTACTAGTTGCAGGCAAGGTAACAAGGGTTTTGTTATCATCCGCAAAATATAGTGATTTTGTTAATGCCATTGTCGTAGACAATAGTGATAAGACAAATAGCACAACATAGAACACTGTATATAAAGGAATAATGTCGCTATAGACTGAGAATAAATCAATGAATGTGAAAATGAATAACAATCCGAATGTTATACCCGCTAATAAGACGAATTTAAGGATGCCAAAAACTATCTTCTGTATAAGGGTCTTTTTCGATTTGACCCAAGAGAAGTCTAACTTATCTTTTAACTGGAATAATGTTAGCGATAATAGTTTCTTCATAGATTACTTTTTAGCTTCTGTTTTATTGTCCTGAATGATTGATAAATAGAATTGTTCAAGTGTGGTACCTGAAGATTCAATCTCCTCTAATGTTTTGATGGCTTGAATTTCGCCATGTTTAATAATTGCGATTCTATCGCATAGTTTTTCAACGATATCGATAAGGTGTGATGAGAAGAAGACGATATTGCCTTTGGCAGCGTGTTCTTTCATACACTCTTTAACTTGATAAATGGATGTTGGATCAAGACCGGTTAATGGTTCGTCAAGAATCCAGACTTTTGGATCATGGACCAATGCAGAAATAATTGTGACTTTCTGTTTCATACCATGAGAGTATGTCTTAATCTTGTTATCAATTGCATCTTGTAGTTCAAATAACTCGACGTAATGTCCAATACGTTCGTTTCTTTCTTCTTTACTGACTTCATAAATGTCGGCAATATAATTCAAATATTCTCTACCTGTAAGGTTTTCATATAGTGCGTAGTGATCTGGAACGAAGCCAATCAAGGATTTGGCTTTGACTGGTTGGCTCTTCACATCAAAGCCACACACCAAAATGCTACCTTCGGTAATGGTTTGAATACCAACGATAGATTTAATGCATGTTGATTTACCTGCACCATTAGGTCCAAGGAAGCCAAACACTTCTCCACCATTAACTTTTAATGAAACGTTATGAGCGGAATAGTATTTATTTAATCCATATTTTTTGGAGAATTTTTTGAGTTCTAAGCTAATGCCTGCATTCTTTTTCATAGGTTGATCTAAGCTCCTTCCATGTAATGCTGATTTAAGTGCGAGTTTGTCAATTCGAATACCTTTAAGCTTGTAATGTAATGCTTGATGGGAATCTCCAATATCGTATCCAAGTTGATAAACGAACCAGATGCCAAATCCCACAGACGCATACACGAGATAATATAGAGACTGATAGAGTGGTCTAATCGTGATGGTCTTACCAGAAATCATGAATGTGATGTTACTCTTATAAATATTTTCTGCCCACTTACCTAACTTATCCGCGACATAGTCTGTTTGGATAAAGAAGAAGTCAGTGGAGTGGATAACACCGAACTTGGTCGCAGTTCCCGCAAATGCTGAGAACATTGTGTTCGCAGTCATGACAATGACGTAATATAGCAAGAACCAGAGAGATGAATATAAGAACTGTTTCATCTTTGGTCTTTCGAATTCATTTAAGGCAACACCTAGTAGAGGCATTGTAAATGCACAACAGTGGTTAACCCAGAAGTAGATGATACTTGGATTAAACATTGAATCATAAGCACCATAGTTAGGCATTAGCATAGCTAAAAGTGCACCAAAGACGTTTATAAAGTATGTGAAATAGAACAATCTCTTTAATCGGAATATGTAACATAACGCAATAAGGATCATCGCCATATTACATAAGTGCATTGGCCAATCCCATGGAGTAAGAATTGTGTCATACTTATTGCCCACCAAATAAGCCATCAATGTACCAACGGATATGATGACCATTGTGTATCTAATCTTGTCTGGGTGTGCGTTACGCAATGCGAAATATAGCGCGAACGGGATTATTAACACGAACACGTATAAGAACACTCTGTGTGTAATTGATAAGTCATATGGGTATCTAGCCGCTAGGCCTGGGCCAAAGAAAAAGTTTGGCATAAATGCAGGCATTGTCGCTAAATGAATATGTGTAGAGAACACCGCTACTTCTGGATATGAGTGTTTTGATAATTTTACTTTGTAATCTTTTGCGAGATAGTAAGAAGCAAGAGATAATAAACCGCCTATCTCAATGGGTAATAACACTGTTAACAATGACCAGTGGTCGTTGCCCTGCATCATATTTAACATTGGATATAAAGAAATCGCTGAAACAAATACGATTGGTAACGCGATAAATTTCACGTAGAACTTCGCGGTCTTGAATCCAACGAATGGGCGACAAAACACTAAAAGCAATGCAGTACCTTCAAACCATAAGCAAAGATTACCTATGGTGTTAAGGAATCCATTCATTGGTCCACCGAAGAGAGCAAAATATCCATAGTTATAAGACATGAATTGCACGTCTTTATAACCCATGAATCTCACGGCGATGACCGCCATTAAAACAAAAGGAATAATCCTCTCAATAATTAAGTGTTGTTTCTTGGGGAATAAAAAATGAACTAGTAGAATAGTTCCTAAGAATATTAAGATCGCACCAACTAGTATTAAGTAATACATAATCCCTTTTGGACTTCTCATATCATAGCAAAGAAGATTTGTTTATGCAAACGCACGAAGG
>CAJOPR010000004.1 GCA_905236395.1 uncultured Bacilli bacterium
AGATTTCTTGGACCATGTCGCAGTCAACGTCACTTCTGTTGGACCATCTTTACTCATTTGGTAAGTCTCACCGAAATCGATATCAAAATAAGTGGAAGCACCCCAATACTTTGCGTGGACATGAGCACCCACATGTATAACACCATCAGAGCAGAAATACTTACTATTAAGAGTGACTGTCGCGGTGATGCTCACAGAATTGAAAGTGTTATATGTTGGTGATGGTTTGTCGTAGACAATGGACAAATTATCGTATGTCACCGCATCAATTGGAGACAAGGTCTTTTTCTCGTCATATTCACAAACGACAAGTTTGAGTTGGAAATAACTAGTTAAACCATAATCCCTAACAGATAAAGTGATGTTATATGTTCCTTCTTGAGTTAAGTCAAAGGATCCACTGCTGACATCAATTGAACTTGTGATATCGATATCATTACAATCTTTAGCGGTGATACCGATATTTGATAAAGGCAACTCATCATATTTATTCTTTGCACAGCTAAATGTTGTAGAAGTACTTGGCTTACCGTTTAGGTAGAAGGTTGGGGCATTCTTATCCAATGTGTCGATAGTGAAATGATAGGTGGTTGTATCGCCTGCCCAATATGTAAACGCTGTTGCGGTAACATCCACACTACCAACACCAATAACATCAAATTTATTGGGATTTTGCGCATTTATTCGAATAATATCACTATTTGAAAGCGTAAAATCGATGGATGCATCAGCGGGTGCAAAGTTTATTGGGAAGCCATATGTCTTATCAGTTCTATATTCAGCTGCCGGTTCTTCCAATTCATATGTTTTAGCGATAGTCTTCACATCTAGAGTGATTTCGCCAGTTACACCTCTGTATGTGCCAGTTAACTTAGTAACACCATTTTTCTTACCGGTGACATGACCGCCTGAATCCACTCCTGCAATAGAGGTATCTAAAACTCTCCAGTTCACTGAAGTGTCGATGTTTTCTTCCACCTTTTCACCGTTTTGATCGTAATATGTAGCCGTGAATTCAGAGATACCACCGTTTGTAAATACATGGTCAAAATCAACTAAACCATAAGAATGGATTCTGGTGATTTCTAAACGTGATAAATCTTCTTTAGAAGAACTAATAGAAGCATCCTGTTTTGAAAAGAAAAAACATCCTGTTAATGGAACGGTGATAAATAAGATAGCTATTTTCTTTAAGAAGCTCTTAATCATAAGCTTTTGGAGCGCCTGGCACGGGTTGAACGTGCGACTTCAACCTTCGGGGGGTTGCACTCTAATCCACTGAGTTACAGGCGCATATATCTATTATATAGAAGTTATTCGTTTTCTCCTATTTCTCCCGCTTTTTTCAAAGCGAATTTACTCACTAATGGGCCCACTAATTCATAGATTAATGTGGAGGTCAATATGACCGCTATAACAAGGGAGGCAATCTCTTGAGTTTCAGGGTTTTGACTGAATAATGCATTAGCGGTTGTCGCTAAGCCAATAGCCACACCAGCTTGCGGAATTAATGCAAATCCCAGGTATTTTTTCACTTTGTCTTCACTTTTAGCGATACTCGCGCCAGTAAAGGCACCGAGATATTTGCCCACTACTCTGAATATGACATAGGTTCCCGCTATCGCTAAAACGATTAAGCCATTCTTATTAAAGAAGATAGTTAAATCTAATGAAGCACCCGATATCACAAAGAACATTAAGTATATAGGAGAAGTAAATCTATCCATGACATCAAGTGTCCGGCTCGAATCTTCTCTCGCGTTTGTGTATACTGCACCAATCATCATGCACATTAATAATGAACTCAGTTCAAATCCACCTAATTGAGGTAGCTTAAATAAGTAATATAATCCACACGCTACAAAGACTGAGAATATGCAAATAATTAATCGGTTGTTTCTAGATTTAAACCATTTGTTTAATAAGGAAATGAAGAAACCGAGAACTAATCCAATAGAAATAGAAATCACTATTTCAATGATTGGTTTAGCAATCATCTTATAAGCATCAAATCCACCACCGAAAGATATTGTCGTAGCGATTTGGAACAAGATTGCAAATAGGATTAATGCCGCAGCGTCATCTAAAGCCACAACTGGAAGTAATGTGTCCACAAGTGGACCTCTCGCTTTATATTGTCTGATAACCATTAATGTAGCCGCTGGAGCGGTTGCACTCGCAATTGCGCCAAGAGTTAGTACTAATGACCAACTGACATGATCTGGGAAAATAAAATGCAATCCTATTAAAGCTAAAATAACAACTAATGAAGCAAATAATGCTTCAAAGATAGTAATTATAATTACTTTCTTACCAACACTTTTAATCATGTTGATTTTAAATGATGTACCAATGGAAAAAGCAATAAATCCTAATGCGATTGTGGATACCCATTTAATCTTATCGACATAGTTATAAATGATTGCCTCTTTGATGCCATCATACGTGAAGTTATTAAATAATAAGCCAAAGACAAAAGGACCCACTAAAATGCCGGTGATAATATATCCGGTAACATTAGGAAGTTTGATTAATTTCATTAATCTAGTGGACAACAATGCGACAAGCAAAAGAAGTCCAATGTATAAAAATATGTGAAAATCCATATGTCTTAGATAGAACCTTCGTAATCTTTAATATCGCGAGAGAACATAAACCCTTTAATTTGTTTAAAGGAATCTGTGTAATCGCGAATTGTTTGTTTTAAGTCTTCAATCTTTTCATCATCAACGACAAAGATACATAAAATACTTTCTAACATTTCATGATTTTCTAAATGTCTTAGATTGAAGAAATGATGTTCACCAGGATAATAATCCACTGCGTGTCTTAAGCTCTCTGTGGACACCACTGTGGCGTTATATCCTTTTCCTTTACATTCTTGTAATGTGGAGAAAGCGGTTTCTGTGCTTTCTAAAACTAACCATAATTCTTTTTTCATAGATATACCTCTTATACATTAAATGTAACTGTGTATCTGTAGATAGTTGGCATGATCATTAATGAAGTTGGATTAGAATCATATAAGTTAAATCTTATATCGGTATTATTAATCTTATTGAACATCAACCATAAGTCTGTGGCGATATCATAATTGACACAATAATCTAAACCAGTCTCATTCACATGTTCAAAAGCCCAATTGATTTGGCCTTTAGAATGGACAAACACAAGACCTCCGCCTTGTTCTGTGTATTTGCCAGCTAAATAATTACCTTCTTGATTTTCAAGCGTTAACGCCTCGCCTTCACCTTCGCCGACATAGTATGTTCCTGCGGAAGATGGTAGATTTGTAATCTTATCTCCAGAGAATATAGCGCTAACAGTTTTTAAGTAGCCACTAACTTTTTCTAATGAGGCCACCACTCCTAATTCAGGACAACCAAAGCACAATGTGTCGCCTTCTTTGATGGAATCCATATCAGTAACTTTCTTCCATTCTTTAGTGACATCACTTTGTGAATTGACAATATAAATATGACATCTCGCTCTTCTATGACCAAGGTTTGTCTCAAAGCACACATATGTATCGCCCTTTTTAACGCCAGTGACTTTGCCATATTGGCTGATTGTGGCGATCGAGCTATCTTCAATTGTCCAAACACCTTGTTTTGTATCGACGTCTAAATTATCTGGGACAAACTCGACAGTTAAATATTCATGAGCGCCAACATTGAGATAAATCTCACTATTTGTCATACTGACACTTTGTATCGGGCAATCATCTGTTTCATCATCTTCCACAGATGTCCAACTTTGGCCACCGCCTTGTTCAGAAGATGAACTGCTTCCATTATGAGAAGAACCTTCGCGATAAGTTTCTCCTTCTGAAGATGGTATGTTTGGATGGCTAACTGTGCACCCCGCTAATAACATTGGCAAAGCCAATAATATCAATAAATTCTTCTTCATATTAATCTGTACACAAAATGATTTGATGCAAGTCTCCCATATATAATGGTTCAAAGCCGGCATAGTATGCGGCTGAATAAAAATCATTCAAGTAACTGCTCTCACAATATACGTTGAGATATGAACCAGCTTGTGATTTAACGTAATTGATGCAAGGTGTGAAATCATCTTCACTATCAATAACTAAATCATAAGTATCGTTTCCATATGTAAAGCTATGGTCTTCGAAATATCTATGATCGTTTGATGTGGTTGTGTAATCTAGGTTTTCCCAAGCGGTGCATTCATATGGATGGATATAATCTTCTGGTGCTAAGAAATAGGTTTTCTCGGTAACCACAACACCATTAGGCGAGATTTGGCCCCATGTTGGGCATGATAAGTGGTACTTACCATCCACTTCCACGAAACAATAAGCGTGACCGGCAACTTCTTTAGAAATCCAAGCGGTATCACTTGTTCCGCTAGCGCGGTAGATGTTAAGTCCTTCCATTCTTCCAAGCAAGGTGTAAACTTTGGAGAATCCATCACAAACCACTGTGTGATTATCAAAGAATCCTTCAATGAAGAATGCCTTGTGTTGAGCACATTCCACATCTGGGAAATCCTTTGGATCTGGGACATCACCAAATGTGTCTAAAGCTTCATAACAATATGTTGCATTATGCTCAATATAGTCGTAAATTGCGGTGATTTTGGTGTAATCATCCATATCATCGCTGATAATTTGTCTTAAAGCTTGTTTAGCTTTGTTATAGTACTTTTCCGCTGGTGAACCAGGAATTGGATTAATACGATAACCCCATTCCGCAGCAAACCAAAGTTGTTGTGTGGTGGCAACATCTAAGACTGGTTTATTTGCGTCCTCAGTAGCAAAATCGTTATAGTCGTTACTTCTAGTTTGAACGGGTTGCTTATACGCCAAATCTTTCAACATGGTTCTTGTTGGATGACCATCAACATGAGCATTGTGGTAATAGGTGTATTCAATATTCCATGTTGTGGAATTAACTTCTCTACCCTTATATCCAAGAACACCATTGAGGAGTTCACCATACCAATATAGATAATACATTTCACTATCAACGGTTTCTTGAGATGTGGAATAGACATAGTCACTAGCGAGAGTGACATCGAAATTATCCACATCCTTATAGAATGCGTGATAGTCAGTTATCATAGATAAATCATACATATTATGAACAGTGGAAGATGGTTCTTCTAATCTATTCACATAGGTGTAATCTCTTTCATCTTTGTACTCTTCTATTTCAGATGAATCATTACTAGATTCACTACTAGAAGAACTTGGTGCATGTCTAGAAATACATCCAGTGAGCATCAATGTTGATAATATTGTTAGTTTAAGTAATTTGTTTTTCATAGCATTTTTATTATAAATAACTAATATTTTTATTCAATACCGATAAAAGAAAACCAGGTCTTTTCTGACCTGGAATATTCTTATATATTAGTTGCCCCAGCCACCTGGGCCTCCACCTCCACCATG
Source organism: uncultured Bacilli bacterium (assembly GCA_905236395.1). Taxonomy (GTDB): domain Bacteria; phylum Bacillota_I; class Bacilli_A; order RFN20; family CAG-826; genus RUG13091. The sequence goes on from CAJOPR010000004.1 coordinate 5,423, forward strand.
GCCTCCACCGCCACCAGGACCTCCACCTTGAGAAGAACCTGATTTGGTCAATGTGGATGTCATAGTAATAGAGGCGACTTGACTACTACCATTGATAATCTTATATGTTCCACCAGAAACCATATCTGGGTGTGAGAAGATAATCTGATTACAAGATTGTTTTAAGGTGTATTGGAATAATTGGTTGCCACTACTATCTTGGATGGTTATCAAGCTTCCTGCGCTAATGGTTGATCCTTGCCAAATGAATGTATATTGAGTAGCGCTCATTGTTTCTGTCATTCCATTTGTGGAACAAGCAAAGACGATACCACCATTGAAGTTAATTCTAGAAGCATCTAATGAACCATTGCCGTTTCCTGGACCTTCAACGATAACTTTGCCACCTTGTAAATATAAGTATGCATTGGCATCAATTCCATCGCCTGAGGCATACACTCTGATATATCCGTTTTTGATATAGATATTGCAAAAATTCACACTATCATTTGCAGCGTTAATTCCATCGTCATCACTATTTGCGATGATATTGGTTTGTTCACCATCAATGGTAATATTTGCGCCTTCTAATCCTTCATAAGAAGAATTAATTTGAATAGAAGCGTTATTCACATTTAAGTTATAGTCAGCGTGAACGCCATCATCAAAAGTATCTAGAGTTAAATTAGAACTATCTACCGTGGTATCGCCATAATTCGTATGAATGCAATCATCATAAGAATCAATTGTGATATTAGCGGTATGGGCGACATAAATGGCGTAATCACCGGTTGTCACTTCTACTTCTTCACTACTTTCATTTGTGTATTTGATAGCACCCGCTTTAATGCCTTTCATCGATTGAACTAAAGCATAGTATTTAGACGATAGACTATGAATTTCATCTTTAGCGACACGTTTATATGCACCGTTTTGATAAACATATTTGAAATCATCAGCGACTAAGTCGTAGTTTTCATCAGATAAGATAGATGAAGAATATTGCACGAATGCGTCAGAGACGTTTTCAGTTTCTGAAGTAATATCGTATGTACCACCACTGATATAGACAAAAGAATCAGCTTGGATACCATCACCTTTCACGTTCGCGGAGTATTTGACATTCACTAACTCCGCAAAACCTTGTTCTTTTGTAAATGCAGTGACATTACTATCAACTTCGAGTTGCATACCGTCTTTAGCTTTAGCGGTAGCGTTAATCGCTACATCTTTTGCGCGAATACTTCTTGCAGAAATAGCGTGGTTAGCACCAGTAACGTTAAGAGTTACATCTCCACTGAGATATAAATCTTGAGAGACTTTAAGTCCGTTCTTTTGAGCGGAATTAATGGTTAATGAGCCACTACCTAAGATATGAGCATCGCCTTTGATGTGTAATGCGTTTGCATCAGCAAAATCATTGACGACATAGTTAGATGTCTCATTTAGCAAAATGATATTAACAACGCATCCTTTTCCGGAAACTAATCCTTCGCTCTCAGAAGAGGAAATTGAAGCCCCGTCAAAGAATAAATTAACGTTTAAGTTTTTAGATATTTCAATCTTAGAATATTCACCTTGGAGATAGTAATCGCCATTCGCGGTAATCTTACCACCACTAAAAGTGTCATAAGATTCAGGAGTTTCAATTGAGTCACCAGAAAATAATTCTGAATCATATGAGTTTGGATCACCACTATCGGTGATATCGCTCGTCACATCGCTATCGTAATTGTTGTCGCTATTGACTCTTATGCCACTAGAACAGCCAACCATAGCAAGGACAGCCAACATGGAGAGAAATAATTTGGTTTTCTTCATAACTGAATCTCCTTTTATCCCCTTTTAGGGAGAAATTTTATAATAACGGAAATATTTTTCCTTTGTAAGTGAAAAATAAAAAAACCTCACCTGAAGTGAGATTATTTTCTAAAAGAGGTTCATTATTTCCTTTAAATATTCGTCTTCTCTTTTTTGCTTATATTTCTTAGTGGTCATGAATTCTTTCGTGGCCACATAGTTATCCGCATTGACTAAGATTTTTGCTTCTTTGGTATGGGGGTAATACTTTAAATCTACCGGCCACATATGAGAAATCATAATCTCAGCGATTTCATCAGAAATTTCAAAGTCTCTTTTTGCTTGTTTTACCGCGAGTTCAGCGTGGGTATATAAATGCTTACTTCTTTTAGATTTATCCACTCTCCAGTCATAGAGATAATAATCATGTAATATTGAGGCATAAAGCAAGGCTTTGAGCTTTAATTCTTTCTTATATTTAAGTGCGACTTTAATCGCTCTTTTCGCCACTTTAAAAGAATGGATGTAGCAATTACTTCCCTTATGCATAGGAATCGATTTCATTTGTAATACTCTCTCATCATTCAATAAGGAGTTATAAATGGATTCTAATTCATTCTTTAATGTCGCAGTTAATTCCATAGATATATCTACATTAATACAAATGGTAAACAAAAACCACTCCTATTGGAGCGGTTAGTGTATTTATTTTTAGGAAACTATTTTCTATCTTCAATATCTTTAGAAAGCTCTTTTTGTTCTTCGACAAATTCTTCTACTTCTTTAGCGACGGATTTTGTGACTTTTGTTTTATCACTACCTTCGTCATAAGAAACAGTAACTTGTGGGAATGGGATATTGACGTTATTGTCGTCAAAGACGATCTTGATTTCTCTATTTAAATCACGTTGAACTTGATAAACGTCTTTTTCTTTACATTTAGCAACGAATAATAAGTTCACAGAACTATCAGCGAGTTCGCTAACACCTTTATAGAATGGACCTTCCACGATTGTGGGGATCTTTTCTTTAATTTTTGGTAAGTTTTCTGCGATGATAGATTCGACTTTTTCAATTCTATCTCCGTAGGAGATGCCGACATAACATTTTGCGACAGAGAGTTCTTTTGTTTGGTTAATAACACTCTTGATGTCACTATTGTTAACAATCTTAATATTGCCACCGGCATCCACTAACTTTGTGGTTCTGATACCGATTGTTTTCACTTCACCTCTCCAACCATCGATGATGATAATATCGCCAACTTGGAAATCGCCTTCAAAGACGATGAAGATACCAGCTAAGATATCTGCCACTAAAGCTTGTGAACCAAGGCCTATGATTAAGGTCAACACCCCAGCGGATGCTAACATCATTGTGGTATTTGCGCCCCAAGCGGCAAGGATGAAGAATACTGCAGCAATTGCTACTGCCCACTTTAAGAAGTTGAGGACAAGCAATGTCACTGTAATAGTCTTTTGGAAACCGAATGTTATCTTTGATAACAATGTGAGGACGACGCCTGCGGCAACAGCGATGACAATGACTTGCGCTGTTCTAATGAGTGCAGGTATCCTTCAGGTGAACCACCTGTAGTCTTTACAGTCTTTGAATAGATTGCATAATTAGCAAAGGAAAGATCGACAACTTCTAATTTATATTCAGTGCCAGCTTGCAAACCTTCAAAAACACCTTCGTTATCGCCTTCCACTAAATCTTGTGTTTCTTTATAAGATAAATAGCTGTTACTTAGAGTAATAGCGAATGTATCGTTTTGGTATCACTTAAATTGACAGCGTATGTAATGGTATTGTCATTAGCTTCTAGAGTAGAGAATTCACATTTCGCGTTTATATAAAGGTTAATACCCACGAGCGTGCTTAAAGCGACGATAGACACTAAAGCCGCGCCTACGAAAGCGCCACTAACCAGTCCTGAAGCTCCACCACCACGAGTGCTGGACGGTTTATTTCCACCATTAGAGGAATCACTACCACTAGATTGTTCTTCTTGCTTTCTATGTTCTTCAGGGGACTTGTTTTCGTCATTTGAGGTTGGATTATCATTTACTTCATCACGATTGCCATCGCGATTATCCTTATAAGATGTAGATTCACTATCTTGTGTTTCTCCATACTCAAAATTGGGATTTCCCCCCTCGTTAATGATCTTCAGTTCGTTATATTCGTCTTCTCTCATTAAATTTAAATTTAATTTTATCAAAAAAAGCCTATTTCTAAAACATAAAATAAAAATGAGCATCCAGTGATACTCATTTATTCATAAATGGTGCGGCCAAGAAGACTTGAACTTCCATGGATTTCTCCACTAGCGTCTGAAACTAGCGCGTCTACCAATTCCGCCATGGCCGCATAGGATTAGCGAGAGATTCCTCTCTTTTCATCCTCTTGTTTTTGCAGCACTTTAAAGTCAATCTTACCCAGCAGTGTTTTTGGTAATGAATCAACAAATTCTATTTCTTTTGGGACAGCCCATCTAATTAAATACTTCTTACATGTGTCCATAATGGCGTTACGCATACCGATTTCATCAAAGAACTTCGCAACAACGAATACTTTAATGGCGTTCTGTAAACGTGGATCAGGAATTTGAATAGCGCAGCAAGCTTCTACTCCTGGAACACTTTCCACAAGACGTTCAATCTCGGTTGGGAAGACACCAACGCCAGAGACTTTAACCACTCTCTTTTTACGTTGTTTAAAGAATACGAAATTATCCTCATCCATATAGCCGAGGTCACCGGTATATAACCAACCATCCTTAACAGCTTCTTTAGATGCTTTTTCATCTTTGAAATAGCCATTCATAATCGCTGGAGACTTGATGCAAATCTCACCGATTTCACCACGGGGAACTTCTTTTCCATCTTCATCAAAAATCTTAAATTCCGCACCAGATATTGGATAACCAATACTACCTGGTTTGTTGTGGTCGAATGTATTAACAATATTCACACAAACAGCTTCGGTTAAACCATAGCCTTCAAACATCTGACATTTGGAGCCATTTTCTTTCATGACTTTATTAAACTCTTCTTGGAGATTTCTGTTCAAAGAGTCACCGCCACAGAAGACTACCATTAACCTTCTTAAGTGTTTGTTATGTCTGAAGTTTTTGTCTTTTAGCAAGGCCTCGTACATTGTGGGGACACCACATATACAACTGACCTTGGTTTTCTTCATGATTTTCACTGTTTCTTTCGCGGAGAACTTAGGCACTAAGATACAGGCAAATCTGCTCACTAGAGGTGTGTGCATTGTGATACATAAACCAAAGCCATGGAATGATGGAAGAACAGATAACATTCCGCCACCTCTAATTTCTTCAGGCTTGCAAGCGAGCATTTCACAGGCATGATCGGCGATGAAATTAAGATTGTCATCGCATAGACAAATGGTCTTTGGATCACCAGTTGTGGAGCCACTATGTAATAGAATGGACGTTTCCTTAGCTTTACCAGTAACAGTTTCTGGTACTTTACCGGTTGGTTTTAAATCTTTCAAATATTTAAATCCAGGGAATGAGCCTCTCCATTTACCAAGTTTTCTTCTAATCGCATTATTCATGAAGTTGTGGTATACAAACTTCTTTCCTACTGGTAAGAAATCTTCGATTCTGGTGACGTATATCTTATCAGCGATATCTCTATATCTCTCCACTTCTTTCGCCACTCTTTGTTCAAAGAGGAATGCATATTTAGCGTTCGTGTGTTTCATAATTGAAACAATCTGGTTGAATGGAGTGAATGGATGCACAAAGTCGCATACCGCTCCTATTTTATTCGCTGCGTAGAACAAAACTAAGACCTCTGGAATGTTTGGTTGAGCGATTAATAAAACATCGCCTCTCTTCACGTTTAAGCGGTTGACTAAAATATCGCTCATACGATTGACGAGTTTATCTAGTTTCTTAAAAGAAATCTTCTTTCCTTGATAATAGACGGCTAAGCCGTGAGGAAAGTCGATAACTGATTCATGAAATTTTTCGTATATGGTTTGTTGCATATTATTTACCTAACCAAATGGACAAGAACATAAAGAATGGGATTAACACTAAGTTATGCAAAGCATAGAACCATAATGAATGCCTGCCTAAGAAACAGATTGGTCTCTCCCAATTACCTCTATGTTTGATGAGCGATTGTTTTGTTGGAGCGTAGAAGAAATAGGAGAACAAAGCGCCCATAAAGAAGAACATCACATATGGGAATAACGGTAACCAGTCAGCGTGAACCATAGGTTCAAAGATTGGAGGAGCGTTAATAATCCAGTTATGTGCGTCATTGATTCTTTCCATCCAAGGGATCAAATAGAATCCGATAAGGAAGAATCCAAGGATACCCGCAACAAGACTTCTCCAAGATTTTTCTTGCACAAAACAATATATAAGTGTGGACCAGGCTAATACACCAATGACATTAAAGTCTATGGATAGAGTCACTAATCCCCACGATTCTGCAAAATATACATCTCCGATGTTACTCACTATCGCTAATACAAAGTAAATAAGGAGCATTTGTCCCGCTCTCTTCCAGTTACTTCTAGAGAAAGCACAAGAAACACCAGAGACAAAAGTGAAGCCGAATAAAGCAATATATCGAATAATCCCTCTTGCGGTACTAGTCCAATAGAAATTGAAGATTTTGAACATGGTTAAGAAGAATCCATAATCTCTACCCGCTGCCATTGCGGCGTGAGCCCATTGGTCATTGTATTGCCATAACCAACAGAAAAGGTGGTCCATCATAACAAGTGCGATTAAAACACCTCTAATGAAGTCAATCTCATGAATGCGTTTTTCAAACGCACCAGGTTTTCTAGTTATAGCTTCTTTCTGTAATACTGCTGGAGACATATTTGTTGCTTTATGTTTCTTCTCTTTTAATCGTCAATGTAGATTATAATCTATAACCCTGATTTAAGATAGAACAAAAATAAAAAGAGACGATATAATCAACCGCCTCTAATTAGTCTCGTGGTCGGAAAGATGGGATTCGAACCCATGACCTCTTGGTCCCGAACCAAGCGCGCTACCAAGCTGCGCTACTTCCCGATTAGAAATCAAATAATGAGAGTTGATCGGTCTCATCTAGACCGTCAAGCACACCCATTTTAGACAAATCTTCGACATTAGTCGATGTCAGTTTTGTTCTTCTTAAAAGTTCTTCCTTACTATGGAATGGTCCATCTTTTCTGGCCTCCACCACGGTTTGAGCGTTGTTTTCACCTAAACCATCAATGGTAATGAATGGAGGAATTAATGCCTTGTTCTCTTTATCAACAATGAACTTTGTGGAATCGCTCTTATCGATGTTGATGTTTTCAAACTTATATCCACGTTGGACCATTTCTAAAGCCATGGACAAAGTCTTAATTTGTTCAGTTTCTTTTGGAGATAGCTTTTCAGTTTTGCTTCTAGACTTGAACTTCAATTCTTCCAATCTATCAATAATTGCGTTCTCGCCTTTAATCATTGCAGCAATGTCATATTGGTCACATCTGACAGAAAAGAATGTGGCGTAGAATTCAAGTGGATGATAGATTTTAAAATAACCCACACGAACCGCTTGAGTAACATAAGCAACAGCGTGACCTTTAGGGAACATGTATTTAATCAAATTGCAAGAATCGATATAGTATTGAGGCACTTTATGAGCCTTCATAATCTCGACGTATTCAGGTTTAAGTCCACGACCTTTTCTAACATCTTCCATGATGGCGAATGAAATATTAGATGGTAATCCCATCTTAATGAGATAAGTCATAATATCATCACGACATCCGATAACTTCTCTTAATGTCGCAGTGCCTTGTTGAATTAACTTTTCGGCGTTGCCAGACCAAACGTTTGTACCATGTGATAGACCAGAAATAATAACTAGATCTGAGAATTTAGTTGGCATAGTTTCTTCTAGAATTCTACGTGAGTTTTCAGTACCGAATTCTGGGATACCCATAGCGCCTGTTCTATTACCTAGATAGTCATGTTTCATGCCTAACGCTTTAGATGATGAGAATAAGGAAAGAACTGCGGGATCATTCATCGGGATTGTATGGATATCAATACCGGTTAAGTCCGCCATCATCTTAAGGGCCATTGGGTCAACGTGACCTAATAGGTCAAGTTTAAGAATTGTATCGTGAATAGAATGGAAATCGAAGTGTGTTGTCTTCCACGCTGAATCTTTATCGTCAGCGGGGTATTGGACAGGTGTGAAATCATAGACTTCATAATCACTTGGAACAACAACGATACCGCCTGGGTGTTGACCGGTAGTACGTTTAACACCAACACATCCACTAGCTAAGTAAGCAATTTTTGCTCTTGGATATTCATCTGGGTTCAAACCTAAACGTTCAATATAACCACGAGCAAAACCAAATGCCGTCTTTTCTTCAACACCAGATATAGTTCCTGCTCTAAAGACGTTTTGTTCGCCTAATAACACTTTTGTATAAGCATGCGCTTGCGCTTGAAAGTCTGGTGGGAAGTTAAGGTCGATATCAGGGGTTTTCTCTGCGTTAAATCCTAAGAATGTCTGGAACGGAATGTTTTGACCATCATGAATCATGTCCTCACCACAGATTGGACATTTCTTTTCTGGAAGGTCATCACCACTTCTAACATCTGGATCTACTTCATTAACCCACTCTAAGTGGTGACAGTGTTTGCATAAATAGTGAGGAGCTAATGGGTTAACTTCTGTAATATTTGCCATTGTGGCCACTAAAGAAGAACCGACAGATCCACGACTGCCAACTATGTAGCCATCTTCATTGGCTTTCTTAATAATCTTATGAGCAATGTAATAAATGACGGAATATCCGTTAGAGATAATACCGTTAAGCTCAGTCTTTAATCTCTCTTCGATAACTGGTGGTAAAGGATCACCATATAATTCATGGGCCTTCTTATAAACCATATCGGTTAAGTCTTGTTCACAGTTTTCGATATGAGGTGTATATAGTTTATCGTTTGGAAGAGGTACTAACTTCTCAATTTGATCCGCAATCATATTGGTGTTAGTGACAACGATTTCATAGGCTTTGTCTTCACCTAAGAAATTCATACACTCTAGCATCTCATCAGTAGAGCGATAATGTTGATCTGGGTTTTCAAATCTTGGAAGTCTACTACGTGCATATGGATTAAGTGGGTGTAAAACACCGCCTAAACCTTTCGCAGATATGTAAACATCACGATATTTTTTATCTTCTCTCTTCACATAGTGACAATCGCCAGTAGCGACGACTGGTTTCTTAATGTCGTCCGCGGCTTTCACTATGTCTTTGACATATTGAATAATTTCTTCATTCTCTAAATCACCCATATTGACTAACCATGAATAGTTTTCGAGTGGTTGGACTTCAATATAGTCATAGAATTCCATCGTCTTCTTTAAGACTTCTTCGTTATAGTATCTTGCGGTTCTAAAGACTTCACCATTAAAGCAAGCAGAGCCAATCAAAAGATTATCTCTTAATTTATTAATATGGCTCTTAGGCACTAATGGAATCTTTTGTGCATCAGAATAATAATCAATATGAGATTCACTAACTAACTTATAAAGTTCTTTTAAGCCTGCCTTATTCTTCGCTAAAGCGGTCGCGTGATATGGTCTAAAGTGAGAGATGCGTTCCGCATCAAACACTAGGTTACCTAAATCTTCATGCGTAATTCCTGGTTTTTCGGCGTTTAGCATGACAATCATAGGTTGCCAGACATCATTAAGCACGCCCGCGTCGTAATCCGCTCTATGGGCGCCTTCTTCATCATAAACAACCTCAAGGTTTCTACATAAGCTACCTAAGGTATGAGAACGAGATTGCGGGAATAGATATCTAGATAATGCTAAAGTATCGATGACAGGGTTATGTAATATCTCCCTACCACATCTTCTTAGTTCTTCTTGTAAGAAGGAGAAGTCGAATTCTGCGTTATGTGTAACAAGAATTGCGTCACCAATGAATTCTAAGATACGGTCAAATGCCTCATCCATTGTGGGCTGATTCTTGACCATCTCATCAGTGATACGAGTAATCTGTGTAATCTTCTTTGGGATTGGAAACTTTGGATTAATCAAAACATCTAAACGTCCAGTTTCAATACCGTGTTCGATACGTACCGCACCGAACTCAATAACACGATTATATCTACAGCTTAAACCAGTGGTTTCTAAGTCTAAAACCACGTATTTTGCTTTATTTAATGGGGTTTTTACGGGGTTTTTGATGGCATTTATATAGTCGTCCACCATATAGAATTCACATCCATAGAGGATCTTCATTCCTGTGGATTTAGCCGCTGCTTGAGCGTCTGGATAGCCTTGAACAACCGCGTGATCGGTAATAGCGATAGCTTCATGACCTAATGCTTTAGCGTATTCACAATAGTCGATCATATTACCCACGCCATCCATTGAGGACATCGTGCTATGGAGATGTAATTCAACACGTGGTTTTTCACACTTCTCGTGTTCAACTTCATCAGGAGGTAATAAGTCTATATAATGACCTTTTACTTGTAAGGTCTTATTAAAATCATCTACGTAGGCAACGCCTCTAATGCGGACATTCGCATTTCTCACTATGTGCTTGATGACATCATCATTCACTTGGTTATTTTCATACATGGAAACGTAGATAGCGCCACCTTGAGCGTCACCAACGCCTACGTTAATTCTCTTCTTACCACCGAATTCTTTAATTTCAACAGAGAAGACTTTACCGTTAAAGTCTACAGAACCACTATTTTCGGTAATGGAATCGATATTTTCTATTGGTTGATAATTACCACGCTTATTTAATCTGGCTCTCTTTCTTTCTTCTAACATTGCACGTTGGTTTTCTCTTGCGAGTTCAAGGAAAGCATCACCAGCGTTCTTGCTTAGTTCTTCTCTTTCTTTTTCAATGAGTTCTTCTGCGACAGAAGCATCATTAGCTTCAATACCATCATCATTTTCAATTGTGTCCACCGCTTCTTCAGTGGCTTCTTTAACGAGTTTCTTCATCTTTCTTTCAGAAACTACCACTTCTTCCTCTTGTGGTTTCACGCTTTCCACGATGACAAAGTCATAGGTGATGAAATCTAAGAAGCTACGGAAGTCTTCAATTTGGCTCTTATACTGTTCCTGTTCCGCTTCGTTAACATATTCCACATGGATGTATCCATCTTCATCACAAGTAACATCTAAGTTATGTGGTAAACGATATAAGGTTTGATACCAGTCTTCAAATAACGATAAAACATCATTTCCGTCTGGTCTCACTCTATAGGAGAAGCGTAACAAGTATTTATAAGTAATCTTATCTAAACCGTCCTGGAACTGTCTTAAAAGCGAATACTTCCAAGGAGTATCCTTAACAATGACCATGTCAAATTGTTCAGGATTAAAACGGTTCCTGGATATCATCTCAAAATCCAAGTCAAAATCATCAACATTGTTGATTTCGATACTATTTAAAAAGCGGACCATCTTCTCGTTCATAAGCTACAGAATGTAAGTGATAATATCCTTTACTACTAAAACAATCATAAATGTAAATAACAAAGCAAGTCCAACAATTGAGACAATTGTTTTGACTTTGTTTGGAATTTTCTTCTTTGAGATACCTTCCACCGCTAAAACGAGGAGTTGCCAACCGTCTAATCCAGGGAATGGTAATAAGTTAATAATGGCGAGGTTTACTGATAATGCGCCCCATAGATAGAGGAACTTACCCCAACCAAAGTTTTGTAAGACACTTGTGGTCTGGAATCCGATGGCGACAATGCCACCCATAGATTCCCAAGTGGACTTGGTGAATAAAGTACCTAACGCTCTCACGATCATCGTTGAGGCTTCACCAAAATCGACAAAGGATTGGCCAAGGGCTTTAAAGAATGGGAGAGGTTTCTCCGTATGGAGATATAAGCTATAGCCAAAGTCTTCTAATCCTTTTCCTTCAGCGTTTTTCATAATATCCATAGAATGGAAGGAATAACTAGAAGGCATATGATTTTCATCTATTTCATCCACTACTTTAATGGTGAGATGTAAGGAGACGAAGTTCTGATCAACGCCAACTTCCTTAGAAAAATCAACAACAGTGTTTCCATTTCCATCATCTTTAGTGTTGTAGAACACTAAGAAGTAATTGAGATTTAAGTTCTTATAGTTTTCAAACTTGCCTAAATCCATATAGGAGAAAACGTTAACGGTTTCCGCGCTTGCTAATGTGATGACGGAGGCGTCATCCATTAAGTGGAGATTACCTTCATAGTTCGCTTTGTTTTCACTAACAAATGAATCCATCGCAATCATATCACCAGTCTTTAAACCAGCCGCTTCAGCTTTGCTGCCTTCAGTAACGGTGACGTTATTGTAGTAGCACATCTGTGAGGAGAACGCGACGTTATAGATAAAGAAGAAATGTAGCGCTAA
>CAJOPR010000005.1 GCA_905236395.1 uncultured Bacilli bacterium
ATAAAAAAGATCTAAGGGTTAGTTAGATCATAGTTATTGGATAGAGAGTTTTGTGCAATATAAGATAAGTGAGTTTAGCTAATTACACCTATCACTCTTTTAGTTGTAGGCATGCTACAGTCTCAACATGCGCGGTTTGTGGGAACATGTCAACAGGTTGTACGTATGTAACTGTGTATACACTTGACAAGTATTCAAGGTCTCTTGCCAAAGTCTCAGGATCACATGAGACATAGATGATTTGTTTTACTCGTTTGTTGATGAGCGTTGATAAGAACTTTTCATCACTGCCTTTTCTTGGCGGATCCATGATAACGATATCTAAATCGCCATCGTAATTATCGATAAATTCACCAGCATCGCCACAGTGGAATTCAATGTTATTCACATTATTTCTTTTGGCGTTTTCAATTGCATTTTTAACTGCATCTTTAACAATCTCAACTGATATAACTTTCTTGGCGTTTTTACTGGCGATTAATCCGATTGTGCCGACACCTGAGTAGGCATCTAAAACAACCTGGTTTTTATCACTATTTATCAAATTTAGCGCGGTTTTGTAGAGTTTTTCGACTTGTTCGGGGTTAACTTGGAAGAAACTTGATGCGGAAATTTCGAATGTCAAACCGCAAATTGTGTCTTTGATATAACCTGGGCCAAATAAGACTTTTTCTTTGTTTCCTAATATGACATTTGTGTGTCTAGAATTGACGTTCTCCACGACTGTTGTAATTTCAGGGTGTAGCTTTAAAAGTGCATCTACAAAATTGCGTTGTCCAGGGAAGTTCATTTCCGATGTGATGAGAACCACCATTAGTTCTTTGAAGTGATGTGAAGTTCTGATGAGAACATATCTTAAAATGCCTTTATCACTATCTTCGTTATATACAGAAATCTTATGTTCTTTTAATAGTTCTTTAATATCCCATAATATTGAAGCCGCTCTTTTATCTTCGATCGCGCATTCTTTATTAGGAATGATTTCATGGCTGTTCTCTTTATAGAAACCATAGACAATATTTCCTTTTCTATCTTTAGCGTAAGGAACTTGGATCTTGTTTCTATAGTTATATGGGTGATCCGCGCCTATACAGTCATTCACTCTAGTGTCTATATGGCCAATACGTTTTATCGCATTCTTTACTCTATTAGTTTTGAATAACAATTGAGTCTTATAATCAATCTGTTGATATTGGCAACCACCGCACGCAGTGCAGATTTTACATTTAGGTTGTATTCTATTCTTGGACATGGTGTATAACTTTCTGACTTTGCCGAAATGCACACCCGCGCGTTGGTAAAGGATTTCAATATCTGCTTCTTCGTTAGGAAATAAGCCATCACAAAAGATGATGTCTCGGCCCGCTTTTACGACGCCTTTTCCTTCTGAAGATATATCAATGCACTTGCCCTTAACAATCTTGCCCATAATTTCTTATTAAATTATAATTTACTCGCAAAAGAAACTATATGAAAAAATCAATTGTTGTACTATTCCCATTATTTGGACTATTACTCTCTGGTTGTAATTTGATAATCAGACCAAATGTTTTTTCATCATCTAATACAAGTGGAGATGTGTCATCCGATACTAGTTCAACTTCATCCACTAGCCATGAACATGGAGAGACTGCCACTATTGATATTTATGCTACCAATGATATCCACGGTCACATCTACACCGATAGTGAAGGCTGTGGTGTTGATAAGTTAATGACATATTTATATGATCAAAAACAAAATCCAAACACATTGCTTTTAGACCAAGGTGATACATGGCAAGGTTCTATATATTCAAACTATAATCATGGTGCGTGTATTACTGATGTAATGAATTTTGTTCATTATGACGCCAGAAGTGTCGGAAACCATGACTTTGACTGGGGCCCATCATATATCGCACAAAACTATCAAAGAGAATATAACGGATACACCACTCCTGTTTTAGCAGGTAATGTCTATGACTATAACTTTGATACAAGAGTTGTTGGTACCACTCAACAATCTCAATTAGGTGGTAAGAGTGTTACTTATACATTACCTAATGGTATTAAAGTGGGTATCTTGGGTGGTATTGGTTCAGATCAAATCACTTCCATCAACACTCTTTATGTTAAGAATCTGATTTTCAAAGATCACATTGCTTTCATTAAAGAAGAAGCAACGCACTTAAGAAATGATTTGCATTGCGATGTCGTTATTTGTTCAATCCATACCGGACAAAACTCAGTTGTGGGCTACAATTTAGCGGACTATGTTGACTTAGTTCTATGTGGCCATACACACGATGTAGAAACCACAAACGAAGGCAGTCTCTGGTACGCACAAGCGGGTTGTAATACTGAAGGTGTTAACCACATCACATTAACATATGATTTTGATCAAGCTGATGTTATTAATACTTCTATCGATTTCATTTCACACAGTTCTATTGAATCCGCAGTTACTGCAATCAATCCAACAATCAACAACATCATCAATACTTATGCAGATCAATGTAATGCTGCCGCAAACACTGTTGTAGCTAGTAACGTAAATGGACAATTCAGATCTAATGGTTCATTGCCAAACTTAATGTGCAGAGCCATTTATGACCAATGTGTCAGTGAAGGATATGGTGATGTAATTTTGACAAATGTCAATGTGGCTAGAGCAGACGCCCCATACTATTCATGGATATACGCTGATTTATATGAAGCATTCCCGTTTGATAATGTTGTTTATATAGCAGAAATAACTGGTTATGAATTAATGAATCAGGTCAATGGACGCAATTATCGCTATATCAACCCTAATTACACAAATAGAGAAATTCAAGGGACAGCGAAATACAAGATAGCGGTAATAGATTTTTTATATTTCCACACTAATAGCGATAGGTATTTCGACTACTTCTCATATACCGGTGGAACAAGCACAAAAACGTTATCAAAGAATTATCGAGAGATATTAAGAGATTGGTTAATATCAAATGGATATGATGATGGATTAGAACTAGATTATTCAGACTTCGTTGGTGGTCAATACGCCAAAAACCAATTCACATTAGTTTAAAAATTGATTTATTTCTTAGCAGAGATATAATGTCAGTGTAACAATCGTTACGTATAGGTAGGTC
>CAJOPR010000006.1 GCA_905236395.1 uncultured Bacilli bacterium
GTTAATATATCATAATCTAGCAAAAAGTGGTCCCTTAGCTCAGCTGGTAGAGCAACTGACTCTTAATCAGTGGGTCAAAGGTTCGAATCCCTTAGGGATCACCAAATGATAAAAATGAGTGGTTGTATGGCAATCACTCTTTTTTTATTTCTTATATATGCAAAAGTGCAATAATTGCATTTTTTCTTTTATATATCCTTACTAATATATATAATATAGGCGAATTGAGGTGCTATTATGACACTTAAAGAAATACGCAAGAATTGCAAATTAACACAAAAAGAAGTATCGGAAATAGTGGGTATGCCACTTAGAACTTATGTTTTGTATGAGAATGATGAAGCTAATGTCGACCAGATTAAATTAGAAGGTATTAAAGATCGTCTTATGGAACATATGGCAAAAGATACATCTATCTTAAAAGATAAAGTTTTATTAATCACCGGTGGTACTGGTAGTTTTGGTCACGCAGTGGTGGATAGATTCTTGAATACCGAAATTAAAGAAATCCGTATCTTATCACGTGATGAAAAGAAACAAGATGATATGCGTAAGCTATATAACAACTCCAAATTGAAGTTCTATATTGGTGATGTTAGAAACTTAGATAGTATCGTTGATGCCTTTAAAGGTGTTGACTATGTCTTCTCCGCAGCGGCATTAAAACAAGTTCCATCTTGTGAATTCTATCCAATGGAAGCAGTGAGAACTAATGTTATCGGTAGTGATAATGTCATTACAGCATGTGTCCGTAATGGTGTGAAAAAAGCTATCTTCTTATCTACCGATAAGGCGGCTTATCCAATTAATGCGATGGGTATTTCCAAAGCCTTAATGGAAAAGAACGTTGTTGCTAGAAGTAGACAACTACTTCCTGGCGATACAGTTCTTTGTTTAACCAGATACGGAAACGTTATGGCTAGCCGTGGTAGTGTTATCCCTCTATTCTTAAATCAAATTCATGAAGGCAAACCAATTACCATCACAAATCCTGATATGACTAGATTCATGATGACATTAGATGACGCAGTTGATTTAGTCTTATATGCCTTTGAACATGGTGAACAAGGTGACTTGTTTGTTCAGAAAGCACCCGCTGCTACAATTGATACACTAGCTAAAGCTATTATTGAATTAACTGGTAGCAAAACCGGTGTTAGTTATATTGGAACCAGACATGGTGAAAAGTTATATGAAACATTAGTTACACAAGAAGAGATGATTAAGTCTGTGGATTTAGGTAATTTCTTCTGTGTTAAAGCGGATAACCGCGATCTTAACTATGATAAGTATTTCTCTAAAGGAAATAAGAAGCTTAACATTGGTGAGTCATATACATCCCATAACACCGCTAGATTAGATGTTAAAGGCATGAAGGAACTTCTAAAGAAGTTAGAACTCTTTGGCGGTCCTGTTAAACAACATGACTAGGAGGTAATAGCATGAGTAAGAAAATTAAAGTTGTCACTATTATCGGAACTAGACCAGAAATCATTAGACTATCTGAAGTAATCAAAGCTTTAGATAAAGATGATGCTTTTGAACACATCTTAGTCCATACAGGACAAAACTATGACTATGAATTAAACCAAGTCTTCTTTGAAGAATTAGAATTAAGAGCCCCTGATTATTATTTAAACTGCGCAGGTAAAGATTTGGGCGAAACAATTGGTAATGCAATTGCAAAGTCCTATGAATTATTAAAAGAATTAAAACCAGATGCAGTACTTATTTTAGGTGACACAAATAGTGCTCTTTGTGCGATATCCGCGAAGAGACTTAAACTCCCTATCTTCCACATGGAAGCGGGCAACAGATGTGGAGACTGGAATGTTCCAGAAACCATCAATAGAAAGATTGTTGATCATATCTCTGATATCAATCTCCCATATACCAATCACGCATACGCTAACCTCATGAAAGAGGGAATTGAACCAGAATATACATTTGTTACTGGTTCCCCAATGCTTGAAGTCTTAAACGCTCAAAACGAAAAGATTGAATCTAGCAAAGTCTTAGAAGAAATGGGATTAGAAAAAGGCAAATATATCGTCGTCTCTTCTCATAGAGAAGAAAACATTGATATTGAAAAGAACTTCAATCAATTAATGCCTGCAATTAATGAGATTGCTGAGAAATATCAAATGCCTGTTATCTTCTCAACTCACCCAAGAACCAAGAAGAGATTAGAGGCAAATAAGTTCCAAATGCACCCATTAGTGAGAAATCTTAAACCATTAGGTTTCTTAGAATATGTTA
>CAJOPR010000007.1 GCA_905236395.1 uncultured Bacilli bacterium
CATAAATGTTAAAGTCTTTAATATTTCAGAAGGTGATCTTCTAAATTTCTTAGCTTTTGATTGGATGGTTTCGATATAGCTTTCTTCGCCAATCTTTTCCGCATGCATATATCCATCACCACTTACTACGTAGGATCCGGAATATAAATAATCACCAACATTCTTAATAATATTTTTAGATTCACCAGTTAATGCGGATTCATTAACGATTAAAGAACCGCTTAAAAGTGTGCCATCCACAGAGATTTGATTTTCTGTCTTCAAATGAATCAAATCATCAAGAACAACATCCTTTAATTCAATAACTGATTCTTCACCATCGCGGATAACCACCGCTTTTGGTTGCGTTAAGACTCTGAGTTTACTCATCAAACGACGAGCTTTGATATCTTCAAATAAACTAATAGCAATATTTGGAATAAGGACCACTAAGAAAGATAGCCCTAGCCAATATTGAGCAGCAATCATTAATCCTGCGATGCAGAATAATAAAACATTAAAGAATGAAAACACATCAGAAAAGATGATTTCAAAATAAGTCTTACCAACGATAACATTAGTTTTATTAACTAATCCAAGTTTCTTTCTTTCATTAACTTGCTCGCTATAAAGACCTTTACCTAATAATGGTTTTACTCTGGTAATCTTTTCTTTGTTTTTCATACGTACGCATATAATGATAAAAAAACTTGGACATTTTTTAAAGTCCAAGTTTGTTCTTTTTTACCCTTTTCCTATGGAAGTAACCAGTTATTATCAATGAACATTCCTGTTCTAGGATTCCACCGGTAACTTCTGGATGGTGATTGATATCTTTGGCTTCAAGCACATTGATTGATGAGCCAAGAGCACCACCTTTAGGATCATACGCACCGAAGTATACGTTTCTGATTCTAGATTGGATTATCGCACCGGAGCACATGATACATGGTTCCGCTGTGATATAAATATCACAATCTATCAATCTCCAATTGTTTAGCTTCTTACAAGCTTTATTGATAGCAACTATCTCAGCATGCCCCATTGGGCTTTGTTTTGCTTCCCTAATGTTATGCCCTTTAGCGATGACTTTGTCGTCCTTAACTATGACACATCCAATAGGTACTTCATCAATCAAAGCAGCTTTCTTAGCTTCCTTGATTGCTTCTCTCATATATTTCTCAATCTTATTAGTCATAAACAATAACCACCGCACATGAATAAGATACTTAAGGCTGCTACATTCCTGTCCTGACCTGGTTCGTAGATACCCATCGCGATGGCGTGGTAATTATATAACAAGTAACTTTCTTTTATCAATAAAGACAAAAGAAAAGAGGGCTTTTATCGCCCTCAATAATTGTTAGTTATTAGAACACACAAGTGTATTCAATGGTTATAGAATCGATTTCTGCTTTATATAAATTGCCTTCATATACATTCAATGTATATGCTCCAGATAAATCGCTGTAACCATATGTTATTTCAGTATCATAGCTAGTCATATGAACTTCATAATAGAATTTGCCAGTGAATGTCACTGTTACATCATACAAGAAGGTTTTAACTTTGCTAAAGTCGAAGACAAATCCAAAATAAACATCTGCGTAACCGTTTCCCGGATTGTACTCAGCTGCTAAAATGTGACCATTTCCAGCAGAAGCACTTTTACCGCCATACATGTAATTCGAATCATTCTCCGGCCCAAATGCTTGTCCGCTTTTTGTTGATGATGGTCTAGATAAATTCACATAAGCTCCATAAAAACCATATGTGTCTGGGCCTGTAGGGTTGGTTGCTTTAGTTATATGGCTAGTGGTTAATGTAATTGAATTTTCAATAATATCATCATCTGCTTGTAAAAGACTAAGTCTATTATTTGCTAATGCAAAAGCACCAGCACCAATAACTAACGCAGATGAAACAATAGCGATAATAGGTAATGTCTTTTTCATAATTACTTAACTGGCTTTAAGACTTTGATACCACCCATGAATGGTTGTAAGACTTCAGGAACTAAAACAGATCCATCTTCTTGTTGATATTGTTCAAGGATAGCAGGGAAGATACGGCTTGTAGCTAAACCAGAAGCATTCAATGTATGCATATATCTGGTTTTACCGGTGGCCTTATCTCTATATCTCATCATGCCACGTCTTGCTTGATAGTCTCTAGCGTTACTAGCAGAGCTAACTTCTTTATAAATACCGATGGATGGAATATAGACTTCAATGTCATATGTTCTCGCCATAGAATGAGAGATGTCACCAGCAGCAAGCTTACTAACTTGGAAATGTAATCCGAGTTTTTCCACTAGGGAAACGGCTTTACCCACTAATTCTTCGAAAGCTTTATCACTATCTTCTGGTTTGGTATATTGAACCATTTCAACTTTGTTGAATTGATATCCACGAATCATGCCTCTTTCTTCAGTACGATAGCTACCGGCTTCTCTTCTATAGCATGGTGTATAAGCGAAGAATTTCTTTGGAAGTTCATCTTCGTTTAAAATTTCATTTCTATAAAGATTAACTAAAGCGGTTTCTGCGGTAGGAAGTAAGAATCTTTTTGGTTCTAAACCTTCTAACCAGAAAACATCTTCTTTAAATTTTGGGAATTGACCCGCAACAAAGCCAGATTCTTCGTTTAATAAGTGTGGAGGTAGGATAAATTCATACCCATCTTTAAGGTGTTCAGAGATGAAGAAGTTCAAAATTGCCCATTCAAGTCTGGCACCAAGGTTTGTATAAATCCATGAACCACGCCCAGCGATTTTTCCGCCTCTTTCATAGTCGATTAAACCTAAAGATTCCGCTAATTCGACGTGATCTTTAATTTTGAAAGAGAATTCTGGTTTCTTTCCATAGACGTGAATTGGCTTATTGTTTTCTTTTCCACCGCCGACTAAATCGTCATCTGGTAAGTTTGGAAGCATAGCAATAAAATCAAAAATCTTTTTATCTAATTCTTTAAGCTTTTCTTCGTTTTCTGCGTTAGATTTGGCAATTTCTTTCACTTTTGCAAAGATTTTACTCACATCTTCGCCAGCTTTCTTTGCGGCAGGAACACTCGCGGATAATCTATTCATCTCCGCTTTGTTACCTTCCACTATTTGAATTAATGATTTTCTTTCGGCGTCCCATTTTAATAATTCAGTAAAATCAGCATCCCATAATTTCTTTTTTAGGGATTCTTTTACTTTTTCGGGATTTTCACGAATAAGATTAATATCTAACATAACAATCTTCTCCTTATTTCATTACGATAATTCTTTTATATTGATCTGCTCTAAGTAGAACCATTTTAATTGTTCACCAACAGCCTTTAAATTGCATTTAGAAGCCTCTTTATATGCTTCTTCAATTGTAGGTTTTGTTTTACCTTGTAGGTAATCCCTCACTAACGAAGAAATTGTTTCAGAGAATTCACATAAATACGCTGTTTCTCCATCCTTTAAGAAATCACTATATATCGCTTGCTTACGAGCGATAATCTGACATTTGGCGGCCATCGCATCTAATATCGACATGACACCTGCAGTCTTATATCCTGGTAAGACAAATACTTTCGCATTTAATAAAGCGCTACGATAGACATCATCAGGAATAATATTGGTAAACTTTAAGTTCTTTGGAGCGGAATTTATCAATCGTTTTATTTTGAGTGAATTATAAATGCCTGGTGTAGTTTCTCTACCTATGAAATAGAAAGTAGCGTTTGGACACATCTTTGCAGCGCTGATAAAGGCGTTTATGCCTTCCATCTGCAAATCATATTCACCTAATCCGATGACCAAATCTCTTTTTGGATCTTCTCTAAAATAACGATAGAAAATGTTCTTTTCATCTTCTCTAGAGAAATCAAATCTCGACATATTAATACCTGGTAAGGCAATAGATATATCTGCGGTGACCCCACTATTGACTAGGAAGTCTCTTACCGATGGAGTGGGAACTAAGACTAAATCGGCTTTATTCAAGAATCTTAAGGCCTTACTAGATAGTTCAGTAGTTCTATTACCATCTTTGCTTTTATGTTCGAGAAATGACGCTAACGGATCGTCTTCGCAATAACAGGCGCTGACAACCACAGGGATATTATTCTCTTTAGCATCATTGAGTTTGTTTTCATCGTCAGGCGTAATCAAATGCACAACGTCATATTTCTCAACAATACTTGTTGTGTATTCAACGCCGACCATTTCAAGGGCACCTTTGATTGTTTTTCTCAATCTAGCACCCTCAAAATCGCTAGCTTTTTTATTTGGTTGAAAACTCACCAAAACTTTCATAATTATTCTTCAGCATTCTCCGCTTGTGCAGCTTCAGCTTCTTCGCCTTCTGCTAACTCTTCCTCAGGAACTTCATCTTCGTGAGGAACGATAGCGATACTAGAAACTTTTTGTCTACCTTCAAGGTTCATAATCTTAACACCTTGAGTGTTACGACTTGCTACACGAACTTGTGATAATGGGATTCTAATAACAATACCCGCTGTGGTAATAACCATTAAGTCATCTTCTAAGTTAACAGCGCGGACTGCTACTAATGTACCAACCTTATCAGAGGCTTTTAATGTGGAAACACCTTTTGTGCCTCTCTTGGTAATACGATATGTTGGTTCGCCATCATCATCGATAGCTTTGGTCATCTTGCCATAACCTTTATCGGTAACGACTAAGATGTGATCGCCTTCATAAGCTGCTGTACAGCCAATGACTCTTGCGCCTTCACCTAATTCGATACCTTTAACACCAGAGGCACTACGACCCATTGGTCTCACTTCGTTGACTGGGAAGTTAACCATCTTACCATTGCTTGCAGCAATGCCGACGAGTAAGTCTTGTTTGAATTCACCATTTTCATCCGCAAATTCAGCAAGCTCATTCTTCTCAGAAACTTGTTTGACATTCAATAAGTTGTCGCCTTCTCTTAATGTGATAGCGATCTTACCGTTTTGACGGATGGATTCGTATTCTTTAAGAGGAGTACGTTTGACAACACCTTCGGTGGTGAAGAACATTAAGAAACGATCGTCTCTGTATTCATTAACAGCGATAATGGATTTAACATTTTCACCTTTTTCGATGTTGATTAAGTTAATCACTGGGACACCTTTACCAGTTCTTTGATATTCAGGAACTTGGTAACCACGGATTCTATAAACCTTACCTAAGTCAGTAAAGAATAATAAGTCTGTGTGTGTCTTTGTGTAGACCATTAATTCAACGATATCGTTTTCATTTAATGAAGCACCACGAACACCACGTCCACCTCTATTTTGTGTACGGAATGTATCAGCGGCTAATCTCTTCACATAACCACCTCTTGATAAGGTGATAACGATATCTTCTTGTGGGATGAGGTCTTCATCATCGATGGAAGCATCACTGTTTGTAATTTCAGTTCTTCTTTCATCACCGAATTTCTCTTTGATTTCGAGTAATTCTTTAATGACGACTTCAGTTTCGTTTTCCTTACTAGAAAGAATTCTCTTATATTCAGCGATATTCTTTTCGAGTTGCACTCTTTCGGCTTCGAGTTTCTCGTTTTCAATACCGGTTAATCTTCTTAAGTTCATCGCTAAAATAGCTTGGACTTGTGGTTCGGAGAATTCATATTTTTCCATTAAGCGTTTGATGGCTTCTTCAGGTGTTGAGCTATCTTTAATGATATCAACGATATCATCAATGTTGTCATGACACTTGATCAAACCAACAACAATGTGATCACGGAATTCATCTTTTTCTAATAAGAATTTGGTTCTTCTTTCAATAACAGAGACTTGGAAGTCTAAGTATTCTTGAAGCATGGTTCTTAATGAACACACTTTTGGTGCATTGTCCACTAAGCAGAGGTTGATAATACCAAAACTGACTTGTAATTGTGTCATCTTATAAAGTTGATTTAACAAAACTTCTGGAATCGCATCTCTTCTCACTTCGATAACGACACGGATACCATCTTTATTGGATTCATCACGGATGTCGGTAATGCCATCGATAACTTTATCTCTGACTAAACCGGCCATGTTTTCAATCATGTTGGCTTTATTCACGCCATAAGGAACTTCGTCTACAACGATTCTCTTAAGTCCGCCGTGTTCACCACGTTCTTCAATGTGACATTTACTACGGATAGCGATGCTACCTGTTCCGGTTTCATAAGCTTCTCTAATTCCACCACGACCGAGAATTAAACCACCGGTTGGGAAATCAGGACCTTTAACATATTCCATCAATTCTTCAGTGGTAATTTCTGGGTTTTTGCTTAAAGCAACCACACCATCAATAACCTCACCTAAATTGTGTGGAGGAATGTTTGTGGCCATACCAACAGCGATACCACTACTACCATTAACTAATAAGTTAGGGAATCTAGAAGGTAAGACGGTTGGTTCTTGGTCGACACCATCGTAGTTGTCCATGAAATCAACAACATCACAACCGATGTCTCTGACCATTTCTAAGGCCATCTTAGCCATACGGGCTTCAGTATAACGGTAAGCAGCTGGTTCATCACCATCGATGGAACCGAAGTTACCATGACCTTCAACAAGAGTGTATCTCATTGAGAATGGTTGAGCTAATCTAACTAACGCGCCATAGATTGCGGCGTCACCATGAGGGTGATATTTACCCATAACGTCACCGACGATACGAGCACACTTTTTAAATGGTTTGTCTGGGGTGTTACCAGTTTCGCTCATAGAATAGACAATTCTTCTATGAACTGGTTTCATACCATCTCTGACATCAGGAATGGCACGAGCAACGATAACGCTCATCGCGTAATCGAGGAATGATTCTTGGACTAAACCGACTGTATCGACATCTGTTAAGCCAGCAACGATTCCAGATTCTAATTCTTCTAAATTCTCTGCAGAAGGCGCTTCATTTTCTTCTTCAGCTACTTCTTCAACGATTTTTTCTTCATCTTCAAATAACATGAATTCGTTCCTCCTTTATTAGATATCGAGGTTCTTCACGAACTTAGCGTTGCTGTGAATGAACTCTTTACGTGGTTCGACGTCGTCGCCCATTAAGTCGGTAAAGACTTGTTCCGCTTTGATGGCGTCTTCTAATGTGACGCGGAGCATCTTACGGTTTTTAGGATCCATTGTGGTTTCCCATAATTGTTCGGCATCCATTTCACCAAGACCTTTATAGCGTTGGAATGGATAACCAGGTTTTAAGTTAAGTTTCTTTTTGATCAATTCAAGTTGATCGTCGTTATATGCATAGTATTGTTTACCATGATATTCGACTTTATATAGAGGAGGTTGTGCGATATATACGTAGCCTTCTGTGATAAGAGGACGCATAAATCTGTAGAAGAAAGTTAATAACAAGATACGGATGTGACTACCATCAACATCAGCATCGGTCATGATGACAACTTTGTGATATCTGATCTTAGAGGAATCAAATTCTGGGTCGATGCCACCACCGATAGCGGTAATCATGTTTCCGATTTCAGCATTCGCAAAGATTCTCTTGGCTTGTGCTTTTTCAACGTTCAAGATTTTACCACGAAGTGGTAAGATAGCTTGTGTTTCACGGTTTCTGCCGTTTTTTGCACTACCACCAGCGGAGTTACCTTCAACGATGTATAATTCACATTCTTCTGGGTTTCTACTTGAGCAATCTGCGAGTTTGCCTGGAAGAGTGGTTAACTCGAGAGAGCCTTTTCTACGGAAATCTTCACGGGCTTTACGAGCGGCCATACGGGCGTTCGCTGCCATGACGATTTTCTCCATAATCATTCTGGCTAATTTAGGATCTTCGAGTAAGAATCTCTGGAATTGTTCACTAACAATACCATTGACGATCTTTCTGACTTCAGAGTTACCTAATTTAGTCTTGGTTTGTCCTTCAAATTGTGGGTTTGGATGCTTGACGGAAATAACTGCGGTTAAGCCTTCAGCGATATCGTCATATGTTAAGTCATCTTCACCATCTTTTAAGAACTTATATTCACGGCAATAGTTGTTGACAACTTTTCTCATGGCTTCTTTGAAGCCTGTTTCGTGCATACCACCTTCGTGGGTATGAACGTTATTACAGAATGAATACACGTTTGCGCTATAACCGTCATCGTATTGGAAAGCGATTTCCGCATACACATGAGCGGTGCTACCGCTAGCTAATGTAATTGGGACCGAACCTTCACAATAGATAACGTCATCAAACAATCTTGTTTTGTGGTTGTTGATGAATAAAACGTATTCTTTAATACCACCTTTATAGAAGAATGATTCATGTTTTTGTTCTTCAGCTTTATCGCTTCTAACATCATTAACATGGATGGTAATACCTCTATTGAGGTATGCCACTTGTCTCATTCTGTCTCTAATGATGGTGTAATCATAAACGGTTGTATCTAAGAAGATGGTTGGATCTGGTTTGAATGTGACAGCTGTACCTGTATC
>CAJOPR010000008.1 GCA_905236395.1 uncultured Bacilli bacterium
AGATGTTACCGATTTTGAAGAAACATTTAACTATTCTAAAGAACAAGCACCAGTCGTTGGTGTCTTAGTTATTGATAACTATGAAGACGTTGTTCGTGGTGATGATGACTTTAACGATATTGCCACTAAAGTGAAAAACGTTATTTTCAATTACTGCAGAGAATATGGTGTTCTTCTAAGAAGAATTAAGAACGACAGTTATTCTTTGCTTTGCAACTTTAAAAACTATACAAGAATGAAAGCTAACCACTTCTCCATCATCGACCAAGTTCGTGAAGTGAGTGGTGGCACTGATATTCCATTAACATTATCTATTGGCTTAGCCAGAGAATTCCCAGACGTTATTAAACTTAACGAACTCGCTAATGAAGCATTAGATATCGCTATGAGCCGTGGTGGTGACCAAGTCTGTGTTGCTGTTTATGGTAGTGAAATGGAATTCTATGGTGGCAAGACCGAAGCCCAAGAAAAACGTAACAGAGTTAAAGACCGTGTTTTAGCGGACTCCTTAATGACTTTAATAAAGTCATCAAGCAACATTGTCGTCATGGGCCACGCGATGATGGACATGGACGCGTTAGGCGCATGCTTAGGTATTAAGGCCATTTGTACTCGTTTAGAGAAGAAATGCCGTATGGTTGTTGATTTAAAGAATACTGAAAGTAAAGCTAGATCAGCATTTACATCTTCTTTCTCAAAAGAAGAATTAGAAGAAATTATGATTTCTCCTTCACAAGCGCTTGATGTAATCACACCTAACACATTGCTCGTAGTCGTAGATGTGCACATACCTGCGATGGTTATGGCACCGAAACTACTTGATAAGAGCACAAAAGTCGTGGTTATCGACCATCATAGAAGAGGTGAAGAATATATTGAATCACCTGTCTTTAACCATATCGATCCTGCCGCAAGTTCAACTTGTGAAATTATTGCTGAATTTATTAGATTCTGTTCCATCTCTCCGAGAGTGGAAATTCCATCTATGTACGCAACAATTATGCTCTCTGGTATCTTCCTAGATTCTAACCACTTTAAGAGCAAAGTCACTGGTTTAAGAACATTTGAAAGCTGCACTATTCTAAAAGAATATGGTGCGGATAACTCCATGGCTGATGACTTCCTAAAAGACGACTATGAAGAATACAGTGTGGTTACGGAACTAGTTTCTAAACTAGAGCACCCTGCTTATGGTGTGGTATGTGCATTCGCGCCTGAAGATAAAGTCGTTGATGATTCATCAATTTCTAAAGCAGCGAACTTGTGTATGACCCTTAAGGGTAATCATGCCTGTTTTGTGTGTGCACATACATCACCCAAAAAAGTGAAAATATCCGCACGTAGTGATGGTTCTATTAACGTTCAGCTTTTAGCTGAGAAACTCGGAGGTGGAGGACACTTCTCCAGCGCCGCTATTACATTTGATAATTCCCGCATCTCTGATATCAAAGATGCGTTATATGCTGTTATTCAAAAGCATCTCAATGAAGCTACCGCTGATGCCAAGAGCAGAAAATTTGAAGTGGAAATGGATGATTAATTATGAAAGTAATTTTGCTTAAAGACGTAAAGAAAGTTGGCAAAAAAGATCAGACCGTAGAAGTCAGTGACGGCTACGCGAAGAACTTCCTTTTCCCACAAAAGTTAGCTGTTCCACTCACTAAGACATCCACTCAGATCTTAGCGAATCAAAAAGAAGCGGAGCGCTTAGAGTTTGAAAGAAAACAAGCGGAAGCTAGAGACATCTCTAAGAGATTAGAAGAAATCACATTAGAGTTTACTCTTAAAGGTAATAATGGACGTTGTTTCGGAAATATATCTGCAAAGCAGATTGAAGAGAAACTCTTAAGCGAATATAACATCGTTATCGATAAGAGAAAATTTGTTGATAAGAAACCATTAGATGCCTTTGGTATCTATAGATTAAAAATAGAACTCTTTAAAGGAGTTATCGGTGAAATAAAAGTACATGTAAAGGAGGAAGGAAAATAATGGCCAATTATAAAACACCTAAAAAAGCTAGAACTGATTTGCCTTATAATTCGCAAGCAGAAAAGGCTGTTTTAGGTAGCGCTATGTTAAATAGCGATGCAATGTATACAGTTTTATCTTCCCTCCTTGAAGATGACTTCTTTGAAGGAAGACACCAACTCATTTATCGCGCTATTAATCAACTCCGTGAAAGAGGTGTTAACGTTGACTTATTAACGGCCTCTGAAGAGTTGTTAAATATGAAAGAACTCGACAACATCGGTGGTGTTGAGTACTTACAAGAATGTTGTGATTCCATGGTGGCTTTCGCTAACCTTGATCACTACATCGCAATCGTCAACGATCAATCCTGTTTAAGAAAGTTACTTCTCACAATCAGAAAGATCGATGAAAAGTACCATAACGAAGAAATTGATAACATCAATGACTTTATTCTTAATAGTGAAGAAATGATTAAAGATGCGACTGAAAAGAGAAGAATTTCTCAATTCAAACCCACAAGAGATGTGGCGCCTGAAGTGGAAAGCATCATTAAATCCGCAAGAGAATTAGAGGATGATGATGTTACCGGTATTAATACCGGATACGAAGGTATTAACAAGAAAACACAAGGTTTCCAAAGAAGTAACCTTATCATTCTTGCTGCTAGACCTGCTGTTGGTAAAACCGCTTTAGCCCTTAACTTTGCCTATCGTGTGGCAACCAGAGCGAAAGTCCCGGTGGCGATCTTCTCATTAGAAATGTCTTCTGAGTTATTAGTGAGAAGACTTATTGCTTCTGAATCATACATCCCATTACAGTCCTTAAGCACAGGCAAGCTCACAGGTGAGCAACGTATTAAGCTCGCAGACGCAGTCAAGCGTGTGGGTAATGCGCCTATATACATTGATGACACTCCAGGTAATAAATTAATGGACATCATCGCTAAGAGTAGAAAACTTATCGCTAAGGAACCAAACCTTGGTTTGATTGTTGTCGACTACTTAGGTTTAGTGGAAACTTCCGGCAACGGAAAAGGAAATGATTCCCGCCAAGAAGAAGTCCGTAAGATTTCTTTAGCGTTAAAACAATTATCATTGGAATTAAAAATTCCAATCTTGGCCTTATCACAGTTATCACGTCGTGTTGAACAAGATAAGAGAAAACCACAATTAAGTGACTTACGTGATAGTGGTTCTATCGAACAGGACGCTGACGTTGTTATGCTCATGCATAGAGAAGACTATGGTAAAGAGAGCAAAAACAACGCTAACGAGAATAAAAAGATTAGTGAACTAAGCGAAGACGAGAGAAAGAAACTGTCCTATGGACAACAACAACAAATGCTCGCTGAGCAAATGCCTGGTGACGCTTCATTTGTTGAAGTAATCGTCGCTAAGAACAGAAACGGTCAAACTGGTAGTGTTGGTCTCTTCTTCTATAAATCTTTCGGTCGTTTCGATACCCCACCAAGAGAATGGGAAGAAAAGATGAAAGAAATTAGCAACCAAATGGCTGCTGCTGACTAATATGTTTTTTAACATCATCGCTAGTGGTTCCAAAGGAAATGCTAGTTTAGTTATATATAAAAAGACTGTGATACTCATTGATATGGGTATCACTTTAACACGTCTTACTGAAGGACTCAGTGAAGCCAATTTAACTATGGATGATATCACTGGTGCAATATTCACCCATGATCATTCTGATCACATATGTGGTATTAGATTTTTATCACCAAAAATCATGTATGGTTTAAAAGGCACACTACCTTCCTTGTGTAATGTTGTAGAACTTAATAAACCATTCACCATAGGTGATATGGAAATCACACCATTTGAGACTAGCCATGACGCGAAGAATCCTTGTGGATATCTTTTAAAGGCGGGGGATGAATCTCTTGTTTATATGACCGATACAGGGTGCTTCTTAGAAGAATCACTTCCTTTGATTAAAAACCCCACATATTTGATTATTGAATCTAATCATGATATTAAAATGCTTTTAGCGACGAACAGAACATATGAGTTAAAGCAAAGAATTCTTTCAGAATTAGGACATCTTTGCAACGAAGATAGCGCAATCGCGGCATCTGAGATAATTGGTAAAGACACAAAAGAAATTGTACTAGCTCATTTATCTGAAGAAGCTAACACCCCAGAACTCGCTTTAGCGGCATATCTCAAAGTATTCAAACACTTTGGTATTAATATTGATAATTACAGAGTAAGATGCGCAAATCAGCACGTTTCTTTATTAGGAGGTAATCTTGATGAAGATTAGAATTTACGCGATTGGTAAGATTAAAGAAAGATACCTCAAAGAAGGTATTGAAGAATATCTCAATAGAATCAAACCATATTCACAAATTGAAATAGTGGAACTTGCAGATGAACCTATCATAGATAATCCACATCCATCAGAGATCAAAAAGGCTATTGATACCGAAGGTAATAGAGTACTTAAGTTGTTAAAACCAAATGAACACCTCATTGGTTTAGATTTAAATAGAAAAGAACTTGATAGTGTATCATTTGCTTCTTATCTAAATAAGCAATTTGTCATAGGTGGTTCTTCAATTAGCTTTGTAATTGGAGGATCCTATGGCTTAAGTGATGAATTAAAGAAGAGATGTAATGACTTTATTTCATTAAGTAAGATGACGTTCTTACATCAAATGACAAGATTAATCTTGTTGGAACAGATTTATAGAGCGTTTAAAATAAATAGAAACGAGACGTATCACAAATGATTTACGAAGAATTTAAACAATATAAATTAGAGATGGATAATAATAATCCGTTCTGCAATAGATATTTCCTTGAAAGTGGAGAAGTATTCTACATAGAACCCGCTTTCTATACTCAATTAAAAGGATTCAAAGATAGACACAGTAATGAGGACTATCAAAGAATCATTAATAGGATGATAGAAGTGGTGAAGAAAAACAAAAGAGTGGTGTTTGTGGGAAACTTTGAATATCCTCAAACAGAAGTAGAAGACTTTATATTCTTAGAAATAACTGACATAACAGATCCACTTAAAATCTTCGTAGAAGATAAATCTCGTGGTTCTGATTACGGAGATTAAAAAAACAATCGGTTCATGACGCCGATTGTTTTAATTTGTTTATTAATTATTAGGCAACGTATGAGATTGTCATGCCTGTAATTTTGGCTTGTTTTTCAGCTGATAATGTGATTGAAGTAGCGCTTCCTGACCATGCACCATTTTTGGTTCCGTCTGTATATGTGTAGCCTTCACCAGATAATTGGTTTGGACCACCTTTATCAGATGATGTGTTATTTGCAAATGTAAATGCGATACTAGAGATTGTTGCGCCACTAATTGTGATGGTTTTTCCTGCATAAACTCTGACTTCATTGTTATCGTCGAAGTGTTTGTAAACGCCGTTCCATGTAACTGTAATTGCGCCGACTGTCTTTGTGACATCACCAACTTCTGAATCGGCATCGCCCATTTGACTAACGATTTCAACTGTTTGCGCTCCGCCGCCACCTTGGCTTCCTCCGGATCCTTCGCCGCCACCTTGGCTGCCACCTTGGCTGCCACCCTGGCCGCCTTTACCGCCTGTACAGCCAGCTAATAATAATCCAGCTGTTAATGCGAAGATAGGTAATAATTTCTTTAACATATTAGTTTTTTTCTCCTATATGTAATTATTCTAGCACATATAGAATAATTTGAAAGAAAGAAAAACCCCGCATAGCGGGGTATTTACTTATTGTTGAGCGGTTGGATTGAGCTGTCTCATCGCTAACCACATTGTTCTTAAACCGATTAAGACAATGTATGCTAGACCAGCGGCTTGTGCCCAGACAAATCCTAAGACCATTGCGAGCACTGCAGGGGTGAAGCAGATCCACCAGGAGATTTTGATACCAATCCAGACTGTTAAGTTTCTATTTGGATTGTTCTTACCACGTGTTAATAGCCATAGCATGAAGCCCATGAACACACCTAATGCGAGGTAGATGCCCCAGTATAATCCAGAGTTGAACCAGAAGGTTCTTGTCTTTTGGTTGAGATAAGCATCATTGGAGATTTGTTTCCAATTTGCTAAAGCACCTTGGACATAATTCAAATCTTCCACAACTGGGGTTTCAAAACCTTCAACGGTAAGGAGACTTGTTAATAGTTCTTCGAACTTAGCGTTTTTCCAGTCAAGGTTCACATAAGTTGAACTTGCTGCGGTAGCGGTGTTCATCTTGTAGATCTTGGAATAGAAACCAGTCTTATAAAGAATTAAATATGAAGGAATGTAAACACTCTTTTTATCATCTGTTTCAGCATTGAATAATCTATCTTCACCTAAAGCATACTTTGTAGCTTCGATGGTTTTGATCAATGACTTAACTGTTTTGCCTGAACCAGAATATGGTCTATCTGTGTAATAGAGATTGAAGGAACGTTGTGTAACACCTTCTCTAGTAGTGGAGTATTTAGCGATAGGAGTTTCATCTTTGCTGACTCCATCAACTTCCACCCAAGTTTGCTCTTGAACTGTTTCACCAATTCTTTCAATTAATTGATTGTCTTCAACTTTGAAGGAATAGGATGCTGTTTTGAGTTGAACACCACAGGTGACAAGTCCTTGCTCATAACCATATGTTGTTGCGCTGACATATGAAGCACCATAGGTCTTACTGGCGTTAACCATAATTGGAATAATTGGTAAGAATGTACCAATCACAAACATGATGACGCCGATCCACCATGGAGCGGTTTTAGCGCCTTCAATTGCCGCGTCATTCTTAATTAGTGATAAGAATGTCGTTTTTAATGTTCTCTTTGTATTTTCTTTCATATTACTTTTTCCGTTCGGTTGTATATTGTATGTTAACCCCCGCTATTTTTCAAATAGTTTAGAAAATACCTATATAAAAAAATAAGGGCTAATTTGCATAGCAAATCATAACCCTTATTAATATATTCCTAATCTAGCTTATTCTTGTTTCTCTTCAACAGCTGGTTTTTCTTCTGGCTTCGGTTCTTCCTTTTTAGCCCAATCACGATAGGCGAGCACTGCGTAAACGCCTTCGAATGCGACTGGTAATCCAAGTAATGCTAAGCCCACCATTAAGATTGTGATACCGATAGCGGGATCATCAGCGACTGCGGCGATAATGCCACCGACTAACGCTAGGACAGCACACACAAACACCAACACTGCAACGACAATGATATGGATAATCGCGGCTTTGTTGTGTTTTCTTTCAAGATCGATTTCTTTATCGATTCTCTCATCGAGAGGAGAGATGTGGAAGTGGAATCCACCTAAGCTTGCTACATAACCAGCACATTGTGTGAAGAAGTAGCAGATGTAGATATCAACAATCATCAATGCGTAGAACACATAGAAGATGAAGATAATTGGCCAGGATAGATAATAAATTAACATCCTGAACGCTAAATGGTGTTCTTTAGTTTCATCTTTGATGAGATTATGTAAGAACTTAATAGGTGCCTCAACAATGGTGAAGAAAATCGCACTAAAGAATGTCCATGCTACCATCACTCCAAATAAGATAAAGAATGGGCACATAAAAATACCAACAAAAACAGCGAGAACTTTGTTTAATTGTTTGTATTTTTTGAATGCGAGAAATTCACGTGCTAAACGCTTCGTATTTTCAAAAAATTGCATAGTATTTACCTCTTACCATTATTTTAACAATTTTATTCGACTGTGATTATCTTTTTATTTATTTTTCAATCAATAAAAGTTATAGTATTTAGGCTACTTAGGTAGCACACATGGGGTCGTATTGGATTCGACAGGGGTGTGCTAGGCTCTAATTGCAGTCGAGTGATGACGTTATCATCAAAAGAAAAATAACTGACAACAGTTATATGAGAGCTCCTAGAGCTCAATCTCTCTGCTTAGCATAATTGCTCCCGACATAGGGTACTGGTCTCTTTAGATCAGACAGAGCATCCTCCAAGGTTTTAGCCTTTCACGCTTGGGTAGGGTGTCATACCAAAAGGATAGGAAATAGGAGTGGACTTGTTACTTGTTTCTGAAATCCGGTAAGTCTCGCGTATTGTAGTGAGTCGATATACGAAAATACGTTAAATATAAATATCGTCTAAACTGTAGACGTTATTGAAGAGCCATCCTTGGACAGGGTTTCGACACCCTCGACTCCACCAGAAGAATATTATTACCAAATCATATGATTTGGTATTTTTCTTCAAATTGAGATGTACAATATCACGGAATAGTGATATAATATAAGTGTAAGAAAGGAGGTATTTAAATGCCAGTAATATCTAGGTTCTATGGCCTAGTTATTAAGATGTACTTCTCTCAAAAAGAACACCACCCACCACACATACATGTTAAATACGGCGAATATGTTTGCTCAATCGCAATTGCGGATGGACATATAGTTGATGGCAAACTACCGCCTAAAGCATTACTATTAGCTCGCGAATGGTTGGAATTACACAGAGCTGAAGTACAGAAAATATGGGATACTCAGATATTTCAAAGCATCCCGGGATTGGAATAAAAAAATATGTTTCACAAGATAAAAAATGTCGCTGCGCTTAACAATTACTTGTTATCTGTATCCTTTGTTGAAGGAGTCACAAAGATTTATGATGTAAAACCACTATTTAAAAAATGGGATGTTTTTAACGAACTCAAAAAGAATGACTTGTTCAAAAAGGTAAAAGTGGACCAAGGCGGATATGGAATCTCTTGGAATGACGACATTGATTTAGCTTGTGACGAACTATTTTTCGAAGGAAAGTTGGTTCAAAGTCCGTTTGATGGTCTTATAGCTTTTACAGAAGCATGCCAAATGTGGAATCTTAACGAATCAACATTAAGAAAGGCCGTATCATATGGAAAACTTGTTGATGGTATTGATGTTTGCAAATTTGGCAAACAATGGGTCGTCACCATCCAAGCAATGGAAAGAGAATATGGGCCAAGGATTGGATAGAGTTTAGGGATATAGACCTAAGCGCTCAAAGAGCGCTTTTTCTTTTGTTCATAAGAACATATAAATATGATAAAATTTATACAACATGAAAAGAGCAGTTGTATTAATCCCTAGTTATGAACCGGATGACTTATTAGTCAATACAGTTCAAGGACTTGTCGATGAAGATTTTCCTGTGCTTGTTGTGAATGATGGCTCAGGACCAGAATTCGAACATGTTTTTGATCAGGTTAAACCAATGGTCAAATATCTTGCTTTTGAAAAGAATAAAGGCAAGGGTGCAGCGATGAAATACGGCTATAAACATTTACTCGAATTATACCCTGATGCAGAGTTTGTAATTACTGCGGATGGGGATGGTCAACACGCACTGAAAGATATCATCAGAGTGTATGATAAAATGTGTGAGACAAATCAACTCGTCTTTGGTGTTCGTTCATTTGGTAAAGATGTACCATTCCGTAGCAGATTTGGAAATGACTTCTCAAAAACGACTAGATCTCTATTAACCAAAACATATATCCAAGATGACCAATGTGGTTTAAGAGGATTTCCAGTTAGATACCTTGATCAATTGATTAAAATTAAGGGCAATAGATATGAATATGAGATGAACCAAATTGTCTCTTTCCAAATGATGCAATGCCCTCTATATACAATCCCAATTGAAACCATTTATTTGGATAGTAATTCTAGAAGTCATTTCTCTCCGTTTAAGGATACTTTTAGAATTCAAACAATTATCTTCACTCATTCCATCGGAGCGATTATTTGTAATGCATTATTGATGGCGATGATGATTATTGGATTGAACCATCATTTGATGCCCACAATTGGTGTGATATATATCTCATACACTTTGTGTTTCTTACTATATTTCTTAATCATCAATATCTTCTATCCCACACAAACCTTCTTTAGAAGATTGTTTAAAGAATTACTATTTACTGCAATCAAGATGGGGAGCTGTCATGGATTCTTATTCTTGATGTTTGATTTAGCCCATGTTCCAGCGGGAGTGTGTGTTCCTATAGGTGTGCTTTTATGCGCATTTTTGAACGTTTTATTCTCCTGGTTATTTAGAAAGATGTTTCCATCCTTCTAATACAAAGTGTTATTGTTGTCACTTTTTTATTACCACTCGTTATTGAAACAATTTATATTAAATATATAATTGATAGCATGAGTGTTAAGAGTAAATATAAAGCTCGTGTTATCAAACCCCGTTACATCTTATTTGATATAGCTAGATGGTCTGGATGGCCATTTTTATTGTGGTATCGAATTAAGAAAGTTTACGAAAACAAAAATCAAAAAAAGAGGATTAAAGGTGGCGCACTTATAGTGTCAAACCACATTCTCTACAGTGATGTTATGGTGTTATCTACAGCATTTTGGAAGAGAAGACTCCATTATATGGTTATGAAAGAAATCATGGCGAATAAATTCCTAACCTGGTTCTACACCCATTGTGGTTGCATTCCAGTGGATAGAGAAAAACCATCTTATAATTCTATTAGAGAAGTCACTCAATTACTTGAAGGTGGTAACGTTGTTACCGTCTTCCCTGAAGGACATGTCACATTCAAGAATGAAAACCCGATGTCTTCATTCAAAGGTGGTGCGGTCTTAATGGCCTATCAAGCCAACGTACCCATCATCCCTGTGTATAGGGAAGTGCGTAAGAGCGTGTGGCACAGACAAAAAGTAGTGGTGGGTGAGCCTATTAATCTCAGAGAGAAATTCGGAGAGAGAATGGGCATGAAAGAAATAGAAGAGGCCACACAATACCTATTTGATAAAGAACAAGAGTTAAAAGCTCTCTACCATAAGGAGGAGAAGTAATATGAAATATTTAGACAATCCATTCAAAAATTGCACTGACGCGGAAACATTAAAAAGAATTAAATGTTTCGATAGCGTTAACGAGATGTGGGCAAACTCCGTTAAAGAGTTCGCTAGTCAAGTCGCTTTAGCGGATCCAACAAGACAACTCACTTACAGTGAATTAGACGCTGAAGTTGCAAAATTCCGTTCAGTTTTAAAGGCTAACGGTTTAGCGAAAGGTGATTTTGTTGGTGTTTACGCCCCTAACACACTTGAATGGGTAAAAGCTTATTTAGCGGTTTCAACTTTAGGTTGCTGCGCAGTTTTACTTCCACCTCATTTACCAGAACAAGCCTTGTTCGGCTGTGGAATGAAATTCCAAATGAAGGCTATTGTCTATCATCCAGCTTTGCAGGCAAAAATTGATGCACTTAACGCAATGCCTCACAAGATGAAACTTATCAATGTGATGGAAACAAGCGCTTCTTTAGAACCCGCTGTAGAAGTTGGTCCAAAAGATCCAGCGGTTATTATCTTCACAGGTGGTACAACTGGTAAGAGCAAGGGTGCTTTATTAAATCATAAGGCATTAGCGAGAGGCACATGCAATGGTTGTTATGGTATTCCAAATGTCTTTAACCAAAGATATTTGTTAGTCCTTCCATTAACACATGTATTTGGTTTAGTGAGAAACTTATTAACCAACTTACAAACTGGTAGTGCATTATTCATCTGCCAAAACAATAAGGATATGTTTAAGGACATCGCTGTCTTTAGACCAACAATTATGGTTATGGTTCCCGCTTTAGCGGAAATGTGTTTGAACTTATCCAAACAATTTAAGAGAAATATGTTAGGTGATTCCCTAACTCACATTATATGTGGTGCTTCCACAGTTCCTCCATACTTAGTGAAGGAATATAAACAATATAACATCACCTTATTACCTGGTTATGGTTTAACCGAATCCGCCAACTTGGTTTCTGGCAACCATAGAAGTGATTACAAACCAGCATCCGTTGGTTTCCCATATCCAGAACAAGAACTCAAAGTAGTGGATGGTGAACTCTGGATTAAAGGTGATAACGTTATGGATTGCTACTATAACGATCCAGAAGAAAATGCAAATGCGTTCTCTGAGGACGGATTCTTTAAAACAGGTGACCTTGTCAGATTTGATGAAGAGGGCTTCTTATTCATCGTTGGAAGAATCAAAGAAATCATCGTTCTCCCCACTGGAGAAAAGATTTCTCCATTTGATTTAGAGAACAAATTTGATGAATTAGATATTATCCAAGACTGTATGGTTTATCTTAATGAAGAAACTGGTGCGTTAGAGATTCAGGTGTACCCACGTATGCTCGAAATCGCTAGACTTGGATTAAGCAATCCTGAAGAATATGTCCGCGAGGAAGTGAAAAAAGTAAATAATTTATTACCTTCTCATATGAGAGTTAGTAAAATTGTTATAAGAAAAGAAGACTTTATTCGTACCCCAGCGATGAAAATCATCAGAGGAAAGGCTAACGCTTTATGAGTAGAAACGAAATATTTAACAAATTAAAAGAACTCATTAAATTAGCAAATTCAAGTAATCCAGAAGTTCTAGATTCTTGTAGTGAAGAATCAGACTTAAGAGGAGATCTTGGATTAACATCTATCGGTGTTTTATATCTCGCAATTTCAATCGAACAAGAATTTAATATTGAATTCACCGATTCATCTTTTGATGATTTTACTAAAGTAAAAGACGTTATTGATTACATCGAAAAGAATCAGAAATAATGGAAAAATTTGTCGCTATATATTTTGCCCATATTCCCTTTCTCTGTGATGGATATGTTCCAGATATCAGAAAGAAAGAAATTGAATCTTGTAACAATTTCAAAGTGAAACAAGAAAAGTTTTACATTTGGAAGTTACTAGAAACCGCGATTAAAGAATGCTTTGGTGTCGATCCAAAAGAAGTAGTCTTTACTAAGTTAGATAATGGCAAATGGGTTTGCGATAGATGTTTCTTCTCCTTGTCGCACAGCCATGGTATTGTATGTGTTGCGGTCAGTGATGCCTACGTCGGTGTGGACATTGAATACATGGACACGAAGAGACATCCATTAAATCTCGTTGGTAAAACAGTTCATAAGAACGAGAAGTGTGAAACAGAAAATGATTTCTTCCCGTTATGGACAATGAAAGAAGCGTGGTTCAAATATTCAAACGATAATAACTTCGTTCCAAATAAGATTGATACCACCGCGTTAACAAATGTGAAGACCGATTATCTTAATATCGGCGCTGAAAGATATGTTTGGAGTGTTGTCGGAGACAACATTAACAATATAAAAATTTATTTTAAATAGGTCATAAATTGGAGGTAACTATTATGGCTAATTATATTATTCTCTCTGATTCCTGCATGGACTTAAATGCAGAAGAGAGAAAACAGTTCGGTATTGAAAAACCAGTTCCTGGTTCAATTCTTTACCCAGATGGTGCAGACCATCAAGCAGATATCGATTGGGAAACAATCACGTTCGAAGATTTCTATCATCGTTTAGACAAGAAAGAAGTCTTTAAAACAGGTTTACCAAATCAATACCTTATTGGTTTAAGAGCGGAAGAAGCTTTCAAAGAAGGAAAAGACGTTCTCGCTATTACACTTTCTAGTGGTATGAGTGGAACATTCAACGCCTTCCTTATCGCTAAAAACGAATTAGAAGAAAAATACCCAGGTAGAAAATTACTTGTCGTTGACTCTAAACGTTATAGTGGTGGTATTTCTATGCTTTGTATCGCCGCAAGCGAAAACCGTAAAGCTGGTATGTCCATTGATGAAAACTACAATTTCTTAATGGAAAAGAAAATGTGCTTACACCAAATTGGTATTTTAGATAACTTATTCTTCTTACACAGAAGTGGTCGTATTAGTTATGGCAAAGCTTTCTTTGGCTCCATGGCTGGTGTTAAACCAATGGCGGATTTCTCCAATGAAACCGGTATGCCATGTGTCTTAGGCAACGCCAGAGGATATAAAGCTTCCTATAAAGTGGCAAAAGAATTTATGTCCGCTTTAATTGAAAAAGATCCAAAGTACTTAATCGTTGTTCACAGCATCAGAGAAGAACAAGCGAAAGAGTTTGAAAAGATCGCAAAAGAAGTCGCTCCAAAGGCTGAAGTCATCGTTTCCCGCATGGGTCAATCAAACGGTGTTAACGTCGGTCCAGGCTTAGCCGTTGTCTTCTTCTTCGGTGAAAAACCAGTCAGTAAAGATTGTGAAGAAGAAAGAGCACTTTTAACTCAAATTTTGAAGAAATAATAAGGTTTTGCAATGATTTTGCCCGTAATTCAAGCAAATTTACTATGGTATCACTGGCTTATAATTGGAGTCGGAATTTTCATTTTTGTTTCGCTTGTCGTCGGCATTGCCTTGATCGTGGAGACCGCTAGACGTGTGTATCTTCACACCTTATCAAAGAGAATGGCGAAAGAGGGAAGCTGGGGAAGAGTTTGCTCCGCTCCAGATAACCCAGAACAGATGAAAATGTGGAACGACGGCATTGAATACATGTCCCAATTCCAAGATAAAAAAGAGGACGTCCAAATTGAAAATGATGGACTCAAACTTTATGGTGAGTTCTACAATTTTGGCGCCAAGAAAACCGCTCTATTCTTGTGTGGTAGATGCGAATGCTTGATGTACGCTTACTACTATGCAAAACCATATATCGAATCCGGTTTAAATGTTTTGTTCATCGATCCAAGAGCCCATGGCTTAAGCGATGGTGAGTTTTCCACAGTTGGTATCAAAGAAAGTGAAGACGCCTTGGCATGGATGAAATATTTAAAGGAAACCAAAGGGCAAGAAAAGTTTGTTTTACACTGTCTCTGTGTTGGTGGTTCCGCTGGTTTATTAGCGGTCACAAGCAAAAATAACACCGACTTAGTGGAAAAGATTGTCTTAGATGGTGTCTTTATTAACTTCTTAGATTCCTATAGAAGACACTACGTGGATTTAGGCCACAAAGTATTTCCAGTTTTTTACCTCATCTGGATGTGGTTCAGAATCTACACTAAAGTGTCCGTCAAACAATCTTCGCCAATTAATCTAGTTCCAAACGTTCATATTCCTGTCCTTTTTATTCACACAAGGAATGATAAATTCTCTGTTCCAGAAAACGCTGTTAAGGTGTTTGATGCTTGCGCCAGCAAAGAGAAAACCTTTGTTTGGTTTGATGAAGGAACTCATTCCCATATCAGAAATCATGCGATGGCAAAATATGATAGTGCTATCAAAGATTTTTTGACAAAAAAGTAATTACTATGTAATATAAACTCTCCTAATGAGGAACCAATTTATGAAAATTGCTATTTCTACAGAATCAACATTAGATATCCCAAAGGAATTACAAAAAGAATACGAAATATCCGTTATTCCATTCACTGTTATCCTAGGTGATGAAAGTGGTCTTGATGGAGAAATTACTCCACAAGATATCTTTGATTTTGTTGATAAGACTGATGTCTTACCAAAAACCAGTGCGATTAATGAGTATCAATACGATAAACATTTCACAAAGCTTCTTAAAGAATATGATGCTATCATTCATATTTCATTAAGCTCAGGCATTTCTTCTGCTTGCGCTAATGCACAACACGCAGCATCTATCTTAAAGAATGTTTATGTCATTGACTCCCAAAGTCTTTCTAGTGGTATTGCTTTATTAGCCATTTACGCTCGTAAGTTAGCTAACAAAGGTTTAACCCCAGAAGAGATCGTGGAAAAAGTGGAAGCAAGAGTTCCATTTGTGCAAGCTAGCTTTGTAATTAATTCTTTGAATTATTTATATAAAGGTGGTCGTTGTTCTGGACTTGCTAGATTCTCCGCAATGCTATTCAGAATCAAACCACAAATCATCGTTAAAGATGGCAAGATGATGCCACAAAAGAAATATCATGGTAAGAGTGAAGTCTGTGTCCAACAATATTGTGAAGACACACTCACTGAATTCAATAATCCTGATTTATCAGTAGCGTTTGTGACACACAGTCACGCTACAGAAGAAATGAGGAAGATTGCTTATGACTTCCTTAAGGAACGTGGATTTAAGAAAATCTATGACACATACGCGCAAGCGACAATCACTTCGCACTGCGGTCCAAAGACATTAGGCATTCTCTTCATTAATGATGGGTTGGAAGATGATTAGCCCTTAAGGGCTTTTCTTTTTATACAAAAAAAGATCATTTCTGATCCTTATTTGTTTTTCTTACTGTTCTTCTTTAAGAAGTACCAGAGAATTGCTAATCCTTCTAGTGGCACCCCAATGGTGAATAATAACCACGCATTAGGAATATCTGTTTTTAAGATCACTGTGAGGAATACTGATGTAATAGTGCACCAGATAATTCCGGATGTCGCTATTAACTGATAGAAATTCTTATGATAGATTCCTGACCAAACCACCGCGAGAATGAATGCTGCAGCGGACGCATAGACGAATAATAGCCACCAAGGGAAGAGATTTGGTAAGGCGATGGATAAAATCACATACGCTAGTCCAAACACGAGCCAGAGAAGCGCTTCGCTTAATCCAACAATAAACCAATGCTTCTTTGTCTTGTTCTTTGGAAGCTTTTTCTTTTCTTCTTGAAAAAAGTCATCCACGGTAATGCCATAGAAGTCTGCGAGAGATTTTAAAACTAAAACATCCGGCATGCCTTCCGCTCTTTCCCATTTAGAGATGGATTTATCAGAGTAGTTGAATTTCTCTGCGATCTCTAATTGGGTAAGACCTGCGGCCTTGCGGTAGTAGATGAGATTCTCAGCAATAATGTCTTCGATACGTCTTTCTTCTTGCATAGCATATATAATATACAACGATTTTTAATTTAGGCAACCAAAATCAACCGCCATTATTTATAATGGAGCGGCAAATCACACTCATAGTATTACATAGTAAAACAGCCTTTTTTTGTCACTGTCTAAATTTTATCTATAATTTTCTTGCGTTATACACGTGCGATGATATAGTTATTCACAAGAGAAAAGACAGGCTGATAATCAAGCCATCTAGACTCCAATCCATAAGGAGGTATTTTATGAGCAATTTCTTAGGACCTAGAGATCGTAACAACGATTTAACTGAAAATGAAGAATTAGAAGTTTATGAAGCCTACCAATCCGCTGATGAATACCTTGATATGGGTAGCGAAGTGGACGACTTCTATTTCGAAAGCGAAGAATAGTCCAATAAATTGAGGCGTTTGCCTCTTTTTTTGTGCCTTTCTTATCTTTTCTATATAATAATAAATGCGCATGGAACAAGCAGAAGCGAAACCCAGAAAGATAATTGATCTCACAACTTATGGAACAGTCGTGGGATTTTTATGTATTGAGGTATTAGCCTTAATATCCTTTTATCTAGGACACTCATTCCTTTTATACGGAATTCTTTCTGTTGTCTTAGTGGCTTTATTACTTTTAGTTACATTTAGACAGATTAAAAAAGATGGCATTACAACATTTGCTTTCTTCTTATTCCCAGTATTTGTATTTGGGTTATTAACCGCGTTAAGCCAATTCAACTATTCATCAGTTGGCGCGATTGGTGTAGCGGAATCTGTTTTTGTTCCTATTGCTCTAACTTGTTTAGGCCTTGCTGGATTCCTTTCTTCATACATTAAAGGATTCAAAATTAAACAAGTGATGATTGTTATCTATGGAGCTTTAGCGATCTTTGTTCTTATAAACTTGTTTATAACAATGATCTATTATGTGCCGTTCTACACATTGATTTATAAGAATTCATATATTGTTTATAACGGCAAACCATCAGTTCTACCTATTGGTAGCATGGCATATATGCTCTTTGGTTTCCAAGTGGAAGAAGTGACAATTGAATATTGGTCTTTATTCCCTTCAATTTTATTAACATCTGTCATCCCATTATTCTTTATTAAGTTTAAAGAGAATAAGAGAGACTTCTTAATTTACTTAAGCTACGCAGTCTTAGCGTTCCTCTCATTATTATTTACTATTAGTAAATACACGATTATCACTGACGTGGTCTTAGTGATGGGTATCGCAATTATTGTTCTTGCTGGAAAGATTAAGAAATCACGCGATATCTTAAACGGCATGATGATTGCCGCTGGTATTATCCTCGTTCTTGTTTTGATTTTTGTTTTCTTAATCGCTCAAACAAGTTGGGGATTCACCGCAGGAATTAAAAACTTCATTTCAAGTAAAGAGATACTAAATAGGTTATTCATCGCAAACAGATTTGCTTCTAAAGCTATTGTGATATTCCAAGACCTATTCTCATCATTTAAATTATTCGGTGTCCCAGTTGGTGGATACGATTATTTATACCCCAATGGAGTGCAACAAGAAGTATCCAATATCTGGTTATTTGATAATTTATTATCAAGTGGCCTCTTTGGTGCGGTTTTCTTCTTGGGTGCTTTAGTCATCGGCATTAGAAGATTATTCAAGTATTTAAAAGAGAATGAGGATGATGAAAGTGATCGTTATTTGATCGCTGGTTATGTTCTCGGTTTCTTAGCAGTATCCTTATTGCTATTTAGTTATAGACCTTTGGTCAACTCTGATAAATTATTCCCATTCTTTACCTCATCACCATTATTAGTGGCCATTTTCTTATTAGGTTACACATTTAATAGGACCATTAAGGTTAAAGAAGAGGAACCAAAACCAGCTGAAGAAGTCAAAGTAGAAGTGGAGGAAGAGAAAGATGAAAAAGTTATCACACTTTAAGTTATTATTAATCGCACCTACACTTGTTTTGACTGCCTGTGGTTATGGTTTAAAAGAAGTT
This sequence comes from uncultured Bacilli bacterium, assembly GCA_905236395.1. Lineage (GTDB taxonomy): Bacteria > Bacillota_I > Bacilli_A > RFN20 > CAG-826 > RUG13091. The sequence continues at coordinate 18,611 of CAJOPR010000008.1, forward strand.
TATGAAGGCATTCCATATAACTCCTCCAACTTCTTTGAAAACTATTTCAATGAATGGAATTCACAAATTAATCCATATGATAGCAATAACAGAATCACAGATAAGAAAGATGTCTATTCTTTGAATAGTGATACTGATAGAGTTTTCACTTCATTAGATGACGTGAACTTCCGCGATTGCGATCCAAATTGGAATAATTACGCATACACGTACGATAAAGAGAATCCGGATGATGGAACTTTAGCGTATGGTCCCGCAGTTTGCTTAGCTAAAGCCAATAACTCATTTAAATATGGTATTACATCGAAGATGTTTGATGGACAGATGTTCTGCAATGGCGACTACCAAAAATCCAGAACACAAGTCGAACCCACAAATCATGGTGAAAGCAAAGGCTTTGGTGTTTTATTCTCCAAAGAATGTAATAATCCATCATATTTTATGATGAACTTCAAATGTTCTGTTGTTTTAGCCGATAATCAAAACTTAAGATCCGGCTTAAGCAATCTAAAGATTACAGTCAGCTTTGTTCTAAAGAACGATATAGGATACACATACGTGCCTGTAACGTACACCGTTAATGAAGTACCCACAAACAGTGGTGATGATCATTTCGTTCCTCCATATTCTGGAAGAAAAGAAATGTACACATGCTTTGGCTTTAAATTAGATAATCTCAATTTAGATAGATTGATTGGTTTTACCATTCAATATGAAAAAATCTCCGACACCGTTTCGCCTACATACGAAGGTCAGGAGACATATCATGCGATGATGCTTTACGAAGTAAGCTTCCCGCACACTACTTGGCATTAATATACTTACTTATATCTAGCCACTTGCCCATTTCAAAGTCGCATTGATCATCATCTAAAATCAATGTGCCTTTTGCGGGTGTGAAAGTCATTTCGGAAAAATAAATTTTTCCGTTGATGTTATATAGATCCACTCTAACAAATGGGAAAGGTTGAGATAATATCTCTGCCATTTCAACCATATCATCCCAGTGGTCCGGTTTCTTTAATGGATAATCTGTCTTTTTCCAACCATTGAATTGACTGCCATCAAATGGTGTCCAGTCGATGTAATAGTTGTTGTATCTAATATCAATTCCACGTGATGTAACAACGTACATGCTACGTGCTTTTCCATTGAAAACATGAATCTTATATTCGATTGGTAACTTGCCATCTTCTTCCAAATATTTCTCAATAATAATCTGTGGCTTTATTGGAGCGTAGTGGAGTTCAACAGTCTTTTTGCCATAGTTAGTTTTGAGCCACTTATCGAATTTCTTCTTCAATTCTTTGAGGTTAATTTTGCTCTTATCTAAACATATGTAATTGAAAGCACATGCATGGGTGCATTTCATTACAAATTGGTTTGGCAATTTATCAAAATCAATATCATCAAATCTATCAAAAATACCATAAATTGGTATTAATTTGTCCGCAAAACCGCGCTTATTTAGATATTCTCTGACTCCAGCACGTCCTGCACATTGAACGACAAGAGGATCTTTTGGATAGACAAATAATCTGAGATATTGGAGCTTCTCAGTGTATCTGGTTGGGTTCTTCAAATCACATTTATGATGGGTAATATATTTATATTGAGATTTGACGTACCAGGTTTTAGAAATAGCTTTCACTAAACCACGAAAAGGGACGACGAGCGCTCTTTTAAATTTGTTTTCTTTCAAGTTAGGATTTGGCATAACTTTTCTCTTTATTAAGTATATTCTCATTTGTGGTATATGTGTTATTCTATTTGCGTGAAAAACGCACTAAAAAATTGGAAGGTATATCTTATAGCTGGCGCATTAGCGACAGTCAGTATCGGTGTGCCTTTTTTAATTTTGGTTATCACTTTGAATGTTGATAAAGCCACTCCATTTCAATATCCGTTACTATTAGGAGCGCTATCTGCTTTATACCTTTTAGTGGGCTTTGTGTGGGGTGATTTGCATATCGTTGTATGGCGTAGAAAGAACAAAAAATGGGATGATGAACTTCCACCAGAAATCAAAGATTCTGCCTGGGTGAGAAGAACTCCATTTTATCTCGCTGCCGCATTAACATTCTTAGTGTTTATTTCTTTTGAAATAATCTTCTGGGTAACTGGCGGTTATCCATTCCTATAAGCGACACGCATTACTAATAAATATCAGCACATGTGTAAATATACGTACACGAAAAATGTGTTGATTTTTTTTAGTTATCAGCGTATTGTTGTAAACAATCATTAAATTTTCGAAGAAAGGAAGTAAACAAACATGAAATCAAAAGTAAATGCATTAATGATTCTCGCATTATGCGGCATGCTTGCTGGTTGTAACGCCACTAAATATGGCACCATTGGTGAAGGTGATACTCCATATTCACAATTAGTCGGAAGAACCTCCAAGCTCTCTTATGATACATTAGCGGTAAGTGGTATCGGTTCGTTGAACTACTTATCCTCATCAGAAGCTGCTGATGCTGGTCACTTCGCCAACTTTATTGATGGTTTAGTGACACACAATGAATTCGGTATCTTGGTGTTGAATCTTGCGGAATCCGCAACACATGACGCTGATTATAAAGAATTCACATTCAAACTTAGATCCGACAAACACATCGTCTGGTCTAACTACAAAGGCCAACCATACAAATACAATGGTCAAGTGCAATACGTCAAAGCATCCGACTTTGTCTCCGGTGCGAAAGCTGTTTCCACCTTCTCAACAGGTTCTAACACTTTCTACTTAGTTAGAGATTTCGTCTCCGGTGCCGCTGAGTATTACCTCTACACCAGAATTCTTGATGGTAAAGCCAAAGGTAACAAACAATTCACCAATTTGAAGACAAATGACCAAATGGCCAACTGGATTCAAACACAATTATCCACAGACGCTAACTACAGAACGGCTTACACAGCTGGTGGTTATGCGGATAACCCATTAAAGGGAAGCGATATTCCAAACATCGCTAATGGTAGCAGATTTGGTGTTCAAGCTAATGATGAAGAAAGAACAGTCAAGTATACATTATTGAACTCTTCAATGTACTTCCCAACCATGCTCACCTATTCTCCATACCTCCCAGTGAACCAACACTTCTTAGATGAAAAAGGTAGTGCCTTCGGTGTTGCAAAAGTTGATGCAATCCTCTATAACGGACCATTTATCTTAAACAAGATGGACGAAACCAAGATCATCTACAAGAAGAATGCTGAATACGTCCAACGTGAAGCATTAGAAGGTTTCCAAAAACCACGTGTTGATACAGTTAAGATTAACTTAGTCAAAGCTAATATTGACGCAACATACATCAGAAACCAATTCGAGAACGGCCGTATCGATGGCTTCTCTCTCGATCCATCTGACTCCGTCGGTTGGAAGAAATATGTTACAGGCGCTGATGGCAGTGGTGACAAAGAAAATCCAGTCAATGGTTTAGTCAACTCTCGTTTATTAGACACAATCGGTAGTTGCTATGGTACAAACATCGTTATGGAACGTACCAAGAATGCTACAAGTAAGAAATCTTACAGCAATTCATCCACAACAACTTCAGTCGCTAATACTGAAAAAGCATTAAGACTTGAAGATGTTAGAAAAGCCATTATGGCTTCCTTCGACTACACCGAGTACTATTCACGTAAGAACCCAGACGGTAAGAACCCAGATTTAGCAACTCAAAACCTCGTTCATACCTATGTTCCAAAGAACTTCGTCTATGACGATAACGGTGAAGAATACACAGATTACTACTATGCTCAAGCTTTAGCCACCAAACGTGGTATCACATTAGATGAAGCAAGAGCGCAAATCGAAGTTGGTCAATATGCCACACGTGAAAAGAGTGATGAAGCAGTTGCTGAGTATGTCGATAAGGCTTTAGCAGCAGTCACTGCTTACAATGAATCTGCCGTTGCCGCTCAAGAAGGCTATGGTCAAATCTCACTCCCAATCATCGTTGAGTATTACTCACCATGGTTCGACCAAGAATCCAAACTCTATGACACCTCAATGATCAATGAGATGAATAGACGTCTTAATAAGTTAGCAGAACAAGCTACTTCTGATACACAACTTCAATACTTCAAAGTTGTCCCAACAGACAAGATTACTGAAAGTAACTATGAAGATGTTAGCGGAAGTAATGGTGGACACGCTGCATTCGACTTCGCTGCAGTCCAATGGGGTTGGGGCGCAGACTACGGCGATCCATTAACATATATGAACACCTACACCAAGAATGGTGACTGGGGCGGTGTCTTCGACTTTATCGGATACGACTACGTTCCAAACATCAAAGTTGAAGGTAATACTGTTACTGAGTCTGACTTATTAGCTCACTACACAGAAATCGTTAGAGATGGTGCGGAAATCAATGACAACTTAACAGACCGTTACACCAAGTTCGCGGAAGCGGAAGTTGAACTCATTGAAGACTTAGCTATCTATTTGCCACAAGTCAACTATGGACAAGGTTGGTCCTTATCAGTTTCTAAATCTGCTGGCTACGAAATGCCAACAGCTAACTATGGCTTATCCAGCGATCGTTTAACCGGTATGTGGATCCTCAAAGACCCATTAACCCGTGTTGAACGTAAAGAAATTCGTGATGAATACGAAGCAAAGAAAGCTGAATACAAAGCCAGCCACCCAGCCATTGACATCTATGGCGAATAACATTAATCGGTTTTAATCGATTCTATCAAACTAAAATATTAGGGCAACGGGAGATTTAATCTCCCGACCCTAATTTACTGCATTATAAGGAGGTAAGAAAATGGCCACGTTTATTGTCGGATACACATTAATCGCATTAGTTGTGCTTTTTATTGTTTTCTCCATTTTAGTGAAGAAAAGAATACTCTTTGGCAATACCATAGCCATGCAAAGAATCTTTGCTAATCCACTCCTCCATTACTCTATTAAAAGAATCTTTTCATCAATCATCTCTATTGTTTTAGCGATGTTGGTGACTTTTTTCTTAATTCGTCTTGCTAAACCTGCGGATGAAACTTGTGCGAAGTTATTCTTCGACCCCAAGTTACCACAGGAAGTTTATGACATGAAATGTAACACTTGGAAAGAAAACATGGGCTTATCAGGTTCAATATTTGAACAATTGTTAAGATTCTTCTTTTCTGTTATCCCATTCCCAAAATTAATTTGCCAAACTGACTATCAATCAATCGTCATCAATGGTGAAGTTACATTACAGGGTGTCCTTTCCGATTGTCGCACTGTCGTTTTCGATTTAGGACGTCTCTATGGTCTAAAGAATGTTGCCGATGGCACACTTGTTACCGACTATATGTTATCGAGAATGGGGATTTCATTTAGAATTGGTATTTTTGCAACTATTCTTGAACTTGCCTTAGGTTACCCATTTGGTATCTTAATGGCGAAATATCAAAACGGTATCTTCGACCGTATTGGTAAAGGCTACATCATGATTATCGACGCGATACCTGGTGTTGCTTATTACTACATTTGGATGGCAATCTTATGTAACTTAATTAAGTTACCATTCCAATATTCCGAAGATAATATACTTTCATTCTTACCAGCGATTATCACCATGGGTGTTACCGGTATGTCCGGTATTGGCTTATGGGTCCGTCGTTACATGGTGGATGAATTTAATTCAGATTACGTAAAATTTGCCCGTAGTAAAGGTTTATCTGAGAACCGTATTATGGGTATCCATATTTTAAGAAACGCTGTCGTTCCTCTAGTGAGAACATTCCCAGCCGCTGTTATCGGTGCGTTGATGGGTTCTTACTTTATTGAAAATATGTACGGCATTCCTGGTATTGGTAACGCTTTGATGGCGGCTCAGGATTCCAGTAACGTCTGGTTGATCCAAGGCATCATCCTTTTCTCTGCGTTATTATCCGTCTTGTCTTACTTATTAGGCGATATCGTGACTGCTGCAGTTGATCCACGTATCAGCTTTGAAGGATAGAAAGGAGGCTAGTATGAAGAAATTAAAAAGAAAAGTTGAAGAAGATAGACTTTTTCAAACGATCGATGATGATCCCCGTTTAGCGGATACCGTCTCTATCGATGATACTATCGAAACCAACGTCGAAGACTTGTTTAAAGTCGTCGGAACTTCTGACGAGAAGATTGAAAAATTAGATTCCACTCCATACTCATATTGGTCTCTAACATTCAAATATCTCTTCAAAAATCCATTAGTTATTGTCTGCTTAGTCGTCTTAGCGGTCCTCATCTTCTTTACCATCTTTGGTCCTTTGATGAGAAACTACCCAATCCTTGAAAAATCAGGTTCTGGCTATGCAGCTATCAACCGTTGGAAAGAAGTTATCGGCCCGAACGCCGAACACTGGTTTGGTGTCTTCTATCCATCCGGTTCCGCAGTTTTTGAAGGTACTGACTTATGGTACATCGTTTGGAAAGGCAGCCAACTCTCCTTAATCTTAGGCACAGTTGTCGCTCTTATCGATACAGTTGTCGGTATCATCATGGGCTCATTATGGGGTTACTTCAGATGGTTAGACCCAATCCTTATTGAGTTCCGTAACTTTGTTAATAACATTCCTACATTGTTATTAGATATCTTATTGATGCAGATCTTAAAACCATCTTTCTGGGTTTTAGTCTTCTTGCTTACCGCATTAGGATGGATTGGTTTAGCGGGCTTTATCCGTAACCAAATCATCATTATCCGTAACAGAGAATACAATATTGCATCTCAAACACTAGGTAGTTCATCCGTGACGATGATTACCCATAACTTATTACCTTACTTAGTCTCCGTTATTATCACGGTTGTTTCTACAGCGATTCCAGAAGCTATCTCCGCTGAAGTCGGTCTAGCTTACTTCAATCTTTCCTTTAACGCCTCTAATAACGAGATTACTTTAGGTCAAGTTTTAACACAGGTGTCTCGATCCTTATCATGGATGGAACATCCATATTTGTTAATAGCACCGATGATGGTCATGGCCCCGTTAACGATTACGTTCTTCTATCTGGGACTCGCGTTAGCGGATGCAACTGACCCGAAATCGCATCGATAGAAGGGAGGTTTGTTTATGGAAGATGAATTATTAAAAGAAGAAGCTCTTCAAGAAGAAGCTCCAAATCTCGAAAACAAACAGCCTGAAGTTGTTATCGATGTGAAAAACTTAAGCGTTGGCTTCATCGTGAGAGGCAAGAAGATTAATGTTATTAGAAACATTGATTTAAAAGTCTACCGTGGTGAAACTCTCGCGATTGTTGGTGAATCCGGTTCAGGTAAATCCGTTACCACAAAGACATTTACCGGTATGCTCGAAAGCAATGGTAAAGTCACAGGTGGCTCCATCATGTTTGATGGTATGGATTTAGCTAAATTCACCACAAATGAACAATGGCAACCCATCAGAGGTAAGAGAATCGCAACGATTTTCCAAGACCCAATGACTTCTTTAAACCCATTATTAACCATTGGTTTCCAAATTAGCGAAGTATTAAGACTTCACCATGGTTTAAGTAAACAAGAGGCCAAAGAAGAAGCCATTCGTTTATTAAAGAAAGTCCGTATTCCAAACGCGGAAGCTCGTTATGACGATTATCCATTCCAATATTCTGGTGGTATGCGTCAGAGAGTTGTTATCGCTATCGCGTTAGCGTGCCGTCCAGAGATCTTAATCTGTGACGAACCAACCACAGCGTTAGACGTTACCGTTCAAGCGCAAATTATCGCTCTTATTAAAGAGCTCCAAGAGGAATACCATTGGACCACAATCTTCATTACCCACGACTTAGGTGTTGTGGCTAATGTCGCAAATAGAATCGCTGTCATGTATGGCGGACAAATCGTGGAATATGGAACAGTGGAGGATGTCTTCTATAATCCTGCACACCCATACACATGGGCATTATTATGTTCCTTACCACAATTAGGAAGCAAAGATGAACCTTTAAGTTATATTAAAGGTAATCCTCCATCATTCTCTGGAGAAATCATCGGTGATGCTTTCGCCCCACGTAATGAATACGCAATGAACATTGACTTTGTCAAAGAACCACCAATGTTCCAAATTTCTCCAACACACTGTGCGAAGACATGGTTACTTGATCCTCGCGCTCCAAAAGTGGAGAAACCACTTGTTATTCAACAACTACACGAGAGAATGAAACGTGCAGCGGAAGAACTTAAGAGACAGGAGGGTGAAGAGTAATGGCTTTAAATAATAAGAATAAAATTCTCGCTCCTGAAAATGATGTCTTTGAAATCAGTAGAAAAGAACATCCAGAATGTGAAAAGAACATCGTCGAAATGAGAGATGTTCGTGTCGCATTTAAGATTGGTTCTATTGAAAGAGTCATCATCAATCACCTCGACTTAGATATTAGACGTGGAGAAATCCTTGGCCTGGTTGGTGAATCTGGTTCTGGTAAGACCACAATCGGTCGTGCCTTAATTAGAATTAACAAAGTTAGTGGTGGTGAAATCACCTATAACGGTGTTCGTATTTCTGGCAAAATCAACAAGAAAGTCGAACGTCTGTTAAAAACAAAGATGCAAATGATCTTCCAAGACCCAGGTGATTCACTTAACGACAGAGCGAATATTGACTACATCGTTAGTGAAGGTCTTAGAGCGTTCCATCTTTATAAAGATGAGCAAGATCGTTTAGCCAAGGTCACTCAAATGATGCAGAGAGTGGGCTTACGTCCAGAGTATTTAACTCGTTACCCACATGAGTTCTCCGGTGGACAAAGACAGAGAATCGGTATCGCAAGATGCATGATTATGAACCCTGAACTTGTTATCGCTGACGAACCTATTTCCGCATTAGACGTGTCTATCCGTGCGCAGGTATTAAATCTTATTAGAGAATTCCAACAAGAAAGAAAGATGACGGTTGTCTTTATTGCACACGACTTATCAGTCGTCCGTTATATTTCTGACCGTATCGCTGTCATCTATGCCGGCCATATCGTGGAAATTGCTCCTGCAAACAGATTATTTGAGGCACCTTTACATCCATATACCAAATCACTTCTTTCTGCGGTTCCAATCCCAGATCCAAAAGTGGAGAGAAAGAAAAAGATTTTAGTATATAATGCAGCAGAAACTCATCACTACGTGAAGAGTGACGCTCCTAAACTCGTGGAGATTGAACCAGATCATTTTGTCCGTTGCAATACTCCTGAGCTTGAAGCATACAAAGAAGAATTAGTAAGGTTAGGAGGTAAAAAATAATGGCAAGAGACATTTCTGAACTCGGCGCAGATGTTTTCGACGATACCGTAGTTGTTAACAAAAGCAAAATTTCTCCTAAGAAAAGAAATTACATTATTGGTTTATCTATAACCGGCGTCCTTTTAGCGGGCGCAATTACCGCATCTGTCATTCTTTGTAACACAGTCTTATTAGACTATGCCAACGTGACAAATGTGACTTATTACTTCACCCCTCAAACCGCTCTTGAAGAAGGACAAGAATCAACTGCAGTTTTATATAAACTCCAATCTGATGTCACATATCCTTCAACATTCAGAATTCCTTCACAAGTGAAGGGCTATAAAGTTGTCGGTGTTGCCGAAGAAGCTTTCGCTGGTCACACCGAAATCAAACACGTTATTTTCCCTAACACTGTGGAATTCGTTGGTGAAAGAGCGTTCGCAGGATGTGAAAACTTATCCAAGTTCACTTGGGGTAAGAAGTTATACGATATCGGTGTTGATGCCTTTGATGGCACAGCCTTCTATAACAACTTACTAAAACAAACCAACATTCTTTATGACTTACCAAGTGGTGTCTTAATTTATGTCGGTAAAGATTACTTACCACAAGGTATCGCTTTAGTTAGTGATGAACTTCCAGAAAGCGAATATGCAAGCATTAAAGCAGAATATGGATCCACATCAGTGAAGAAATTCTCTGAATATAACATCCGTAACTTCTGTTCTGGCGCTTTCAAAGGCAATGACAAGATTACTTATATCGATCTTCCTAAAGGAATTACTGAAATCAGTAAGTCCACATTCGAAGGTTGTTATAACTTACAAGGCTTAGACACCACACACAGTTCCTTAACTAAGATTGGTGTGCGTGGCTTCGCTGAATGCTATGCCTTAAATTATATTAAGTTAAAGGATACAGTTGATACTTTAGAGGATGAAGCCTTTAGAGGTATTGGCTTAACCGATTCTATTCCAGATTTAACTCACGTTGAATTATTAGGCGACTTCTTATTCGCTGAATGTAGTGAATTAACTGGCTTAACTTATGACTTAACAATCGTTCCAAACTATATGTTTGCGGGCTGTTCCAACTTAGCCACAATCGAATGGGGTGTTGATGATGCTAAAATCGATACAGTTGATTCGTTCGGTTTAGGCGCATTCATGGGCACAAAATTCTCTGAATTTGTTGTTCCAAAGAATGTCACCTCCATCGAAGATGAAACATTTGAAGGCTGCACAAGCCTTACCAAAGTCATGTTCTATGGCAATCCAAATTATGAACTCATGCCAGATTTAGGCGGTTCATACATCGATGATGATGGCGTTGAACGTGAAGGTGTCCTTAAAGGACTCCAATTAATCAAAGCATCAGCGTTCGATGGCTGTACAAGTTTAGCCACAATCGGTTTATATGGTGATGACTATCTCGATTGGGATGTCACTCCTAATGAATTCCATTTCCCAAGATCTCTTGAAAAGACCGATATCAACACAACCGTTTCTGGTAGTAACAATAGAGTGTTCTATGGTAGCGCCGCTACGAAAGTGGTGTTCTCCGCGAACACAAAAGCCATTGGTTCTTATGCTTTCGCTAATAACTCATTATTAGAAGAAGTGGAATTCAAGAATGCTGATAAATCTAGATTAACAACTGTTAAGAAGAATGCATTTGAAAATTGTTCTTCATTACAATCGTTAACATTCCCTGCTTCATTAGAATCAGTGGAAGCATCCGCTTTCAAGAACTGTACATCAATCACAAGTATTGATTTAGGCTCCACAAAGATTAAATCAATTCCATCCGAATTATTTAACAATTGTCCAGAACTCGTCAGTGCCAGTATTCCAAATTCTGTCACTAACGTGAAATCAAATGCCTACTATCAAAACTACAAGCTTGAATATGTTATTCTTCCAACTTCAATTACAGAATTACAAAGTAAAGCTTTCACAAAGATGAGACTTGATGGTGAAGGTACAATGCCAATCTTCTTCGCTTGGGGTGCCGGTGACACCACTAGAAGAAACATTGCCTCTTCTTGGAAAGATATAACTGTGCAAGAATACTACTTCCTTGCTGAAGGCGAAGAAAAGGTTGAAGGTAAACACTATTGGCAATACGTTGCTGGTGTCCCAACAATCGTTGATTAATAATTATTAATGGACGGCGAAAATGCCGTCCTTTTCTTTTAAATAAAAACAAGATGATAATTTAATCACCTTGTTATTAAATATGTCTTAAAACCGTGCAAATTAATGGTTTTATTGGACTTCTGCTTTATTTTTATCTTTTCTAATGAAGGAATAAACGAGATCTTCTTTAGTTATTCCCAAGAATACTAGATAAATAATTGCATCTATGAACACTAATGAAACCATTTGTAATATCGCGGATACTGTAGTTGATAATGCGAAATGTCCCCATAACATTTCAAGTGGTCTATAGAGCAATAATGAGACCGCTAAGATAATAAGGTTTGCGATTAAGAGTTTCAATGTGTTCTTGTTAAAGATGGCTTGCTTGACCCATTTCCATGTTAACGATATTAAGAATATAACAATTAATAAGTCGGTAGCCGCTGTACCGATAGCCACACCGATGGCAGGTGACATCCACGCTACTTTAGTCGAAACATATCCACCCAAGAGGATTGATAAACCAATATTTAAAACGGTACCTGTTCCAATAGCGATTAAATAATATTTCTCTTTCTTCATTGGAAGAAGGATTTGACCATAGATGATATCACCGATGGAATAGGTGAGCATCATGGAACACAAAGTGATAAGAATAGTGGGGGCTGTTAAATAACTAGCGTCCGCACTGGTGTAATCAAAGTTACCAGAAATCAAAGAACAGATTGGTTTAGCTAATACCGCCATGGTGACAATCGCGGGCATAACTATAAACAAACAGATGTTCATTGAGTATTTGGTTAAGTTATTAAAGAAACGTTTATCTTCTTTGCCATAGTAATAGGCTGCTCTTGGAATAAAGACAGTAGATAAACCAGCAATAATACCAATGATGATATCAATGCCTTTAATACCAACTGAGTAGCTAGCAACTTCCTTCTTATCAGCGTTGATGAAACCTAAGATAAATGTATCTGTTTGATTATATAAAGATAGAATCAAAGACAAGCTACACAAGATAAATAGAGGTTTCACATATTCTTTAAAGGAATATGGCATAGTCTTTTTAAAGGATATAAACTTCCTTACATATATCAAGTTAGCGATCGTGGTTACCACGGTCACACTGACGGCGATTAATGAATAGATATAGACATCACTTGGTGTGGTAACAAAGGCGATAACTAAAACAGCGCAGAGTGTTAAAGCAACGATGGATCTAACGGACATATAGAATTGTTTTTCTAATGCGATAAAGACCCATTCAAATGAGAAAGCACCAACGATGAAGTTGATAGATAAGATGAATATTAATGCGCTACTATCTCTAAGTGCAGGAACACTAAAGACAACCGCACACATAAGTCCGAAGGAAATCATCGTAGCGATGAGCTGCAATAAGAAGAATCCTTGAACTTTATTAGATAGTTTCTCTTTATCGTCTCTCACTTTGACACATTCTCTAACCGCTAGGTTTGGGATACCAATTTTAGCTAAGATTAGGAAGTATGCGACAAAGGTATTTGCCCATGTATATGCACCTACTGCGGAGTCACCCAAGTAGCGGCACACCCATGGGAAAGTGATGAAAGATAATAAGGTCAATACAAGTGTCCTTATTATGTTGACGATAACATTAATTCTCGTATTGTCGTTTTTCATTAACTATAATTCTATACATTTTTTTCTCATGATTAAATTATTATTTAAGGTGATTATTGATAACCGATAGTCAAAAATACTAAAATAAAGTCCATGAAGATACTTGCAATCTGTCAATATTACTATCCCGAAAACATGGTTTTCACAAACATATGTGAAGAGTTAGTAAAACAAGGTAACGATGTTACCGTTTTAACTGGTAAACCAAACTATGGATATGGAGAGATAATTCCAGAATATAAAAAAGTGAAATATGAAGAGATTAACGGTGTGAAAGTTCACCGCGTTAATTTGATTGCTCGTAAAAAATCTAGATTATCAATTATTAGAAACTACTTATCATTCTGGTCTAGTTCTAAGAAGTGGATTAGAAAATGTAAGGAAGAATATGACATTGTTTATTCAATGAGTATGTCTCCAGTCACCATTCTTTCCGCGGGCAACTTATATAAGAAGAAACACCATGTTAAACATGTCGTCCACTGTGTGGACTTATGGCCAGAGAGTGTTCTTGTTACTCACGCGGTGAGAAAGAATTCTTTGATGTATAAGATTCTTTATAAGTGGAGTGTTGATCTTTATAAGGATGTTGACCACGTCATCATCGGTTCCCCATCCTATAAAGAATACTTTGAAAAAGTATTAAAGCTAGAAAAGAAGACAACATTTGCGGCACTTCCAAGTTTAGTGGAATCTAATGATACTGAGCCATTTAAATATGAAAAGAAATTCAATATTCTCTATTGTGGTAACCTTGGTTTAATTCAATTAATTGACTTAATCCCAGAGGCTATGAAAGAGATTAATAATCCCGATATTCAATTCCATGTTATTGGTATGGGGCCAAAGAGTGATAAACTCCAATCCCTTATTAAAGAATATGGATTAGAAGACAAACTTGTTTATCATGGACCAATTCCTGCGAAGAAAGCCGCATCATATTTCGCTAGTGCGGATGCTTTATATGTCTCACTGAAGAACGATGGATATGTTGGTAAAACCATTCCAAACAAGTTAATGATGTCCATGGCTTTTGGTAAACCAATTCTTGGTGTTATCTCAGGTGATGGTAAAGACTTATTAGAAAAAGCCGGTGGCGCATTGATTGCGGAAGAAAACGCATCTTCAATCGCAAAGCGCATTAATGAATTTGCGGATATGTCTGACGAAGAAAGAAAAAAACTCGGCAAATTGAACCAAGCTTATTACTTCTCTCATTTATCAATTGCCAGTTGTGGCAAGTTGATCAATGATATCTTACTTGATGAATTGAAGTAGGAATTGATTAACGCTATTAGAGATAGATTCCAATGAATAGAGTTTTAAAACTCTATTTTTTGTTTTCTCTCCCATGTTTTCTCTTTCTACTTCAGTCATATCTAAGACTTTATTTAAACCAGAAAGAATATCTTTTTCATTAGAGGATTCAATCCAAATTATATCTTCCGGGAATTTTTCTTTTAAGATGGAATTCTTCACAGAGATAACTGGTCTACCCATAGACATGTATTCAAGTGTTTTACTTGGGATAGAGAATCTATCTAAGTCTTCTGAGAATGGTCTTGGGTTAATACAGGCTAAGGAATTATATTCATACTCCATAACTTTGTTAACTGGTAATAAACCAAGGAACTTGATGTTAGAAGAACCACCGATAGCTTCTTTTAATCTTTCTTTGTTTCCATGGTGGCCACAGATATATAACTCAACATCTTCGTTATTAAGTTTTTGGAATGCAGAGATGAGGCTATAGACACCATATCTTTCCATTAAAGCACCGCCGAAGAAGAAGTATGGTTTCTTATTATCACCATATTTCTCATATTTACGATCCTCTACGAGACCTTCAAATATATAACTTGGTTTGTTTTCTGGATTAAATAAATCTTTTAAACCTTCGGTTAAGGCAATAACACCACTATATTGTTCAGCAGCTTTCAATAAGTGAAGTGTATATGATCTGGATGTACCAGAAATGTTACTTGGTGAATCAGTACAAATACCGATAAGAGGACGTTTATAACGTTTAGCCATCTTTGTGGCGGTATTAACGACAGATGTATTAATGGTATCTGTTAAGAAAACAGATTCAGATAAATCCATACCACTTAGAATTTTTCCGACATCTGGATTGATTGTTAATGTTCTATAAATCTTTCCACCCCATCTTTTGATATAGTGCCAGGTGATGTTGCCATCACTCTTAGTTTCTTTTTTTAAAGAAAGAACTCTAGTCTTACTGTTGGAGAATGGACGTATGGAAATAACTTCCACTTTGTTATTGATAGCAAGAGAACGAATTAACTTGTTATGGAAATTCTGATTGCTAGCATTAAGTGGGATTTTCCAAATATTTATAAAAGAACGATAGTCTTTTTCATCTTGAGCAGTGGTGAAATAAATAATTTTCATTATTCCTTCCTCCCCAATAATTCGTTAAGTGTTTTAGCGGATTGTTCAATGGTGTTTTTCTTCGCGGTCGCGATTGCGTCTTCGCTAGATAATCTATCCGCTGTATCAATTGCGTTTGTAATACAAATTTCATCTTCAATATCTACGAGATATCCATTGTGTCCATCGTTGATAATGTCTCTAGAAGAGACAACTCTATCAGAAGAGATAACTGGAAGACCATTAGCCATAGCTTCTAATGTCGTATGACCAAAGATATCTTCTTGAGATAAAGTTATGAAATAATCACAGGACTTTAAGATTTCGAATAACTCCGTTTTCTTTTGAAAATCCATTAACATAACGTTTGTTAAATCGTTATCTTTGATAAAGCGTTCATATTTCTCTTTATCTTTACCCGCACCGATTAATAGGAGAGATTCTGTTCTTCCTTTAAATGCAGACATTAATTGGATGTTATTCTTTCTTTCGATAAATTGAGAAGCATTAGCAAAGAGTTTTCCACCAGGAAGATTATATTTTCTTCTTAATTCAAACTTTTCATCCGCGCTTAATGGTTTTGCGATAATTTCATTATCGAAATAATTACCATATGGATAGTGATAGATTCTCTTTTCGTCCGCACCATAGTGGAGCAAATATTTATCGGCTTCTAGGCATGGTGAGAACCATTTATCAGCATGAGAAATGAAATATGTCTTCATTTTCTTTTTCCATGAAGAATCTTTTTTAATAACGCCGCCATTTATTTGTAGGACATAGGGGACATGATGTTTGACCATCCATTTGATAGCGCGCATCTCAGCGATTGTACTATAACCATTCATGACTATTAAGTCATACTCATTATGGTGTTGTTTGATATATTTCTTTAAAGCACCAGTGAATGTGTTTTCATTACTAAATCCCCCGTGTTTCAAGAAAAATGTTGGGAAATTGTATTTATTTTCCGCATAAAAAGAAGCGGGCCTATCCTTAGCGGAACGTCTTTCAAATATCACTTGGATATCGGTTAATTTCGCTAATTCGTTAAAGACATGAACCTTGTATGGAGCGGGATGGTTAAATACGAATAATGCCTTCATAATTTCACATTATATACCATTTATACATTTTATAAAAAATGTTATCATTCTTTCATGGACAAAATACCGACCACCTGGAATGAGTTTTTTAAATCCACACAGAACAAGGATTATTCCATTCGTCTACATAAGTTTTTAGATGAGGAATATAGTAACCATGTGTGCTATCCACCCAGGAAACTTCTTTTTAATGCGTTTCAATTAACTCCATTAGATAAAGTAAAGGTCGTTATTATCGGACAAGATCCTTATCACGAACCAGGACAAGCCATGGGATTATCATTCTCCGTTCCTGAAACTGTCAAAGTCCCACCTTCTTTAATCAATATCTATAAAGAGATTGCGGATGAATATGACACTGAAGTTGATATGAGTAGTGGTGATCTTACCTATTTGGCAAAACAAGGCGTTTTGTTGCTTAACTCCATTTTGAGTGTGCGCGCTCATGAACCCATGAGCCATAACATTAAAGAATATGAAGATTTCTTCCATGATGTTTTAGAAGTCTTGGATAAACAATATCGTCCAATCGTGTTTATGTTATGGGGTAACTCTGCGAGAAAGTTAAAGAAGTTATTACATAATCCAAGCCACCTCATATTAGAAAGTGTCCATCCATCTCCACTAGCTGCGAATCACGGAGGATGGTTTAAGAATAATCACTTCAGATTAGCTAACGAGTATTTGAAGAAAAACAAGGTCAAACCTATTGATTGGCTGAAATAAAAGAATATACTTATTGATAGGAGCTGGGCATTAACCCGGCTGAGAGGAACCGTGTTCCGGTTCGACTGAACACCTGATCCAGATAATGCTGGCGGAGGTTAAAAAGAGTTTTCCTCCGGGTGATGTATATCCAGGAGGTATTTTTTATGGATAAACAAACCCAAACCAAGAAAGAAAAAGGTCGCTTTTTTGAAAAATATGGTTGGATATTTGCTTTAGTATCTGGCTTTATTGCGATCTGTTTTTTATTCGGACAAGTCGTTAAAACAAAAGTTGATGGAGCGGTAGTTGATGTCCATTTATGGGACTATTTCATGGGGCTTCATCCATTTGATTGGTCCATGTACATAACGGTTGGATTATTAATGTTAGGAATTATATTTATGTCCCTTCATTTAGTGAATCCGACATTTGATTCTATTGCTAGTATGCTATTCATATTAGCGATTCCATTATTAGCTTTATCACGTGAATTCTATGATTGTAATGAAATAGAAGGAGTAAAAGCATCCTTTGGATGGGGTGCTGCATGTTCTATTGGATTTACTGTAAGTGCTGCATTACTTTCTTTATCCGCTCACTTTGTTGATAGACCTATTACTATTAGAGAGATTGCGGAAGATGGAATTTTGATTGCTGCCGCTATCATATTGAACTTCATCAAGATCCCGTTAGGTCCTTCAGGTGGATCAATTAACTTCCAGATGTTACCGCTTATGCTTATCGCCTTAAGACACGGTCCCGCTCATGGGCTTATCTGTGGTGGAATTATATATGGCTTAGTGACCTGTTTGATTGATGGTTGGGGATTTGCTACATATCCATTTGATTACCTTATCGGATTTGGCAGTGTGATGGTCCTCGGATTATTCAACAAATTCATCTTGGGTGAGAATCAAAAGTGGTATAACTTAAAAGGTGAAATTTTCTTACTTATTGGTGGTATTCTCTGTACTTTTGTGAGATTTGTTGGATCCACAGCTTCATCCATGATTGTGTACGGATACACATTCGTAGCTGCGGCCGCATATAACGCTATATACATACCTGTTAGTGGAGCAATTGCCATCGCTATGATTATGGCGGCGTATGGTCCATTACTTAAGGTTCATAACTTGTTTCCAGTTAAAAAATCTATCTAATTAAATTAATTGCCCTCGTAAAGATACTATTTTCTAAATAAATATGATATATTTGTTAGAAAGCGAGGGCTTTTATATGAGCAAGAAAGTTAATGAAGAAGTTGTAGAGGAAGTTAAAGAAGAAAAGGCTGAAGAAGTCAAAGATATGAACGCCTTGTTACCGGGCGCAACACCTATTGAAAAGCCAACTCCTGAAACCCCTGCTTATGAAGATAGTATTGAAGAAGCTCGTTTAGCTTTCACAAAGAAATTCAAAGTTGGACGTAGAAATAGTTATATTGCCATGGGCGTCTTACTGCTTTTAGCAGTTGGTGCTGTTGTATGCATTGGCATGAATGGTATGGGCTGGAAGATTGCTGGTTGGTCCTTAGTGGGAACCGCAGTAGTTGGAATGCTTCTATACTATATTTTGACAAGGAACATAGTTCCTAACGCCACAAAAGAATATATTTCTGTCGTTAACTATCAATTAAATATGAGAAACTACGCAGACAACCGTTTTACGGATGTCTCCACTGATAAAAATGAAAAGATTGAATTAGCAGATCCTATCAGCGATGCAATCTTTAAAGATTTAAATCATATTGCTTCCAGAAATGTTATTAATGGTCACTTCGTAGGAAGATCATTTAAAGTTGCAGACTTGGGTGTCTATTCTGGACAAGGTCGCTCACGCACATCAGCATTCGTTGGAAAATACATCTCCTATCCAAATGATTTGCATTTCGAAGGCAGATATATCCTTGTTAGCAAAGGTGTTGCTCCTGTTGATCTGCCAACAGATATTGAAGACCTCGTGGTTTTAAGTGAAGAAGATAACTTTGTTATCTACGGTAAAGAAGGAAATAAACCCGCTAGTGATTTAGGAAAAGATTTCCTAGAAAGCATTAAGAAAATCAGAGTAGAAAATCACTTACTCAATGTTGATGTTGTTATTTGGGGCGGACATACTTCCATTTACGCCTCTTACGATGACAAGATCATGACGCTTCCTTATCAAGAAAAATACGATAAAGAGCCAAATGAACAATTTGCGAATAATCTTATCGCTTACTTTGAAGCTTTAGCTTTATTAGTGAAGAAGGAGAAATAGAATGCCTTTAGTGGGTCGTTGGTTAGGAATTGAATGCTTTAAGCATAACGGTAGCCTTCATCGTTGTTGGGACCGTGCTTTAGTATTGGAAAACAATTCTGATTACATAGTAACAGCGACCAAGAGAGCTAAAGTTATTGAAAGCAATGGCAGACGTTGGTTCACTAAAGAACCTGCAGTTACCATCTTCTCCAAGAAGGAGTGGTGGAATGTTATCTGCATGATTAAAACAGATGGCATTTGCTATTACTGCAACATTGCTTCCCCATCTATTGTTAATAAAGATTACATTAAGTACATCGACTATGATTTAGACACAAAGCTTTTCACCAACAATGAAATTCGTGTCTTAGATGAAAAAGAATACGCTCATCACCGTGCTACTTATAAGTATGGCGATGATTTAGATATGGTTTTGAAATACACAACCAAGATTATCATCGAGAGAATGAAGAAAAGAGAATTTCCATTCGATGATTCAAAGATTAAAGACTACTTTGATGAGTTCTTGGAAATCACCAAGAAGAAATAAAAGCCTTATAAAGGCTTTAAATTTTGCCCATGAAAACGATTGAATATATTAGCAAATCAAAAGAAGAAACAATGGAATTAGCTAGTAAAATGGCAAGTAAACTTCCAGATGGTATCACTCTTACCTTTACCGGAGACTTAGGTGCAGGTAAGACTACTTTTGTTCGTGGACTTGCTAAAGGACTTAATATCAAAGAGGTTGTTCAATCTCCAACATTCAATATCATGAAGATTTATTTCAAAGGTGATCGTCCATTAGTACATATTGATGCTTATCGCCTTGCGGATATTGATACAGATATCGGTTTAGATGAATATATCGGCTATGAAAGTGGTATCACTGTTATTGAATGGCCAATGTACATCCAAAAATTGATTCCCGATAACGCAATTGAAGTGGAAATTACCAACCTCGGTGACGACAATCGTAAACTCGTTTTCAAAGTAAAAGATGAGAGTCTTTTGGAGATGTTCAAATAATGGTCACGATCCTATTAGATTCCTCAAATACATCCTTAACTGTTGGTATAGCAAGAGATGATGTTTTGCTCGAGAACGTTTCCTATGAAGCGTGGCAGTCTCAATCGGAACATATGGTTCCAGAATTAGACAAACTTTTGAATAAATACGATGTTGATAAAACGGAAATCAAAGAAGTTGCTGTTGCGGTTGGTCCTGGCTCCTACACAGGTGTCAGAATCGCTATCACAATCGCTAAGACAATTGCTGCTGCATTAGGAGCAAAAATATACGCAATTTCCTCATTAAGATGCCAAAAAGACTGCAAAAACCCATCAATTTGCGTGATTAATGCAAGAAGTGGACGTTCATACTTTGGCGTTTTTGAAGATACAAAAATCATTGTTGATGACTGCATTATGACTAACGATAAAGTCATTGAATTTGTCAAAGAACATCCTGATTTTGTGGTGTGTGGAAACGCATCTTATCTTGGCGTTGAGGGCAAACAACCAGACATTGCCAGAGAGCTACTTGAATTAAAGAAAATTACTAAACCTGAGGCCGAACCTTTAGCGGTCAAACCGGTTTATATGAAGGATTAATATGGACTATTTGTACGTGACAGTAAGAGAAGCGACAGATAACGATATTCCAGCAATTTTGGAACTGGAAAATCTTTGTTTTATTGACCCTTGGAATAAGGAAAATGTGCTTTATGAGATGCACGAAAATCCAGTCAGTAATTTTTGGGTTATTGAACTAGAAGAAAAGACTCAAAACATTAAGTCGGTAGTGGGTTTTTGTGACTATTGGCACACATTCGACTCTGCGACAATCGCCCAGATTGCCGTTCATCCACATTTACAGAGAAAACAACTCGGAAGTGCGATGATGGATGAGATCATTAATGATTGTTATGCAAAGAAAGTACAAACTCTCACCCTTGAAGTAAGAGCGAATAATGAAAAGGCTATCAATTTCTATCTGAAACATGGTTTTAAGAAAGAAGTTGTTAAACCTCATTACTATAAAGACGGTGAGGATGCGATTTATATGATTAGAAAGGTGGAAGACGATTAATATGGCTTTAATTCTCGCTATTGAATCAAGCTGTGATGAAACTTCTGTTGCTATTACTCGCGATGGCAAATTACTTTCTAATGTCGTCAGCACACAAATAGAGGTTCACCGTAAATACGGTGGTGTTATGCCTGAAATAGCTTCTAGATTACACGCTGAGAATATCGGTGTGGTTTTAAAAGAAGCTGTTGAACAAGCCAATATCAAGATTGAAGATGTCGATGCTATTGCAGTCACACGTGGCCCGGGCCTTATAGGTGCATTACATGTGGGCTTACAATGCGCGAAGACACTTGCAATGCTATACAAGAAGCCACTCATTCCTGTTCATCACTTAACTGGGCATATTTATGCCAATGAGTTTATTGAGCCATTACAATTCCCGTTATTGGCTGTTGTCGTCAGTGGTGGTAACTCTGAATTAGTGATCATGGAAGGGCCAATGCAATTCAAAGTCATTGGTGAAACTAGAGATGACGCGATTGGTGAATGTTACGATAAAGTCGCTCGTGTCTTAGGTCTTCCTTATCCAGGTGGCTTGCCAATTGATCAATTAACTAAAGAGGGTGAACATACTTATGATTTGCCTATCCCATTAAAAGGTGAACATACATATGATTTATCTTATTCTGGTTTAAAGACCAACATCATCAATTTAGTTCATAATTTAGAACAAAAAGGTGAGAAGGTAAATGTACCTAATATGTGCCGCTCATTCCAAGACGTCGCTGTTGGATTAGTGATCGATAGAACCTTAAGAGCGGTTGAGGAATATAAAGTAAAACAAGTCATCCTTGCTGGTGGTGTTAGTGCGAACTCCTATTTACGTGGTGAAATCAAACGCGAGATGGAAAAGAGAGGAATTAAGTATATCATTCCTCCAATGTGGTGTTGTACAGACCAAGCCGCAATGATTGCAAAGGTCGCAGAACACTTATACGAAATGAAAGTCTTTGCCCCACTTGATATAGGGGTGGATCCAAACTGGTTTATTGAAGATTTTCAAAAATTTGAATAATGAAATGCAATAAATAAATTAATTGATATAATTTAAACGAGGTATTTAATTATGGAACCTATTAAAACAACAAACTTCGAATTATTCGATATCATCGTCAATGGTAACGAAGAAGAAAAGAAAGAAACAAAAGTCGTTGAACTAGAAGGTTGGGTCAAGACCAATCGTGATAATGGTTCAATCGGATTTGTGGAGTTCAATGATGGAACTTGTTTTAAAAACGTTCAACTCGTTTATAACAAAGACGCTAAAGGATATGAAGTCTTAACTTCATTAAGAACAGGCGCTGCCATTAGAGTGGTTGGTGAAGTGGTTCTTACTCCTGAGAATAAACAACCATTTGAAATCAAAGTATTAGAATGCGAACTTGAAGGTGATTGTGCGGATGACTATCCTCTTCAAAAGAAGAGACACTCATTTGAATTCTTAAGAGAAATTGCCCACATCAGACCAAGAGCAAATACTTTCCAAGCGGTTTATAGAGTCCGTTCTGTTTTATCCATGGCTATTCATGAATTCTTCCAAGATAGAGGATTTATTTATGTCCATACGCCATTAATTACCACAAACGATGGTGAAGGTGCCGGTAATGTCTTTGATGTCACCACACACGATACAAAAGATCCAAACTATTTCTATGGTAGAAAAGTTAACTTAACCGTTACTGGTCAATTACATGTTGAGCCATTTGCTTTAGCCTTTAGAGATGTTTATACATTCGGTCCTGCTTTTAGAGCGGAACACTCTAACACAGTGAGACACGCTTCTGAATTCTGGATGGTGGAACCAGAAATCGCATTTGCGGATTTAAATGACAATATGGATTTAATCGAAGACTGTGTTAAATACTGCATTAACTACGTTATGAAGTCTTGTCCAGATGAAATGGCGTTCTTCAATCAAATGATTGATAACACTTTGTTAGAAAGACTTAATCACGTCCTTAACAGTGAGTTTAAGAGAATGAGCTACACCGAAGGTGTTAAGCTCTTACAAGATGCTGTTAAAGCCGGTCACAAGTTTGATAACAGCAAGATTGAATGGGGTATGGATTTACAATCTGAACACGAAAGATACCTCACAGAAGAAGTTGTTAAGGGTCCATTATTCTTAACTGATTATCCAAAAGAAATCAAAGCTTTCTATATGAGATTAAATGACGACGGCAAAACGGTTGCCGCATGTGACTTATTAGTCCCAATGGTGGGCGAACTCGTCGGTGGTTCTCAAAGAGAAGAAAGATACGACATTCTTAAAAAGAAAATGGAAGAACTCGGCAACGATAAAGGTCTTGAATGGTATTTAGACACCAGACGTTATGGTGGCTGCCGTCACGCCGGATTCGGTATTGGTTTTGACCGTTTATTAATGTATATTACAGGTATGCAGAACATTAGAGATGTTCAACCATATCCAAGAACATCAGGCTCAATTAAGTACTAATTATGGAAGATAACAAATTAATTACTCCAGAAGAAAAACAAGCACGTAAGGAAAAATTACGTACTCGTTTATTTGTGCTTTTAATTATTTTAGATATCGCTCTTGTTGGATATCTCGTCTACGAGATGATATCTATTTTCACGATGAATAAAAACGGCTCTAATTCATCAGTTGAATCAGCAGCCGCTTTACTCAGTTGGTTCAGAACCATCATCTGATGGATTTGGATTCTGACTTGCTACATATTTTGCATATTGTTGATTTTGATTAAACCCCTCGAGGGTTTTTTCAAATGCTGTTGTAGATAATCGGAACATCCTAATAGTTCTCGCTATTAATGATTGCAAAGCAATCAAATACCAGATGCCTCCTACAAGCATGGATGTGACAAAGATATAACTGCACCATGCTTCTGCTTCTAAGTGAGGTGTATTGATTAAGACAGGCCAATTAAGAACTAGTCCAACGCCTTCTTGTTTAACACAACCCGAGAAATCCCAGAGGAACATAATTGTGCCAAAACCAGTCTTGTTGTAATCAAAGACGTTATAGGCAAAGTCTTTACAAATAGCGTCCCTGATTATTAACACTAATGCACCAGTTAAAAGAATGAGAATTGGAATATAGGATTGCTTGAAGAATAATCGCCAATTCTTTTTTCTTGCGTATCTGATGAAGTGCTTCTTGTTTGTAATGACTCTGGTGATAACTGGATCCGCAACTACGGTATCGAGTTTCTTACCTTGCCACTTCATAACACGAGTGATGAGATAACCAATATAACCGATTAAAACAAAGACTAAAACGAAGATGATTAAAAGAGCAAAGATTAATCGTTTATCGTTTTCTGAAAGTGAAAGTAGAAAATTCATAATCCTCCCTCCTAATCAAAATTAATGTCGACGCCTGAACCCTTATCATCATCGTCGTCATCAATGTCATTTATTTCCAAAATAGTAGTGTTTTGCGTGCTTTTTTCAGCAGAAATAGGTTCTTTTTCCTCTTTTTTGGGTTCTTCTTCCTGCATCAATTCATTTCTGTTTTCATTAATAAAATTCTCTAAAGGAGTAGCTTCTTCTTCGGGTTCACTCGCCTCAGTTTGTTCTTCTGATTTCAAATATTCGGGAACGTAGAATGGGTCGCTTGGATTATTTGAATTATCCACGATTGAGGATGTGATAACTGGTCCTTCAGCGACAGGCTCTTCCGCTGGTTTATTGACTGCGGCGAGTCTTCTTTTTGCCTCTTTATCTTCGGGCAAATCTTCGTAAAGAGATCTTCCTGAGAAGAATAAAACAAGACCTTTAATTGCTAAATAGATAAACACAAAAAGAGCGACAACAGCATAAAGCGCTAGGCCCACCAAAAGTATTGGAAGGACTAGTACATATAAGACGCCTTTACCGAAATTCTTTAAGAAATTTATCATAGCCTAACTAATTGTATCTTTCTTACGTCCTTTTAACAAATAATTATTGACTAAAACAATAATTGTGACGAGAAAGAAGAATATATTTACGAACAATAGCCCATATGGTGCAGGTACAAGCGGATAGAAGACCGCAAATAGAAATACCGAAACCACTAATGAGGCAACAATGATTATGTAAATAATCTTCTTATTTTCCATGATTAAATAAATGAGAGCGTAGATGCCTAAAAACATAGCCACTAAAGTGAATAAGTAAGAAAGTGGTCCGTAGACAAATGCAAATATGACTGCAAGCACCAATGAGCTACCTAATCCAATAGCTAAGGACAATGGGAGATTCTTTGGTTCTTGTAATTCAACACCGAATTTGGGGAATTCTTCTCTGATAATAGCGAACGCTAAAACTTGTTGAGCAAGTGAGATAAAGAATATGAAACACGGTGTCACATAATCTAGATAAATAAACTCGTTTATTTTGAATACCGTAGCAAAATCAACAATGATATTTCTACCAGTCATTAATTGAATCAATGGAATGCTTACATAGGTAAATAATATTTGAACAGCTGTTGAGGATAAGATAATCCAGAATGAAGGAACCTTCTTTTCCACCATAAAGCCAAATAGGAATCCAGAAATAACTGATGGAATAACGTAGAAGATAGTGTCATCAATCTTCCACATCGTAACTAGCATACAAAGACCAATGGTTGTTATTGCGTAGATTGGATAATATCTCTTCTTACAATGGATGGTCACAATCGCTGATGTAAGTGGAAGTGCAAAAACGATCAAAAAGAACAAATATGGTACAAAAGTTGTGAGCAAAACAAAGATGACATTTATTGCTGCCATTAGAGCCATATATGTAATATTTTGGATTAATGTTTCTTTCTTTGATTTCTGTTCCACGGATATAATTCTATCATTATTTTAATTTTTTTGAGAAAAAATTGCCTTTAACCCCCTTATTAATAATAGGAGGGCTTATATGAAAATTATTAAATTCATGATCCCGTTATTGGTTTTGACTGGATGTAGTAAGAACAATATGATTTCACAAACTGAAGTCAGTGAAGAATTATCTTACACTTTGATTGAAGACAAAACGATTGAGTGGGATCAGATATTTGGTGTTGAATTAGATGATTACTACACTTACATCTATTCACCAACTTGTGGCCATTGTAGCGAAATTAAAAACATAGTTATTAATTACGGTTTGAATCATGATGATTTTTTCTTTGTTTTATATAATAAGGGCATTCCGGTAATAACAGAAAAAGACTTAATTATTGGTAAGACCTCAATAGAGGAAATTGGGGTGGTTGGAACGCCATCATTGTTCCATATTCTTAATGGAGTTCTTATAGAAAATATAGTGGGTAGTAATGCAATTATCGAGACATTGACTAATGATGTTTAAATAGAAATTGTCGGTATGAAAGTATTGTGATATTATATTGCTATGCAATATATAGATTTCGAAAACGAATTAAACGAAAAACAATACGAGGCCGTTACAACCTCTTTTCCGAACGTTCGAGTGATCGCTGGAGCCGGTAGTGGAAAGACCAGAGTTTTAACCTATCGTATCGCATATTTGATTTCGGAATTAAACGTTATGCCATGGAAGATTTTGGCTATTACTTTCACCAATAAAGTTGCCAATGAAATGAAGAATCGTGTCGTCAAAATGGTTCCTGAATGTGAAAGAGATTTGACCATCAAAACATTCCATTCATTTGCTGCAATGTTCCTAAGAAAAGAGATACCAACAATTGGTTTCCCATCATCGTTCACAATCCTGGATGAAGAAGATCAAACTAAGTTAGTTAAAGACATTGTTGCGGAGCTCGGTTTCCGTAGAGGAGATAAGATTGTTGGTAAGGCAATTAACTATATCGGAAGCCAGAAACTTCATGAGAGATATCCTGATGACATAACTATCACAAAAGAGTTGTTTGAGGATGAAAAATTATGCCTTCAAATCTATACCAGATATGAAGAGGAAAAAGCAAAACAACTCTCTTTAGATTTTGATGACTTATTGTTGAAAACAATATACATATTAGAAAACTATCCAACCACTCGTATCAAATGGCAAGAGAGAATTGACCACATTTTAGTGGATGAATTTCAGGATACAAATGATATTGAATACAAACTGATCAAGTTACTCTCTGAGCCACAAACTTGTCATTATGTAGTGGGCGATCCCGACCAGACAATTTATACATGGAGAGGTGCTAACCAAGACATCATTTTAAATCTGCAAAAAGACTTCTTGGATATGGAGACAATTATCTTAAATCGTAACTACAGAAGCACAGAGAAAATCTTAGATAGTGCGAACAAACTAATTGCCCACAATAAAATGAGAGTTAAGAAAGATTTATTTACGGAAAATGAATCTGGAAAACCAATCGTGGCGCATCGTTCTCCATCATCTAGAAGCGAAGCGGAATATGTTGCCAGAGAAATTAACCGACTTGTGCAAATAGACGGTTATTCATTTAAAGACATTGCAATCCTTTATCGTTCAAACTACATCACCATGGATTTTGAAGCTGCTTTTGTGAAGGAACACATCCCTTATCGTATCTTTGGCGGACTTAAGTTCTATCAGAGAAAAGAAATTAAAGATGTCTTAGCGTATTTCCACCTCATCACTAATGTGAAAGATGATATTTCTTTTGACCGCATTATCAATGTTCCTAGAAGAGGTATTGGTGACGCCACAGTTAATATCATCAAGAATGAAAGCGAAAAAGCACGTAAATCAATGTATGAATATATTCGTGATTTAGACTTGGATGACACATTCACTCAAATCCCAAGAAAAGCCATTAACTCATTAAAAGCCATGATTATGGTTATTGAAAAGGCGAGAGAGGATATTAACAAAAATGAAGAAGTCTTCTCCAAGATTCTTGAAGAGATGATTTGGTCATTTGGTTATAACGAATATCTCGCCAAAGAAGATGATGGAGATGATCGTATCGATAACGTTAAGGAATTATTCCAAGACATCAGACACTATTTACAATCGAACCCAGATTCCACATTTGATGAATACTTACAAAATATCGCTTTGATTTCATCTCAAGATGAATTAATCGATGGTGAATATGTCACATTGATGACAGTACATACCGCGAAGGGTTTGGAATATCCAGTTGTATTTGTAGTGCGTTTCAACGCAGGTGTATTCCCACATGTCCGCTCATTCGCAAAAAACGGATATAAAGGCTTAGAAGAAGAAAGAAGGCTTGCTTATGTCGCTATGACAAGAGCGAAGTCACTTCTCTATCTCACCTTTGCCAATGACTACTCACACGTCTTAGGTGGTAACTTGTTACCATCACAGTTCTTGAAAGAATCCGGCAATGACATTGTGAACAAAGTTCCTGAATATAATCCATTCAAATCTAATAAGAGACAAACATCATTCCATTTCGATGATGGACCAAATCAATCGTTCTCACTTGATGAACCAATCAGACAAGATTTCTCACAAGCTGTTAATGATGTTGATGAATGGCAAGTTGGTGATATTGTTCTTCACACAAAACTTGGTGAAGGTACAGTTGTTGAACTTGAAGGTGATGGCATTATCAAAGTCAACTTTAAAGAACACGGTATAAAATCAATTATGGGTAACCACCCATCAGTTTCTAAAGGAGGACACAAAGCATGAGTCCAAAAGAAAGAGTAGAAGAGATTACTAAACTTCTAGAAAAGTATAACTACGAATACTATGTATTAGACAATCCTTCTGTCAGTGATGCGGAATACGATCGTTTAATGCAAGAGTTAATCGCCTTAGAAACTGAACATCCAGAACTTCTTTCCCCATTATCTCCATCTCAAAGAGTGGGTGGACAAGTTCAAGATGAATTTAAGAAAGTCACTCACCAAAGAATGATGCTCTC
>CAJOPR010000009.1 GCA_905236395.1 uncultured Bacilli bacterium
TTGGCGTTTTTTAAATCATTCAAGAGATTGTTTCTAAAATATCTAAACTCTATAGGTGTATAACTATTCAGTTCGTTAAGGAACTTTACATCAACACTTAAAACATCCGCTATCATAATTGCGTGCTTTAGCGAAACGTTTTGAATAATTGTTTTGCCATTAATCAAATCGCTTATAGTGGTGTATGGTATTCCAGCGCTTTTAGCTAAACCATATCCAGTGATGTTTTTCTCAATTAGTAATTCTTTAAATGTCATGACTATATTATAACGGAATTACGTTATATTTACAATTAGAAAAGAATAAAAAACAGCACATTAAGTGCTGTATTATTCATCTGGAGCAGGTGACGGGAATCGGACCCGCATAACTAGCTTGGAAGGCTAGTGTTCTACCACTGAACTACACCTGCAGTTAGCGCTAGTTATTATATAACAGCGCATTTATTTTATTCAATTACTTATTTAAGAAAGATAAGAGTTGTGGTTTTGGCATATAACCCAAAGCTTGGCTAACGCCCTTGCCATCTTTAAAAAGAATTAATGTTGGGATGGATTGAATGCCAAATCTAGCAGCGATAATACCGGCTTCATCAACATCTACTTTGACGATTAATAAATCGCCAGCTTCTTTTCTTTCATCAATCTCCTCTAATAGGGGAGCGAGCATCTTACATGGACCACACCATGTCGCATAGAAATCAACAAGGACTTTGCCCTTTGAAATCTTTTCATTAAATTCGTTAATATCTGTAACGTGAATAATCATATTATTCCTCCTTAGATTAATAATCCGATTGCAAAGATAATTATCAGGTGAATCGGATAGTAGAAATAGCTTCCGTATTGGAACCATTTAGCATTATAACCGCGCTTCCCGTTATAAAGCAAAATAAACGCTCCAGAAAGAATCGCCATGTTTTGCATACCAGGTCCCCAGTATAGATAATCATATGGAATTGATAATCCGACGACGAAGAACACAAGTGTAGCAAATACGAGCATTCCAAAGAATATGAGATTTAATGCTTTTCTTTCAATTTGAGTATCAGTAAGTGATTCAACAGGAATACCTGTCTTCTTACTGTAGTTGCCAAGAAAGATATTCTTTAAGTAGTGGGCTACATAGAATAACACAATCATGCCCACACTGTAGAAGTGATATTGAGGACGTAAGAAGAACGGGAACCAATGAATAATCATTCCTTCACCAAATTCAAGACATGTAACGATAAATGACGCTACAGTTATTCCAAAAGGAATAATAGCTAGTATTTTTAGATACCATTGCTTTTGTTTTAATGCGAGTATAGCTAATGCACCTAATAACAAATCAATAAAGATATTGCCTTGGTTTCTGATATTAAAACCAGGGAAATATGGACTGTAGTGAATAAAGATAAATCCAGCGGAAATGAGAGTGGCCATGATGCCCAATCTCAATAAGTAGTTGCCAGCTTTTTTGGTGTGAATCATACCTTCCGCAATCATGAAGCAAAATAGTGGTAGCGCTAGTCTTCCGATGTACCTAAAAATGACGGCGATGATATAATTGCCGCCGACGTTAACTTCAAGCATCCAGCCGACATGATCAATGGTCATTGTTAAAAAGGCTATCAACTTGATAACAAAACTAGATAAGCAAGTCCAACTCTTCTTTTCTTCCATATTATTTCATTGATGATGCAACTATAGCTAAGATAACAGAAACTAGGTTATTAATTACGTGAGCGGTAAGCGATGCGCCTAAACCGAAACGATCATATAAGAAACATAATAAAGCTCCTGCGATTACGTAGGATGGGAGATTCAATAATTCGTTAATCATCGCATCGCCTTTAGCGAAGAAATTGAAGTGAATCAACGCAAATATTAGAATTGTTACTATGTAAGCAACCGCTCTATGCACTCTGGTTAATAACGAGAATAAACCAACTCTATAAGTTAGTTCTTCAACTGCGGGACCAACAATACCTAATAATAATATTGATAATACAGGATATGTAGTCACTAATGCATTAGCGGCGGTTTGATTTGCGTTAGGTTCAGTAGGATAAACTGATGCAATGAAATTTGAATATAAAATTGAGAATAGAATTAATGCAACTCCGCCTCCTAATCCGATGAGATATGGAATTGGTTTGACGAATGAATTTTTGAAGTTCTTATATCTGCCGATCAAAGCGCAGCCCATCGTAACAGCAACAACAGCGTATCTTGTACCGTTGATAATCATGAGAGTTTGCACACTGTCATCAGTGAGGAATAGTTGCATTATTAGGGACACTAAGTTTAGTAAAATAATGCCAAAA
>CAJOPR010000010.1 GCA_905236395.1 uncultured Bacilli bacterium
AAAGTGCCACAGTGACGAAGCTTTATGGAAACATAAAGGTGGAACGCGGTAAACCCCACAAGCGAGAAACCCAAATTTGGTAGGGGAAATCAATCAAAGGAACTGAACTGAGATTGGTAAGCTTTGCTTAGATAAATAATTATCCTAGACAAAACATGGCTTATAGGATCGAATACTCACTTAGGAGACAATAATGAATACACCAACCAAGATTACATTCTCAAGAATCATCGCTATTGTGGTTATGATAATCACTTTAGTGGTTCTTTACTTTATTGGTTTAGCCAATCCTGAATTTGTGATTCCTAATATTGGTAACTCCGGTATTAACTGGTTATATTTTGGTTTATTCATTTTCTTTGTATTAGCGAGCTTCACAGATTTCTTAGATGGCTATCTCGCCAGAAAGAACAATCAAGTCACGAAACTTGGAAAGTTCTTAGATCCTGTTGCTGATAAGTTATTAGTGAACTCCATGGTTATCTTCTTAATCGTCCCAGCGAGCTACGCTCATAATGGACAAATGAATTTCTCCTTATGGTGCGCTCTACTTTTAGTAGCAAGAGACATAGTCGTTGATGCTTTAAGATTTATCGCTGCTGAAAAAGGCGTTGCGATTGCCGCTAACATATTTGGCAAAGCCAAAACAGTTTTAGAAATGGTTGCGGTCTCACTTGTTTTATTAAATGGTTGGCCATTCATTTATTTTGATGCCACCTGGCCAGTGAGAATCGCTGATATATTCGTCTATTTAGCCACATTAGCGTCAGTTATTTCTGGTGTTATTTATATGGTTAAATACGGTTATGTCCTCAAAGGAAGTAAGAAAGATGGAAGCGAAGGAAGTAAATAATCATCTTGTCGAAGAAGGATTAACTCTCGGTTCAGTTGAATCATTTACTGGAGGTCTTTTTGCTAGCCGTATTACTTCAGTTCCTGGAGCATCAAAACTTTTCAAAGGTGCATATGTGACTTATGCCACTGAAGAAAAGATTAGATTATTATCTATTCCACAGTCCGTTATTGACCAATTTGGGGTCGTTAGCAAAGAAGTTGCTTACTACATGGCTAATAATGGAAGACAACTGTTAAACGTCGATGTATGTGTCTCTTTTACAGGTAATGCTGGTCCTGACGCAATGGAAGGAAAACCAGTTGGAGAGGTACATATCGGTATTGCCACAAAAGATAATGCTCAAATCTATAGCTTACTTTTAAGCGGATCAAGAAGTGATATCCAAGAGGCGGCAATAGACTTTGTCTTAAATAAATTAATTACATTAAAAAAATAGTGTGAGAAAAAATCGCAGTTCGAGGCCTATTTATATATAGAGGTGCAATTATGGCAAAAGAAAAAGAAAACACAGTCAGCTTAGAAGAAACGCTGAAAGAAATCCAAAAGATGTTTGGTAAAGGTGCTGTCATGAGATTAGGTGACAGACCAGCAGTGGATGTTGATGTCATTCCTAGTGGCTCATTACTTTTAGATGAAGCTTTAGGTGTTGGCGGATATCCAAAAGGCCGTATTATTGAAATCTTCGGCCCCGAAAGCAGTGGCAAAACCACATTAGCTTTGCACGCGATTGCGGAATGCCAAAAACAAGGCGGCAGAGCCGCATTTATCGACGCGGAACATGCGATTGATCCTGTCTATGCGAAAAGCTTAGGAGTTAACATTGACGAATTAATTCTTTCTCAACCGGATAATGGTGAAGAAGCATTAGAAATCGCTGAGATGCTCGCAAGTAGTGGAAGTATCTCCCTAATCATTGTCGACTCAGTCGCAGCATTAGTCCCACAAGCAGAGCTTGATGGTGAAATGAGTGATAACTCCGTCGGCTTACAAGCTCGTTTAATGAGCAAAGCCATGAGAAAGATCGCTGGCGTTTTAAACCAAAACAAATGCGCGATGATCTTCATTAACCAATTAAGAGAGAAAGTTGGTGTCTTATATGGCAATCCAGAAACCACTTCCGGTGGTCGTGCATTGAAGTTCTACGCTTCTATCAGGATTGATATTCGCAGAACCGAAGCTATTAAGACTGGTTCCGATATTACCGGTAACACAGTGAGAGTGAAAATTGTTAAAAACAAAGTCGCTCCTCCATTCAAACAATGCGAAATCGACATCATCTACGGAAAAGGTATTTCCAGAGAAGGTGAAATTCTCGATAGAGCAGTGGAATACGGCCTAGTGAAAAAATCTGGTGCTTGGTATGAATACCAAGGCAATAAGATTGCACAAGGTAAAGACTCTGCAAAAGATTACCTTAAGAGTAATCCAGATGTGGTAGATGAAATCCTTAAGAAACTTAAAGAAGCTCAACCAGAAGAATAAAAATAGCGGCGACCCCGCTATTTTCTTTTACTCTTCATTGCGAACCATAAGGCCGCGATTGCTTGAAGTGGAATTCCTACAAGGAACAATACCCAGAAATTAGATTTGTCTGGAGCAAATAATAAGAAGTGGAGATACGTTCCAGCAAGAACTGACCATATTAATATGGATAGGCCGATTAATGTGACTACTTTTTGTCTTCTAAAAAAGAATCTATTTGTCACAAGCATAATAATTGCTGTTAGAGGGATAGCCCAGATGAAGATTAACCAATATCCAGTCTTCGCTTCTTTAAACAAAAATGGATAAACAAATATCAATGTGGCGATCATAAAAACGATCAAGCCAAACAAGATGGTAATGATGATTCTGTTAATGAATGTTGCCTTATCTTTTGAGGTGTCATAATGCGGATTTTCGATGTTTTCTTCATGGACCAAATAGTCTAGTGAGACACCATAAAAGTCACATAATTGTTTTAATGTTTCGAGGTCTGGCATAGTCGCACCTTGCTCCCATTTTGAGACCGCTTTATCCGAATAATTCATCTTTTCAGCGAGCTCAATTTGCGTTAATTTCTTCGCTTTTCTGAGCGCCGCAAGGTTTTTTCCGACAGTTATTCTTAAATCTTCCATACATACATAATACGCCTATTTCCGCGCGAAAAAAGGGTATTTTTTCCCGAAATTCTCTTTTTTGGAGAGTTGGAGAGTTCACTCTCTTAAAAATATCGCACAAGTAGCGCACAAAACGCTTGCATACGTGTATAGTAGTTAACCGTTATGCAAAACGAAGAAAAGCAAGGCATCGAACAAACCAATACTGAATCAGTTGTGAATAATGATTCTTCAACTGATGAAGTCATTGTGGATAAGCCAAAAAGAAAAGTTAAAGTCTCAACAATTGTGACAACCTCAATCGTTGTGACCACCGCCATTGCCGCTGGATTAGCGACAGGGATTATTTTTGGTAAGCTCATGTCTACTGGCGACGTCGAATTGCCTCCAATTGAAGAGGGTGTGGAAATGGATTATGACGCATTGCTAGAACGCTATGCAGAAGACAACGATCCAAACCACTACAAACCTCATGAATTAGCGAATATCTCTTGGAACTTATATGCCAAGAAGGAAAACACTTATTCTTGGGGTAGAGGAAAAGCTCACGCCGCTATCGTTGACCAATACACTTATTCCTATGATCTTAGAAGAGGCGATTTGTTTTATGGTGAATCCGTTTCTTCTAATAAAGGAATGAAAGTCAAACAGGTTGCTGTTAAGTATTACATGAACTCTGAAAACGTTAAGACTTACAAAGGCTCTGGAGCAGAGCTTGGACCTGTTCGTGCTAACTGGAATGAGAATTCCGAAATCGTTGAAACATTCGAAGAATATGAAAATAAATGGGGCAAATTATTAGGTAGACCATGCATTTTCATTATTTCTCCAAGAACTGTTTTAACTGAAACATTAACTAGAGATGCTGATAATAACTATGTTATTGAGATGGATATGGATTTAGTGAACTCTGTTCATAGATATATGAGACAGATGATTACTATGTCTGGATTAACATCCGCTCCAACATTCCATAAAATGCATCTCAAGTTTATTTTAGATGAGAACCTAAATTTGAAATATTTAAGATCTGAAGAATCTTATACCGTTTATGTCGTGGGTAAAAATGACTCAGAAGGTTTCTTCGAAACATTCTTCTATCATGAAGCAACTCAAGATATCCCACCAATTCAATCAACATTTAATTACGAGGAAATATAATATGAAAATTTGGAAGACGATTTTACTACAAACAGGCATATTTACTTCTGTATTCGCGTTGGGCGCAGGCGCAGGTTTCTTAACCAACTACCATAGAGGCGAAACCAAACAAGCCGCTCCTATTCAAACTCAAGCTGAAGGTGATGAAATACCACCATATGTGGAAACTCCTACTGATAAGTTCCTCAATAATTTAGTCAACGCTAAAGCATTAGCTGGTGATATTGATTTACACATTTCTCCAGTTAAAGAATCTAATGATGAAATTCCATCATCCGCGAAAAGAGCTCTTACTGATTTCAGTATCAGCGATATTGACTTATCGATTAAAAATTTAGAAGTTTCTATCGCAGACTTCACAAACATCAAAGTCGCTGGTGACATCAATGTCAAAATGGGTAACTTAGATATTACTGCTTCAGTTAAGTATATCGATAACACAATCTATTTAGATTACGCTGATACAAAGTATTACTTAGAAACAAGCGATATTACTGATGTTATGGGCATGCTCCCAACGGTCGGAACAACTTTAGAAGTTCCAGAAGAATTCCAAAACCTTGATATCGATGGCTTGACTAAATCATTGCAAGGTATGGAGGAAGTTATTGAAGACGACAAACATTATTTCATCTTTAACTTCTCTGATGACATTCAAATCAACTTACTCTCTGATGATGAATACCATATGGTGGGTGTTGAACTCCCAGGTATTAATCTCATGGGTATGAATATATCCGCGGAGAGCACATTACGCACATTAGATAAAGACATCGAAACCTTAGTGAAACCAGCAGATGGCCAATATAAGAAATTTAGACCTGCTTTCACTTTAGTGAATGATGTTATTGATTTAGTGAATAAGAGATCCGCGAACATCACATTAGATGTTGATGTTAATAAGAAAGCTACGGTTGGCTATTCCAAATTCATTAGCTTGGACGGCAATGTTGATTTCAACATTAATGATCTCAAAGTTTTAGCGGACTTAACTGTTGGTTTTAATAATAAAGACTACAACGTCAAAGCCGCTTACGCTGATGAAACAATCTATGCTTCTTATAAGAACTTTAATTTATCCATCACCAATCAATCCGTTTTATCTTTAGTCAAACTATTTGAAGATAAGATTCCAGCGGATGCTTTAGATGATGTTATGGATAAAGTTGGTAGTGTGGCAGATGAAATTGACATCGATCAAATTCTCCAATACGTCACCGACTTACCAACCTATGTCCAAAACTTTGATTTAACTGAAACAAGTTTATCACTTGATTTCGATCCATCTTACTTTGGATTACCAGTTCAAAAGTTTAATATTGCAATTGAATTCGATAGCAATTCTATTAAGTCTGTCGCTGTTAGCGACCTCTGTTATGGTGAATATCAAATCAATGTAAAATTAGATGTTGATAGTTATCAGACAATTGAAATCAACCCCGCAAACTATGTTGCAGTTGATCCTGCCTTATCTTTAATTGATACAGTCACTGACTTAATCAGTTCTGATAAGTTTGGCGTTGAATTCACAGTCACCACAGATGATGGTGATAGCACCACAAATGATTTAGATGCTTCTGGTGTCTTCCATTTCGCTTTAAGAGATAAGACCGAAGAAGAATTTGCTAACACATTAATTAAGTCTCACCGTACATTTGACTACGGCGCAGGTGAATTAACAATTCATGATGGTGACGGCTATCCACACAACCTTATTGTCGATGCTGAACCATTTACTCAAGAATTTGACGGTCACGTTTTATTCTCCTATGGAGGAACAACAACTCACAGAACCAACGCTAGAATTGACTATGCGACATTTGATGCGCTAGTGGATAAAGTAATTACTTTATTCGAAAGTGAAGATCCACACGTTATGGAAATCTTTGGTGACATGCTTAAGAGCGCTGAAGATAGCCCATTAGCGGTTATCTTCGCCAGCAAGGAACCTGCTGATTATTTGAAATTACTTGATTACGATATCATCACAAGTTTAGACATTACTCCAAGCGAGATTAAAGTTACCGTCAATGGTGCTATTCTCGGATTTGAAGAAATGAATCCAGAAATCACCATTAGATACTCTGAGAGCAGCTTAGATGGTATTGATATTGCTGGTATCAATTTAGGCGGAAAAACCATCAATTTCTCCGCAAATCTCTTACCTTTTAGCGAATCTGAGTACGGAAAATACAATTTAGATGAAGATCCAAATACCTACATTGATCTATCCACAATTTCTAAGCTCGTTGAAGAAGTTCTCAACACATCTGAAATGAGCTACTTCCACGCGAAAGGAACGATCGACTTTGACTTAGATAGTAGTTTCTTATCAGCCCTCAGTTCTGTTATTGGAAACAAAACAATGAAAGCTGATTTACAAATTAATACCAATGGTGGCAGAACTAAAGTTCTCGCTCATATGACTGACATTCCTGTTATCATGGCGGTTTCAGAACACTACAGCACAGGTTTATTAGGTGAATGTAGCAAAGAAAGCTATTTGATGTTTGATAATCAATCCAACAGTGCTTCCACAGTTGGCGAGACTGGTATCTTCCACATCTGGCGTCATGATAAGTGGTTCAATTGGGGCAACAAAACAGCAGACTTATATTCCAAATATGACACCCCGCACATGCTATCCAATATCGTTACAATTTTGATGTATGATTTCATGGGTCTTGATTTATCAAAATTTGGTGATATCACAAACATCGAAAGTAGTGGTGGTCAAATCCATTACGAAAACATCATTGAGACATATGAGTACAAGAAAAACTTCTCATTGCAAAATACTTACTACAACGGTGGCGCTGCTACAGCGGTTGATAAATACAAATTCGCTATTAACATTGGTGAATTAGCACAATCCGATGTTTTAAAGACATTATCAGTAACCATGTACTCCAGAAATGAAAAACTCTGTGGTGTTGAAATTGATATGACATTGAATCCAGCAGTCGCAATGACATTGAATCTCAAGATGTTCTTACAAGACGATACATCATACACACCAATTGATGATATGATGATGGCTAACGGAACATTAATGAGTGCTTATGCTGCCGCTCATGCTAATGACCCATTAAACAGCATTAAATAATTACAATAGGGTTCGGATAACCGAATCCTTTTATTTTTAATTTGATATTGTTTAGCGCATACATATATAATTAACACGTACCCGTCGGAAGGTACTTACCTATATATTCTCTAACGAGAACCTTATTATCAGGCTTTGCCTGTAAATATATATTTAAATCCAAAACCCCCTACGGGAATAGTAGGATTTTTAGGTAATATAGTTACTTTGTAACTATTTTGGTGTAAACCTAAGAAAGGAATACTATTATGATGGTATTATTTGATGCTATGACTATAGTGCTTCCAATAATTTGTGGCGTTGCCGGTCTTTTAATTGGGGCCGCAATTATCCTCTTTGTTCCTTTCTTTAAGAAACAAAGAGCAAACAAAAATGCCTCTAAGATTATTAGAGACGCTGAAATCAAAGCAGAACACATCGCTAAAAACGCACAGTTAGATGGCAAACAAGCTGTGTATGAAATGAAACAAGAAGCCAATAAAGAAATTCACGAAAGAAAACAAGAAGTTATCAATCAAGAGAATAAACTCTCTTTGAGAGAACAAAACATCGATCGTCGTGATGCCGCTTTATTGCAAAAAGAAACCGCTCTTGAACAAAAGAACGAAATGTTAACTAGACGTCTTAAAGATGTCGACAAGAAAGAGCAAGATTTACAAGAGAAAATCGATAGTATTATCGCCGAACTTGAAAAGGTCGCTCAAATGTCTACACAAGAAGCTAAAGATGAATTAATGCAACGTGTAGAAAGCAAAATTTCTAAAGAAATCTCCGCTTACATCAAAGCGAAGGAAGAAGAAGCTAAGGAAACCGTTAACGATAAGGCTAAAGAATTACTCGGTATGGCTTGTGCGAAATACGCTCAAGAAGTCACAACTGAAAAGACCGTTTCCGTCGTCGCTTTACCAAGTGATGAAATGAAAGGTCGTATTATCGGTCGTGAAGGTAGAAACATTAGAACTATCGAACAACTCTGTGGTGTTGACTTAATTATTGATGACACACCAGAAGTTATCACAGTCAGTTGTTTCAATCCTATTAGAAGAGAAATCGCTCGTATGTCATTAGACGCTTTAATCAAAGATGGTCGTATTCAACCAGGTCGTATTGAAGAAATTGTTGAAAAGTGTAAGAAAGAAGTGGAAGAAAGCATCCACAAGACTGGACAAGAAGTCGCATTCAAACTTGGTTTACCAAGAATTAACAAAGAGTTACTCGACTACGTCGGTAGATTAAAATACCGTACCTCTTATGGTCAAAACGCTTTAGACCACTCTATTGAAGTTGCCTACTTAGCAGGTACAATGGCCGCGGAACTTGGTTTAGATCAAAACTTAGCCAAACGCGCAGGCTTGTTACACGATATCGGTAAAGCCGTTGACTTCGAAGTCGAAGGCAGCCACGTCGAATTAGGCAGCCGTTTAGCCAAGAAATATGGCGAACCAGATGTCGTTATCAATTCTATTGAATCTCACCACGGTGATGTTCCAGCGAAATCTGTTATCGCTAACTTAATTCAAGCCGCCGATACATTATCCGCAGCAAGACCAGGCGCTAGAAGTGAAATGCTTGAAAACTACATCAAACGTATTGAACAACTCGAATCGATTTGTAAATCATACGATGGTGTATATCAATCCTACGCCTTACAATCTGGTCGTGAATTACGTGTTATGGTCATCCCAGATAAGATCGATGACATTGGCGCGTTCCACTTAGCCAGAGAAATCAGAGAGAGAATTGAAAATGAAATGACCTATCCAGGTCAAATCAAAGTCTCAGTCATCCGCGAATACCGCGCGGTTGAAACAGCGAAATAGTCACCCTATTTCATAGAAAGAATTACAATTTGAAAATTTTATTCATCGGAGATGTCGTCGGCAAGGTCGGTCGACGCATCATTAAAGAAAAACTCCCATACTTTGTTAAGAAGTACGATATTGATTTTGTTATCGCAAATGGAGAAAACGCCACACATGGAAAAGGCTTAATTAAACATCATTACGATGAGTTAATAGATGCTGGTGTTGACGTCATTACATTGGGTAACCATTACGACAGTAAGAACGAAATTAATAAATACATCGGTTACGCGGATCGTTTAATCCGTCCACTTAACTTAAAACGCCCATTTCCGGGCGAAGGAAGCGCGGTATTTGATGTGGATGGTATTTCTATTAGAATTACCAATGTTCTCGGCGCAGCCTTTATGAAAGAGGAAGTTAACGCTCCATACTTATCAACATTGGAGTTATTAGAGAACGAACAGCCGACAAATATCCACATTATTGACTTTCATGCGGAAGCCACTGGTGAAAAGCAATCTTATGCATATGCACTTGATGGTAAAGTGTCCGCGGTTATTGGAACCCACACTCATGTGCAAACTAATGACGCAAAGATATTACCTAATGGAACTGCATTTATATCCGATGTTGGTATGACAGGATTTAATGATGGTGTACTAGGCTTTGATAAAGACTCAGTTGTCAGAGCAAACATGTATGGAGAAAAGAGTAAGTTTACTCCTCCAGATAATGGAAGAGGATTATTATCCGCGGTAGTTATAGACATTGATGATAACACCGGTGTATCTAACTCCATCTTCAGTATCTACTATGTAGAAGAATAATTATGAAAACAAAAATTATTAACACTCCTGATCTTCTTAAAGCCGCTTCTCGTAAAAAAGAAGTGACTAACTTTTGTGTGGCTAATAGTAAACACATTGAAGATCTAAGAAAGATCTCTGGTGGCAAGAATTACTACATTCGTACTTATGGTTGCCAGGCTAACGTCAGAGACGAAGAAACCATGAGAGCAATGCTTGAAGATGCCGGCTATAAACTAGCGGAAGATGTTGAAAAGGCTGATGTTATTATCATCAACACCTGTGCGGT
Source organism: uncultured Bacilli bacterium (assembly GCA_905236395.1). GTDB lineage: Bacteria > Bacillota_I > Bacilli_A > RFN20 > CAG-826 > RUG13091. Next base: position 10,123 of record CAJOPR010000010.1, read on the forward strand.
TAGAGAGAACGCAGAAGATAAAGTCTATGGTGAAATTGGTAATCTTAAAAGATTACGTAGAGCCAATAAAGACTTAGTCTTAGCCATCTGTGGATGTATGGTGGAACAACCAGAAATCTTAGGCAGATTAATGAAGACGTTCCCAGAAGTTAATCTCTTCTTTGGAACTCATGAAATCGCTCAATTATTAGATTTAATTTACGAAGTAATCACCACAAAAGAGAGGATTGTTTCTATTGAATCTAAACAAGGTGAAGTTGTGGAGTTTGTTCCTGATTGCAGAAACAATCACTACAAGGCGTATGTGAACATTATCTATGGATGTAATAAGTTCTGCACCTATTGCATCGTTCCTTATACCAGAGGCAAAGAGAGAAGCAGACACTTCCAAGATATTCTTAACGAATGTCAAAGACTCATTGATAGTGGATATCAAGAAATCACATTGCTCGGTCAAAACGTCAATGCCTATGGCAAAGATTTAGATGAAGGTAAAGACTTCGCTGACTTAATGGAAGCGGTCGCTAAACTTGGAATACCAAGATTGAGATTTACCACATCTCACCCATGGGATTTCTCTAGCAAAATGATTGATGTTATCGCTAAATATCCAAACATCATGAAATTCATCCATCTACCAGTTCAATCCGGAAATGATGAAATTCTAAGAAGAATGGGCCGTAGATATACTAGAGAACAATATTTAAATCTCGTTAAAGAAATGAGAGAAAAAATTCCTGGATTATCATTGTCTACTGATATCATTGTGGGATTCCCAAACGAAACTGAAGAACAATTCCAAGATACCTGCTCCTTAGTGGATATCGTCCAATATGAAGCGGCATTTACATTCATCTATTCACCAAGAAGAGGAACTCCCGCAGCAAAGATGGAAGATAATGTTTCAAAAGAAACAAAGGTCAGAAGATTCCAAGAATTAGTGAAGCATTTAGAAAAGCATATTGAAGAATATTCCGAATCAATGGTGGGTAAGACCTTCCCGGTCCTTGTGGATGGTGTTTCTAAAACCGATGAAAATATGCTTTCTGGATACACAGAAGAGAACAAACTTGTTCACTTCAAAGGTGATATCTCTCTAGTGGGCACAATTGTTAGTGTAAAGATTAACGAATCTCACACTTATTCATTGATTGGAGAAATCGTCAATGGATGAAGTATTGAAACTCGCTAAATCACTAAGAGAGGACATTGATAATCTTCCAGAAATCCAAGAGTATTACAGACTCAAAAAGTTAATGGAAGAAGATGAACATCTAAAAGAGATGAGAACTCAAATTGCCAGACTTAAATCAGAAGGCAAAAACGAAGAAAGCAAAAACCTCTTAGAGCTCTACAATAATCACCCATTAGTGAACAACTATAATATCGCTAGAGAGGAAGCTATTGAACTCCTTAAAAGTGTGAAGGAAATTATTGAATAAAAATGCGATTAAATTCGCATTTTTTTGTGCTAATATATACGCATGATATATATCGTATGTGGTCCTACGGGCAGTGGCAAAACAGAAGTTGCAAAGATCCTTTCCGATCGTTTTAACGCACCGATCATCAATGCGGATGCTTTTCAGATCTATAAAGATATGGATATTGGCACCGCTAAGATTAGTAAAGATGACCCATACTACCTAAGACATCACCTGCTAGATATTAAAGAACCTTCTGAGTCGTTCTCAGTTATGGAATATCAGAGGCTTTTTAGGGAAAAAGTGAGGGATTTGCAAAGAAATTACGCAAATATCATCGTCTGTGGAGGTACTGGATTATACATACGAGCATCGATATATGACTATGTATTTAACGAAGAAGAACCCGCTGATACATCTGATTTAGAGGGCATGAGTATTGATGAATTGTTCGAACTCTTAAAAGTGCTAGATGAGAAAGCGTGTGAATCACTCCATAAGAACAATCGAAAGAGAGTTATCAGGGCAATATCAATCGCGAGAAGTCAAAAGGTAACTAAGAGTGAGAACATATCCGCTCAAGAACATAAGCTTCTATATGATGTGAGAATATTGATGCTTAATCCTAACCGAGAAAAGCTCTATGAAAACATTAACGCTCGAGTAGATAAGATGTTTGAAGAAGGGCTTGTGGAAGAAGTTAAAGCATTAAGAAAGAGATTCAAGCTATCAAATACCGCTACAGCGGCTATCGGATATAAAGAAGTCATTGATTATCTAGATGGAAAGCTCTCTTTAGAGGATTGCAAAGAACTGATAAAGAAGAGAACTAGAAACTACGCAAAAAGACAAGTGACATTCTTCAAGAATCAATTCGATCTGGAGATGTATGAGAATAAAGAACAACTATTAGAGAAAGTGAAGTAAGAAACATGGAAAACATTTACAAAATTGCTGAGAAATTAAACATTGCTGACAAATACGTTATTCCTTATGGAAACGATAAAGCAAAAATTGATACTTCTATCATGGAAGAACTAAAAGATAAGAAGAACGCTAAGTTAGTTTTAGTGACTGCGATTACTCCAACCAAAGCTGGTGAAGGTAAAACCACAACCACAATTGGCTTACACGACGGTTTAAGACGCATTGGCGTTAACTCCCTAGCCATTTTACGTGAACCTTCTTTAGGCCCTGTATTTGGCGTAAAAGGCGGCGCTGTTGGTGCATTAAAGTCCACAATCATTCCCAGTGATGACATTAATCTTCACTTTACCGGTGACTTCCATGCTTTAACATCCACAATTAATCTTATTTCCGCCATCATTGAAAATAGTGTTTTCCAAGGCAATTTATTAAATATCAATCCAGATAGAATTGTTTGGACAAGAGCCTTAGATATGAATGACCGTTCACTCCGTGAAATCACAGTCACAAGCGCAGACTCCAAACATTCCATTACTCATAAGTCAGAATTCGTTATTACTGTTGCTTCTGAATTGATGGCGATCTTCTGTATTTCTAATGATGAAGAAGAATTCTTAGACAGGACCGAAAAGATTATCGTTGCTTATACATATGATGAAAAACCAATCACAGTTAAGGACTTAGGTATTAGGGGTGCTATTTATAAATTAATGCATGCCGCTATGAATCCAAACTTGGTGCAAACATTAGAAGCTAACCCAGTGCTCGTTCATGGTGGACCATTTGCGAATATCGCACATGGATGTAACTCAGTTATCGCTACTAAATTAGGTTTGAAACTTGCTGATGTGGTTGTCACGGAGGCAGGCTTCGGTGCAGACTTAGGTGCAGAAAAATTCTTAGATATTAAATGTCAAAGAGCAGGATTAAAACCAGACGCAGTTGTCGTGGTTGCTACAGTCAGAGCTCTTAAATTACATGGTGGAGTTAAATTCGATGATTTAGATCAAGAAAATATCGAAGCCATGAAAGCGGGTATCTGCAACTTAAAGAAACACGCTGAAAACATGAAAGGTTATGGTGTTCCAGTTGTCATTTCTGCGAATAGATTCCCAAGTGATACAGACGCTGAGATTGCTGAACTTAAATCATGGTGTGTTTCCAATGGTTATAGATTCGCTCTTAATGAAGGTGCATTAAAAGGTTCCGGAGGAGCAGTGGAATTAGCTAATACAGTTAAAGAGATGTTAGAGAATGAAAAATCTAACTTCAAACCACTCTATCCAATCGGTGATGAAAAGTTCTCAATCAGAGATAAGATTGAATTAATCTCTAAGAAGATTTATGGCGCAGGAAATGTTGTTTATACAGATCTTGCTAACGAACAAATCGATCAATATGAAAAGATGGGCTTCAAAGGTTTAGCGGTTTGTATGGCTAAGACACCGAACTCCATTACTGATGACGCTAAAGTGTTAGGCGCCCCTACGGGATTCACTATTACAGTTAGAGAAGTCAGACTATCCGCGGGTGCTGGATTTATCGTTCCATTAACCGGTGCGGTTATGACAATGCCAGGTCTTCCAAAAGTACCTGCCGCAATGAAAATGTAAATTCTCTGCGAAAAAATTCAATTTGCCCCCCCCTTATATATAATGGGGGGTATTTTTATGTACATACTTCGAATTTCTAATATCTCTAAGAAATTCAAAATCGATGACAACAAAGAAAGAATTGCCTTAGACAGAATGTCACTAATGTTTCCATCTAATGGATTAATTTCAATCGTGGGAAAATCCGGTAGTGGGAAGTCCACGCTTTTAAACATTCTTTCTCTAATGGATGAACCTACGAATGGCGTGGTTTATTACATGAATAAAAGAATGGATAGGTGGAATAACAGACAAAAGGAGAAATACCGGAACAAGGAAATAGGGATGATATTTCAGCATTATCATCTATTAGAAAATGAAACTGTTTTATTTAACATTATGCTACCCGCTTTAATAGGTGGAAAAAGCGTAAAAGAAGCGGAAATTGCAGCGAAAAACCTATTAAAAAGCATAGATTTTAAGGAATATCTGTACGATCAAAAGTGTGCTGACCTCAGTGGTGGAGAGAAGGAAAGAGTAGCGATTTTAAGAGCGCTCATCAACGATCCAAAGATTGTATTTGCTGATGAACCTACTGGTGCGTTAGACGAAAAGAACTCATATCTAGTTATGGATATTCTTAAAAAGATTAGCAAAGACCGATTAGTGATACTTGTATCTCATAACATGTCATTAGTGGAACAATACGCTGATGAGATTATTCACATCAAAGATGGACATATCGAAAAGATTGAAGATAAAGAGGTCGTTACAGATCAAAGTAATGCTTCTGATGGCAAGGGCAAAACAATTAAGTCATCTAAATGGGTTTCGTTATTAACGAAAAGTAACTTTAAAAGAAGATTAAAGAGAAACATTGTCTCCATATCTTCTCTAATTATTGGACTAGTAAGTTCAATGTTGATTATTGGCTTTTCTAATGGAAGCAAGACCTCAGTACAAAACAAGAGCTACAGACAGTTTAATTACGGCGTTTCCACTTTCTACAAAGAAACAAAACAAGAAATACCGGGTAGCAAAATGTCATTAGTGCAGATGTCTAAGATTAACGAAGAGGAAATGACATTGTTGAATGACTATCTTTCTGTGTTTATTGTGGAACCCAATACAGATGCTCTGTTACCTTCCTGTCCCACAATCAAATGTGGTGAAGAGAAGCTAGAGGAATTGACTTACCAGCCAATATATTCATTTGAAAAACAATACGTGGACCCATCTTTAGTTATTAATGGATATGTTCCGCAGGTAGATAATCCATTTGAAGTAGTTATTAATCAAAAGGCATATTCTTATTTAAAGTCAAAGTTTAATAGTGAGCCTATCGGATTAGAGTTCACTGTCCATTCAGATTTTGAGTATCACTATTACACAAATAATGACTTTAACCCAGTGATAACAGATTACTTTATCTATGATAAGTCAGTCCATATTGTTGGAGTGGTAGACGATTTCAATTTCTTATCCACACCAAAAATGTATTATTCATATTCATCTTTTAAAGAATATTTAGAGGAATCACTTCTTAATAATCTATCTTCATACTTAAATGAGGATATTTCTTGGTACGATCGAATATCGACATGTGATAATTCAGACACTATATCTTCTTATTCAAATAGATTGTTTTTAAAAGACATCTCAAACATACCTATATTAAAAGAATACATTTCATTCTTGTCCGAGCCGTATAAGATTGATTGTTTGGCTATAAGCATTTCCGATACGTTATTTGATCTAATGGATGCAGCAACTATGGGAATGGAATTATTTCTAATCATCGCTTTAGCAGGGACCGCATTGATTCTTGGTATCATTTCTTTTTCTTCATATTCAGAAGATAAGAAGACCAGTGCAATACTTACATGTTTGGGTGCAAATAGAAAGAGTATCTTTTCAATATATGCTAGGGAGAACTTCTTAGTTGGTGGTGTTGCATTAATAGCATCGTTTGCCTTATCTCCATTATTGGCCTGGCTAGCAAACTTAATAATTAAGAACATAACGACGTTTGAAAACATAATCCGGATTCCATTCCTATCTTTTATGAATGTTCCATTATTATTTCCTTTAATCATCATTTTAGGAACCTTAGTTATCGCTTTATTAGCGACGTATATTCCTTTGATGTTTTCTAAGAAGATTTCACCAAGAGAGGAGTTGATGGATGAATGATAACTTTTACAAACGTATCTAAATCTTTTAATGGACAAAAAGTCTTAAAGAACATCAATCTCAAACTACCTCGATATGGTCTAGTGGTAATACAAGGTCCATCAGGCTGTGGTAAAACGACATTATTAAATCTACTTTCGGGATTGTTACCATTTGAGGGAAGTATTAGCCTTGATGGCCATAACATTGACTCTATGAATCAAAATCAAATGGATGAATTCAGATTAAAGAACTATGGATTTGTCTTTCAGGACTTCAAATTATTCGAAAATGAAAGCGTCATAAATAACATCATTTTTCCTTTGGAAAGTGTATCCACAGCGAGTAAAGAAACTAAATATCGGAAATGTACCGATCTAATAAATATGGTGGGTCTTAAAAGAAACGCTAAACAACGAGTGAACAAATTATCTGGTGGTGAAAAACAAAGGGTTGCAATTGCAAGAGCGCTTGTGAATTCGCCAAAGATAATATTAGCGGACGAACCTACTGGCGCACTCGACAGTGTGAATGCTGTAGAGATTATGAAAATATTACAAAAGGTTTCTAATAATGCTTTGGTAGTGGTGGTTTCTCATGATGAAGATCTTTCAAATGAATATGCAGATATGATTGTGAAAATGAAAGATGGTGAAGTTGTGAATGTTACCCATCAAGAAAAGAGCAAAAAAGAAAAATATATACCAATATCTAAAATGCTATATTCCATAAAGAAGCCATCTGCCTCTTCTAGCTTCTTAATTAATCACACAATTTCATCCATTAAACAGAAGAAGTGGAGAACAATGATATGTAATGCTATTACTTCGCTAGGGTTAATAGGCGTAGGATTAGCCACAACCTTATCATCGAGCATCTCTACAAATATCAAGAAATCATATTCGCAGATAGTGGATGATTCAAAGATAGCTTTAACAGTTAAAGACACTGATAAGTCAATCTATGGACAATACGCTGCTAGCTATTACGAAGTTATGGATTTAGTGGAGAATCATCAAGACTACATCTATGATGTCGGTTGTACTTACTACAATGATTTTGAATCCTTCTTTCCACAAACAAATTGTCTCGCTCTAGCGGATGTCGGATATTATTATCCTTTATCTGGAATTACCGCTAGAGATATTAATGAGTTTAGATGGTTAGATAAAGAACACCCAGACACCATTTATCCTGAGACAATAGAATCTCTAGAGGATGACGAGGTCGTTTTATCGTTAACAATAGAAATGATTAATAGTATCTGCTATGGATTGAGAATAGAAAGAACGGTCACGTCGCTATCTAGATATCTTCAAACTAACAAATTGAGATTGTATTTCGATTTAAGGAACGACTATTGGCAATATAGTGATCAACAAATAGTTACAGTAGTGGGTTTTACCTTGGAAAAAGAACCGGGTATCTATCATTTCAATCATATGTGGAATGAATACATGTTTGAGGAGAGAATGAGATTTCCTACAATCGATAATTTAAGCGAGCAAACCACCCTTCCATGGTATCTAAAGAAAATATACTACCTATATTCTAATGTCGAAATCGGAAAATTTCTGGATTATGCAAGGCATCAAAAGGCGTTCGATCAATACATATTAGAGGTTGCAAATAAAGCATATTATTATCGACTTTTAAAGGAAAAATCCACAAAAGACACGCAAAGAGTTCTTGTTTTTGCTAACACTATGGGTGGGATACCTATGTCATATTACTCATTGATGCGTGATGTATCAGATGAAATTAATAGTCCAATCTACGGCTCACAATTTGGATATAGTATTTATCCTTCATCAATGATGTTTGGTTTCTCAAATTATATGTATTTCAGCGGTAGTGAAGAATCACGTGACGAAACCATTGATATAAACACCAATTTAACTCCAGGAAGTAATGAAAACATTGAACTACCTAGTGATGTTTTGTGTGGTCACTTCTCTCAATCACTTACTGGAGGAGTTAATTTTAGACATATAAGTCATGTTGATAGGGGTTTAACGCCGAACAGTCTTAGCGAAATTGTTATATCGTCAAATATGGAAAAGAAATTATTTGATGGAGACGCAATTGGGCAGACCATGTATATCGCTTATCTCTATTCGCAGACGTTAAACACTAGTGGTGACATTATTAAACAATACAAAAGCACTGAAGTAGAAGTGGTTGGGATTGTTAATGACGAAAAGAACATTATTTTTCATAACGACGATTGGACTATTGGTTTCTTTCAGGTCATGCTAGACGTATCTGCTTATAATCTAGTTGTTAATTCTCCGATGGTGGATGTTTCAAACAAAAAGCATCTCACTCAAATTGCGGATAAATTAAGGAAGTCATTCCCGGAACTAGAAGTCTTTGAACCGATGAGTGAAATCAATGGTTCTATTAACCAAGTTTGTTCATATATTCAAATAGCCTTAATGTGTTTTTCAATTATCGCGGTGGTGATATCAACTTTGTTGTTATCAATTTGTAATTACCTATATGTTTTAGAAAACAAAAAGGATATCGGATTAGTTAGGTGTATTGGTCTCAATAAGAGAGAGGCTAGGAAGTTTGTTATAACTCATAGTGTCATTATGTGTTTCATATCATTCGCGTTGTCTGCATTTGAATTGTTAGGCATTACATTCCTCATATCTTTTGAACTGGCAAAACAGTCTGGATCATCTATGGTATTCACGTTTAATCCAATGTCTTTGGTATATATGTTTGCCTTGGCTTTTGCCATCTCTTTAATATCCAGTATTTTCATATCTCATAAGCTCAATAAGTTAGATCCAATCGCCGCTTTAAAGGCATAGAAAAGTCATTACCTAATAAACAAAATACTTTTGTTTGCTTATAGAATGGGCTTTTCGTATAATAATACGGGTTATAAAGAGGTAACGTTATGGGATTAAAAGCAGGAATTGTCGGATTGCCAAATGTTGGCAAATCAACATTATTCAACGCGATTACGAATTCGCATGTAGAAGCAGCGAACTATCCTTTCGCAACCATTAATCCTAATACGGGTGTTGTTAACGTCCCTGACGAAAGACTTACTTTCTTATCTAACTTATTCAAACCAGAGAGAACCATTCCCGCGACAGTGGAATTCTATGATATTGCTGGATTAGTGAGAGGTGCCTCCAAAGGAGAAGGTCTTGGTAACCAATTCCTTTCTCACATTAGAGAATGCGACGCAATTGTTGAAGTTGTCCGTTGCTTTGAGAATCAAGATATCGTTCACGTTGAAGGAAATGTTGATCCAATTAGAGATATTGAAGTTATTAACTTAGAACTCGTTATGGCGGACTTAGATACTGTCACCAAACGTATCGATAAAATCGCTAACAAAGCAAGAATTCAAAAAGATAAAGAATCCATGCTAGAAATGAGTATCTTAACTCCAATTCAACAAGCTCTTGAAGAAGGAAGACCAGCAAGAACTATTTCACTTAGTGAAGAACAAGAACAATATGCGAAGAGCTATCACTTATTAACTAAGAAACCAATTATCTATGTCGCTAATGTTAGCGAAGAAGATTTAATGGATTTAACCACGGCTAGCAATTATCAGAAAGTCGTGGAATACGCTCATAAAGAAGGCAGTGAAGTTATTCCTGTTTCTTGTGAAATAGAAAGTGAACTTTCCGAATTATCTCCAGAAGAAAGAGATGAATACTTAAAAGAACTCAATGTTACCGAATCTGGTTTGACTAAAGTTATTAAAGCGACATATCACTTATTGAACTTATCCACTTTCTTTACAGTGGGCCCAGATGAATGCCGTGCATGGACATTTAAGAACGGATATTCCGCTCCTGAATGTGCCGGCGTTATTCACACTGACTTTCAAAGAGGTTTCATCTGTGCAGAAGTTTATCCATATGAAGCCATTCATGAACTCGGTAGTGAAACCGCAGTCAAAGAAGCGGGCAAATTAAGAACAGAAGGCAAAGGATATTATCCAAAAGATGGAGATATCATGTTCTTCAAATTTAATGTTTCAGGTAGAAAATAATGAGAATTGGTTTTGCAAGTGACATACACCGTTTGGTTGGCGGTAGAAAGCTAATGCTTGGTGGTGTGGATGTTCCACACTGGCAAGGAGAACTCGCCCATAGTGATGGCGATGTTGTTTACCATGCCTTAGCGGAATCAATCCTCGGTGCTTTGGCTTTAGGCGATTTAGGAAAACACTTCCCAGATAGTGATCCAAAATATAAAGACATTAATAGCGCTTATATCGTTTCTGAAGTTGTGAAGATGATGGATGAAAAAGGATATGAAGTGAACAATGTCGATATTTCAATCACTATTGAAGAGCCAAAACTCAAAGGATATATTTCTCAGATGAGAAATAATATTGCTAAATTGTTAAATACAGACGTTGATAATGTATCTGTAAAAGCGGGAACAAATGAGAATCTAGATGATATCGGTATGAGACTTGCTGTTAAAGCGGAATCAATCATCTTATTAAAAGAAAAAGAATAAATTCTTTGCCTATTTATAATCAATCAGTATAATTAAAGGTCACGGTTATGGATGTTATTGAAAGTTTAAAACTAAATATTCAAAAAGCGTTCCTCGCTCTCGGAGTGGAGGTCTCTTTAAACGACGTTATTATTGAACACAGCAAAGACACTGCTCATGGTGACTATGCTACTAACGCCGCAATGAAGAATTGCAGACTTTTAAAAATGAATCCAAGAGATGCTGCGGCAGCTTTAATTGAAAAACTCGATCAAGAAGGCATTGAAAAGATTGAAATTGCCGGTCCTGGCTTTATCAATTTCTTTATGAAGAATGATTCACTTCAACCAGTTGTCAGAAAGATCATTGAATCTGGTGATAACTATGGTAGAGGTGATGACAAACACTTCAAAGTGAATGTCGAATTCGTGAGCGCAAATCCAACAGGTGACTTACACGTTGGACACGCACGTGGCGCTGCTATCGGTGATTCAATTTGCCGTATTATGGAATTCGCTGGTTACAATGTAACTCGTGAATATTACATTAATGATGCTGGTAACCAAATCGACCATTTAGCGGAATCCATCTTAGCGAGATATAAAACTTTATTAGGTATTCCCACTGAAGTTCCTGAAGATGGATACCACGGACAAGACATTGTTGTTATCGCTCAAAAGATTATTGATGAAGTCGGCGATAAACTTCTAAAAGAAGAAAACCCAATTCCATTCTTAAAACAAAGAGGCATGGAATTAGAACTCGATAAGATTCGTGAAGACCTCGCTACATTTAGAGTTAGATTCGATATCTTCTCCAGCGAATTAAAAGTGAGAAGCAACAACGCAATCATTAAAGAATTAGAGTTCTTAAAAGATCACGTTTATGACGAAGATGGTGCGAAAGTGCTAAGAACCACAGATTATCTTGATGATAAAGATAGAGTTATCGTTAAGAGCAATGGTGATTACACATACTTCATGCCTGACATCGTCTATCACGTTAACAAAATCTCTAGAGGATACGACCAACTAGTGGACGTGCTAGGCGCAGATCACCACGGATATATCAATCGTATGAAGAGCGCGCTTATGATGCACGGATATAAACCAGATGCGTTAGAAGTGGAACTCATCCAAATGGTGAGATTTATCAAAGATGGTGTGGAAATGAAAGCCAGTAAGAGAACTGGTGATTCCATCACATTGCGCGAGATATGTGAGGAAGTGGGCGTAGATGCTATGCGTTATTTCTTCGCAATGCGTGCCGCAAGCGCACACTTAGACTTCGATATGAACTTAGCCTTAGAACAAAGCTCTAATAATCCAGTCTATTACGCTCAATATGCACACGCCAGATTATGTTCTATTCTAGAACAAGGCAAGGATATCGCTCTTGATTTAAGCGCTAGCGCATTAAAGGAAAACAGCGAAACCGCGTTATTGAAGTTCTTAGCTAACTTCCCTAACGCTGTTAATGATGCTGCTAAGGAAAGAGCACCTTACAAAATTACCAATTATATTCATGAGTTAGCAGGTTTAATCCATGAATTTTATACAGAATGTCGTGTTATAGATCGCGACAACATCGCTATTAGCTCATCACGTTTAGCGCTATGCAAAGCGTGTGAGCAAGTGATGAAAAACGCGCTTGATTTAATTGGCGTCAGCGCACCAACACACATGTAAAGGAGAAAAGATACATGGCAAAATCATTATTAGATCATGCATATGACTATGTCAGTCAAAGCAAAGAACAAGTAAGCTTTAAAGATTTATGGGCTTATGTTTGTAAAGAAGCTGGTTTAGATGAAGCCGCTGCTTTAAAGAAAGTTTCTTCATTCTACACAAACTTAATGCTTGATGGTCGTTTCGTCACATTAGGTGAAAATATGTGGGATTTAAGAAGCCGTCACACATTCGATAAAGTCCATATCGATATGAAAGACGTCTATTCTGACGTTGAATCAGATGATGATGAAGACGTCGAAGAGGAAGACGAAGAAGAGAAGGAATACAACAAAGCCTTCAAAGAAGAAAAAGAAGAGGATTCTGAAGACGAAGAAGAATCTGAAGAACGTAAAGAGGAAGACGAAGAATAATGTTTGAAGTCCTAAAACAAATTATTGAAGAACATAATTCGATAGTTATTTTTGGTCACATTAATCCAGATGGTGACTGCTATGGCAGTCAAGTCGGCTTAAGGGAGTTATTAAAACTCAATTATCCCGATAAGAAAGTCTATGCGGTTGGATCTGGTCTTCATCGTTTCTTTGATTTCATTGGATACATGGATGAAGTCAGTGATGAATTAATTAAAGATTCTCTAGCGATCCTCGTGGATGGCAATGATTGTTCCAGAATGGAAGATCCCAGAGTCTCCACAGCGAAAGCTCATATCAAAATTGATCATCACATTGAAAACTTTAAGTTCACTGAAGGTCCATTTGTCATTGACAACAACGCAAATTCTACTTGTGAATTAGTTGTAAAATTTGCTTTAGAAGCTAACTGGAAGCTTAATCCTACAATCGCAAATGCGTTATTTCTTGGAATTCTCACCGATTCTGGTAGATTCCAATTTATCGAAGATTTCCCATCAGCATTCCACGAAGTAGCATTTTTATGCGAAAACGGTGCAGATCCAAAGCAAATCAACACGATATTGAACATCACAAACGAGGCCGCTTTGAAGTTTAAAGGCTATGTCTACTCACACTATAAGAAATCAGATGCTGGCGTTATCTATTTAACCTTCTCCAAGGAAACATTAGCTAAGCTCAAAGTATCCGCTAGTAAGGCTGGTAGCATGGTTAATCTCATTAGTAACGTGAAAGACTTCCCAATCTGGGCATTCTTCTGCGAACTTGAAGATGGTACATGCCACGCTGAATTTAGAAGCAACGGTCCTGCTGTTCAACCAATCGCCGCCGGTTTAGGTGGTGGTGGTCACATGTTGGCTGCGGGTGTGACTATTGACAAAGTCAATGATGAAATCGTTGAAGGCATTATCAAGGATTTAGATAAAGCAATTATCGAATATCAAAAGGAGCACAATTAATATGTGGGAAAAAGAATTAGAAGCTGCTATTGAAGCCGGTTTGAAAGCCAAAGTCAAAATCATGGAAATCTATAATCAAGGTTTTGATGTCGAAATCAAAGATGACAATTCTCCTGTCACCATTGCGGATAAAACCGCTGATAGCATTATTCGTGAACATCTCCATAAGGCATTTCCAAGTCATGCCTTCCTTACGGAAGAATCAGAAGATAATGAAGAAAGATTATCCAATGATTATGTCTGGATTGTCGACCCAGTTGATGGTACAAAAGACTTCGTAGCTAAAGATGGTGGATTCACCACAAACATTGCGTTAGCGTACAAACACGAATTAGTCGTGGGCGTGGTCGTTGTCCCTGTCACAGGTGATATCTATTACGCTTCTAAAGGTAATGGTGCCTTCCATAAATTATTCGATGGAAGAGTAAACCAAATTCATGTTAATGATAAGTTAGAAGACCTCACTTGCCTATGCAGTGTCTTCCACACTAACGAAACTGAATTAAAACTCATTGAAAAACACTCTGACAAAATCAAACACGTTATGAAGTTTGGTTCATCCTTAAAACCATGCCGTATTGCGGAAGGTCTTGCGGAAATCACATACCGTATGTCCGCGGGTACAAAAGAATGGGATACAGGTGCATGCCAGATTATCGTTGAAGAAGCTGGTGGCTTATTCGTCGAGCCTGACGGTAGTAGAATTACCTATAATAGAAAAGATGTCTATAACCGCAAAGGATATGTTGTGGTGAATAGAAAAGAAAACATTCTTCTCTAAAATAAAAAAAGAACTAGCGATGCTAGTTTTTTTCTTGGCTGGGGTGACTGGGATCGAACCAGTGAATGGTGAATTCAGAGTCCACTGCCTTACCGCTTGGCTACACCCCAATGGTTATTCGGCTAAACGGACTTCAACGACTCCAGGAACTTCTTCCTGAAGAATAACTTCCACCAAGTCCTTAATGTCATTATTTGCATAGATACAATCTTGGCAGGCGCCAACCATCTTCACATAGACAATTCCATCTTTAAAGGACACAAACGTGACGTCTCCGCCATCTTTTTGTAGGAAGTGTCTAATCTTATCTAATGTGGTAATAATGAGCTTCTCAGTGTCATCCATAATAATTCACCGGTAAAGATAATAGCACATTCAAAATAATTTGTTTACAAATAAGATAATAAAAAGACCAAAACGAATTATCGTCTTGGCCTTATTACCTAAATGCTAGATTAGAAGAAAACAGATCTAGCTTTTTCTTTAACTTCTTTACTTGCAGTAAATGGAATACGGGTTGTGTAACCACGTTGATGTGCCACTAAGCATTTGCATGGCCATTCATAGATGGCTCTATTCCATTGATTAACGGTGTCGTTATAAACTTCACGAGCAGCGGTAATCTCTCTTTGTAAGTAAGAGTTTTGTTGCATTGCTTGAGCAATCTCTTGATGTGATTTGAGATCTGGATAGTTCTCTAAAGCCACATTGATCTTGCTAGAAACATTTTCAATTGCGGAATTGAGTTCATTTCTACCAGCATCGCTTGGAGCACCTGCTCTTAAGCGTGCGATTTCTGTAAATGTTTCTTTATCTAAATTGACAGCCTTATTAACTAAAGCAGCGGTGTTTTCTAAGATGACCACTCTTTGTTCTAAATAGTTATCAATTTGAGAAGCATCGTGTTGAATCTTTTGTTGTAATTGGCTGAGATATTTTCCAGCGTGAACTTTACAAATCAAAAAGATAAGGCCTGGGATAATACCGAGGACGAAGAGAATGATCTCTAACACTAACGCGGATTTATGTCCGGTTGGGTTGAGTTGTTTTTCAATGACGTTAACGTCTCTACCTTCTTCTCTAACTGGTGCATTTGTTTCATCTAATTCATTAGCCATGATTAATCCTCCTTATGACTAAACATCTTTATTATTTCATTCTCATCTATAGAAGAGATGCCTTCTTTTAGTGGGAATGATAACAATCCTCTCTGGTAAATTATATCACTACTCATAGAGTAAGTAGATATAAATTGGAAAATACTGTCTTTATTAGCGATGTAATCCTGTTTGGTTCCACCGACAGTAACTACAGCGATAGGTGTGTCTTTTTGTACTTCAATATATTCAAACCAATGGACTGGAACATCGTGCCAATAACCATCGCCACCCATTTTAGGAACTAAGGTGACGTGTGGAATCATTTGATATCCGTAGGAATGGATATTAAAGATATCGACATTCTTCTTCGTCGCTACTGGTGTAGCTTTTAAGATAATCTCTGTATCACAATCTTCTGGTTTAAAGACTTGTGGATCCATGAAGTTACAGAGGACTTCTGCTTCATAGAGACTGGTGTTATTTTTCACATTGCCCACTTTTGGATCATAGTCTTTATGTTGTTGATATAGAGGTATCGATAATAGTGGGGCAAAGTCATAGTAGATGCCTTGGAAGTATCTCATGTTATAGCTAACAAAGTTATCTTTTGCTCTATCAACATCAAAATCATAGAAATGATATGGGTTACCATCAAACTTCAAACTCTGTGCGTGACTAGAATGGATGATATTAATCATTCCTTTCTTAGAGAATGAGAAGTCATCACCGTAAGGTGCCTTAGAAGTAATTAATGAGATTTCATTCTTTTGAGCTAGTGGGGTGAATAATAAACGGAATTCCACTTCGTTGTCTCTATTAAGGGCATTAAATAATGCTTCAAACTTTGTATTACCTAAAGGTGTGAAGTTGGAATTAATCTTATCTTGTTGCATCTTCGCTAGTTTCTTTTCAAATTTAGCGACGTGCTTTTCGATCTCTTTTTCATTCATGTGGCTAGCACCACTGGGTGCTCTTGAGAATGATAATTTAGGGGCCGCTTCATTACAGTAGATAAGTCTGGTATCTACAGAGTAACCAGATGCTGGTTGAGTAACTTGCGCAGTTAATGTCTGACTGTGGTGGTGAACAACAGTGTTGCCTTTGCTATCTGTAGAAGTGGTGGTCCAGTGAATTGTTATAGAACCGGTATAGACCTTTTGATACATGTATTGGCTAAATCTTCTTTCAAACAAGAAAGGATTGCCGATAATAGTGCCGCTTTGCACAAAGATAGAAGATACGTTATCGGCGTGTACTGGCAAGCCATAGTTATAAATCATGTAATTAAGAGTCTTACATGTACAGTTATCATCCATCTTGATGATTGGAGCGGTCTTAGTGAATAACCTAGAAGGAATGTTCCAATCATATAATCTGTTAAGAGGCACTAATTGATTTTGAGCTTCAATTTTAAGTTTCTCCGCTTTCGCTCTATGTTCGCTGACTATCTTTGACAGTCTTTCAATCTTCTTTGCTAATAAAGTGGAATTCATAATGATGGTGAAAATACCACCGAGAATTAAAAATGCGCCGATAGGAATGAAAATATACGGATAATTAACCACCTTTAATAGTGGTAGTGCGATTAAAACAGTTCCAGCGACAAAACAGAGAATGGTTAAAAAGATGAAGAAACCTCTTAAGGATTTTCCGCCTGATAGTTTTTTATCGAATTGATTAGCGGTACTAGTTTCTGAATAGTATTGCTTGCAAGTCGCTCTATTCTCTTCTGGATCAATTCCAGACTTTGCTAAAAGATCATCAAAAAATGCTTCAACATTTTCTTGATGTCTATTCTTTAAATCGTATTCGTAATATTTTAGAGGTTCTAATAGTTCTTCTGGGGTTTCCATTTTAGATTTCCATTAGTCCTTTGTATGCATCTTTAGCGTTACTCAAGAAGAACGCGGCAACATCTAGGAAGTTAAAACCATGTGTTACGCCTTCTCCACGGTAGTGTTTCACGATCGCGACATTATGCCATTGAAGAGAGACAAAGATTCTCCACAAATAGTAGCGTCTCTTTTCATCTTTACTAGGTTTGCCATCAAAGTATCTCTCTAATACCTGATATCCCTCTTTGACTAATCCATTACCGAATGTAGCGATATCGTATATAGGATCGTTATTACCCATGAATTCGAAGTCAATTAAGAAGTAATTTCCTTGCAAATCCTTAACAATATTGCTCTTTTGCGCATCATTATGGCATAACACAAGCTTTTGACTTTCTAAGAAGTCTTTGCCTTCAAATAATGTCTTTCTGAGTAATTTATAATCATCACTTCTTAGGATATTAAATGTTTCCGCTTCTTGTTCGTAAGCGATAAATCTTTTGAATGGTTGATAGTTGTCTCTAGATAAGACCTTGCTACTATGCATTTTCTTTAATAGCTCAGCGACTTTATCCGCATCAAAAGAATCTAGTTTATCTAGGGAACTACCTTCGATGTATTCATTCACTTTAATACCTTTATCAGTATCAAAGTAAACATTCTTACTAGTTAGACCTAAATCGATAATGATTTTCTGATTGGCTTTTTCTAATGGACGATCAACCATTTCATTTGCCTGTTCTGTGGAAATGTATAAAACATATTTCTTTCCATTAGAAGAAACGATATAGGATTGATTCATCATTCCACCCACAAGTGGAGAAATGACTTTAGCCTCATCCTTAAAAACCTTTTTTAACAATGTATCGATATCTTCGCGCATGAAATAAATATAGCATTCTAAAAAATATTAGCAAGAAAAAAGGACCTTATTGGTCCCTTTTACATTCTTGCTAAATGCTCTTCCATCATCTTATGAACAGTATCGGATAATTGCTTTGCGGGCATATCTTGATATTCCTCATAAGGAATGACGGCAACAACATCATACTTAACGAGTGTCGCTCTGAATGGCCAATGTTTGTGAACTTTGTCTGAGTTCTTCATACAAGTCACAACGATTGGAGCTTTCGCGTGAATGGCGATATTGAACACGCCTTCATGGAACTCATCACCGATAACCTTTTCGGTTTGTCTTGTTCCTTCTGGGAACACACCGATGGAAACGGCATCATTTTGTAATAATGTCACAGCGCGTTTGAACGCTTGTAATGATTGAAGTTTATCTTCTCTATCAATTGGGATATAGCAGACCCCTGGGAAGAATGGGCCAACGATTGGAATTTTGGAGTTTTCCACTTTGGAGATGAATGCGATATCTCTGTTTCTGAATGTGAGAGAGATAACAAAGTTATCAAACTTACTTCTGTGGTTACACACTAAGACGAATTTCTCTTTTTGCGGAACCTTATTTAAGCCAGTTGTTTTGACCCAAATATGAGCGTGGTTAGAGATGAATCTCAAACCATTCATGAGCCAGAATCTAGCCCAAGGGCTAACTTTGTTATATTCCTTTTTCTGATTGACGAATAAACCCGCTAACCATTCAATAAAGAATAAGATAGCTAAACTAGCCACACATCCTGCCATAAATAGGAGTAATGGACGATAAAAATCGTACCAGTAGTGGACTGGCCAGAAGAATAATGATCCAGTAACTGCAAGTCCTGCTCCACAGAGGAAGCAGATAATTTCAAGTAACATAATTATTCAGGAATCGCTAATTTGATTGCACCTGGCACAACTTTAACTGTGAAGTTGTTACCTTTGAACATTTCGCCATCAACGCAGACGTCGAATTCTCTTGGACCGGCCATCTTGATTTCTTTAGCGCGTCTATAGACGATTTTACTTCTCTTTCTGTCTAAGTGTTTACCTTTGGTATAGGTACCGATAATCATACCTAAACCTAAGAATGTCATAGTCTTTAAAACACAGACATCGATTAAACCATCGGTGTTGTCGCTTTTTGGAGCGCATTTGAATTTGCCACCGACGAATTGGCCTTGCGCTAAGGTGGCTAATAACATTTGTTTTTCATTGAGTTTTTCACCATCTGCCCAGACTTCAATGTTGTTGAAACGACCGTGTTTCATCGCATCGTTCTTTAATGCGTATTCGTATGGATCTAAGCCTTTCTTTTTGGCTTTTTCTGGTAATCCATTTTCTTTATAGAAGTTACCCATAGCACCGACGATGGCATCAAAACCAAAGTTGATGACGTTAATGGAATATAAATCTTCTTTAATACCTTCGCCTTCGAGTTTGCTTAAGTCGATTGGTCTAGCTTCTGCTTCGATCAATTTCTTAAAGTCTTGGAATTTTTCAAGACCGCCATAGATCTTAACGAAGTCATTGCCTGTACCGATTGGGTAAATAGCTAATTCAGCATTTTTTGCACCCGCTAATCCGTTAGCGACTTCGTGAATTGTGCCATCACCGCCACAAGCGTAAACTCTGACTGTGTCTTTTTCGTGTTTTTTGAGATATTCCTTAAGGAATGGAATGACGCTTCTTGGTCCTGTGGTTTTGTAAACTTCGTGTTCAAGACCTTTGAAGGCTTCTTCAATATTGCTTTCGAATTCAGGAGTAAAATGTCCTGCGTTTCCGTTAACAACAATTAAATGTTTCATATTTAATCCTCTTTCACTAACTCTTAATATATACCCTTATTTAAGAAATAAAAAAAGTATTTATTCTTCTCTTTTCCTCTTTTTGAATAACAAATTTTCAATTTTGTTATAGTAAATCGCTAATGGGAAGATACCCAATAAAGAGGTAATTGAGATAGGCAAAGATAAGACAAAAGTATCGTCTTGATATTCAATACGAACACTGTGTGTTCCTAATTCTAGTGAAGATAAATCAACACCGGTGAAGATGTTCCATTTAGTCTCCGCTTTCATGAGTTTGTTATCAATATAGACTCTAATACCTTTTTCGTAAGGAAGTGTGAATAATAAGTCCTTATTGTTATCAACAACTTCTAAAGAACCGTTAAAAGATTTCTTGGTTAATGAATTGCTGATGGATTCTAACTTGAATTGATTGCTTCTTAAAGCGGATAGATATTCATTGGTGACGCTTAGATCTTCGTAATAGAATTCTGGTCTAATTGATATATGGTCGAACGCTTCATTGAAGGTGATGAGAAGATCGTGTGTAGGAGTATTGGTATTTTTAACTGAATAGATACCTTTATGGAAATAGGAATTAACAGTCACATATCTTCCATCTACACGATATAAGACATCTTCCTTACCGTTTTTCTCTGAGAAATAAAGTGGACAGTTATATCCTTCGGAAGGAAGCGTATATGAAATAATCACCTTATCACCTGGCTGGACATTGTGGTATGTTCTGAATCCGTATTCATCTTCGGTATATGAAACAGTAGTGGACACACTGTTAACCGTAAGAGGTTTGAAGATATCTTTATCGATTGATTTTATAAACGATTTAAAAATCTGATTTTGATATTCAAAGTGATCGAACCAATAAACAGAGCTTTCTCCTTTGATACCTTCATTGATGAAATAACTACTAGTTTTGTCTATGACAAATCCTAATGAAATATCATTGGGATTCTCATAGAATTTCATCTCTGAATAACCATCGATAGATATTTCATTAAATGTATTTAAGTCAACAAAATATGGGTGGATATTTCTTGATGTGTTTGGATCCTCAACAAGATATTTCATTCCTAATAGTGAATTTAGTGCGTAGGTAGAGCCACCATCATAGCTAGCGTAAAAACCATTAGATTGAAAACCCAGCTTACCCATATAAGTTCTTACTTCATTCTTCGTGGATGAAGAGAAGTGACTTAATCCGTTATAGGAATAGAACATTGTGTTGTTATTGTTGGAGTTATAGTTACCTGGTCTATTGAAAGTCATTTCCATTCTGTAGAACGGAGAATTATATTTCTCTTTGTCATACGCTTTGACTGCATCTATGGCCCCTTGGTATTCACAGTCTTTTAAATACACTTCATATTGTTGATAAGCGTTTTCTTTTTGATTAACACGTAACACCTTATCCGCACCTCTATAGGATGATGCAATTTGCACGATCACAAGAGCGCACAACGCGTAAGGCAAGTATTTCTTAATGTTAAGTTCATCGAGCTTGTTTATCTCTAGATAATTGAATAGTGAAACCACTGATGCAAACAAGATAGTTACATAGAAAATAATTAGTGAAGGAACACTTATTTGATACTTAAGCAATCTATCGGAATGCTTCACGAATGAAACGATTATAATCGCAATGCCACCGATACCTGCAGGGACTAAATAATAAAGTGGATGCAACTTATGTGTTTCAGAGAATGATCTAGCCCCAAGCAAGCAAATGATAAAGCTGATAATAAATGCATATCTAGATGGGAACCACGTTGGTTCTCTTCCACCATGTAATAGTGCGTATGTTCCACTGAATAATGAGAACACTACGTAAATAACAACTAAAGTGCCAACACTGATACGATCAACAACTGAAAATTCTTTGTTGCAGAAGTAAGTAATTGCGAACACTAGTGGAACCATACCTACGAACATAGATATATATTGACTGTTCTGTCTGATGAGATTACCAGCGGCATAGTTGTTCTCCAATAATCCAGAGATAAACATAGATATGGAATAGATCTTGAATTCAGGTTGATTTATGAATCCTTTCGTGCCACTTAGATGGACAAATGCCACTAACCAATAAGAGATGGAAAGTAGGCCTGCAGCAAGTGAAAACACTGCAAATCTCAACAAAAACTTATAAAATTCACCATTTTCTTTCTTGAAATTAGTAACAAATAAATAGAGGAAATATAGGACTATAAATATAGCGATCATGAATGCTATATACCATGAAGTCATCAATGCATAGGCTAACGCTAATGGATATAACCAGTAGTGCTTCTTATCTTTAAGGAAATGTAACCCTAAGATAACAACTGGTAATATCATCACCCCATCTAACCACATATAGTTAAGGAAGTAGATCATGCCGTAGGACATCAATCCATAACCAATAGAGAAGATGACATGACTATATGAGAACTTATAAGAGAATCTCATTAAGAAGTAGAATGAGAGACCTGCTAAAGATAGTTTTATGATAT
Organism: uncultured Bacilli bacterium; assembly: GCA_905236395.1. Lineage (GTDB taxonomy): Bacteria > Bacillota_I > Bacilli_A > RFN20 > CAG-826 > RUG13091. The sequence goes on from CAJOPR010000010.1 coordinate 32,681, forward strand.
TAATCCAAACAAAGAATAGTGGGATGGCTTCTTCTTTGAAGAAAACCACTAATAAGTTAAATGGAGAACCTAAATAGAAATCAAATAAGGAAAGATAGTCTCCTCCAAATGATTTCTCTGTGGTGTATATCAAAGATTCATCACTTAAAAGAATCCTTCTAAAGTCTCTCATGTAGGCGATGTATTGGCCTTGCATATCGGACATCAACACTGTGTCTTGGTTATATCCGCTTAAAGATATGCCGTTAACGGAGAACAATATTATTAATAATATAAAAGGAATAATAAAAGATAATGAGGCAGTGATAATCTCAATAAATAATTTCTTATTGAATTTCATACTACTGATTCTACCACGCGCAAAATAACAAAAAAACTGACAATTGCTTGTCAGTATTTTTTCATCTGGTGCCCGGGACCGGAATCGAACCGGTATGGTATCGCTACCGCAGGATTTTAAGTCCTGTGCGTCTACCTGTTCCGCCACCTGGGC
>CAJOPR010000011.1 GCA_905236395.1 uncultured Bacilli bacterium
AGTTTGACGTTGCATAACTTAAAATCCTCCTTTTCCAAACTAACTCTGTCTTTACCGGGGACTTCGCTAATTTAGCTTTTGTGCCGACTAAAATCATACTTGGATTGAAATATATTGTCAAACACATTTATAAATAAATTGTGCTCGGTCAATAAAAAAGGAAGTTCGACTTGAACTCCCTATTCTGGTTTGGATATTTCCGCATCAATTATTTCCGGTTGTTTTTCCTCAAACACTTCCGGTTTAACATCAGCGTCTTTTTCTTTCTCTTCTTCTATCTCATCAACTTTTGCTTTGAGTGCGATTATTCCGCCAATCAATTCCAAAGGAATTAATATGGAGAACACGCCAGAGATAATTGCAAATATTCCTGCGACTTTTAATGCCTTTTTGGTCTCGCCTTTTTGAATGAGATTCAAGGAGATGATTGAGAAGACAATTCCTACGATTGATAGCACCGCTAAACCTAATAACACGAACATCGCAACGATGTAACCAGGCGCTATATCAGGACTTGTGACATCTCCACCAGAACCAGCAGCAGCTCCAATGATTGCAGCAATGACTGTAGCGAAAAGACCAACAATCAATAGAATAATTGTATAAACAATAGTCGCTACGATATAAAGCACGTGGAAAACGATGCTTAATGCAACTCCACCTTTAAGGAGCTTTTTAGATTTTGCTCTATTACCAGTTAATTCCATGAATTATAAACCTTTGACGTTGTGGTAGACGTTTTGAACGTCTTCTAATTCATCTAACATATCCATAAGTTCGGTGAATTTTCTCTTATCTTCAGGATCTTCTAATTCAATTGGGTCGTTTGGTAAGAATGTAATTTCAGATGTGATGAATTCTGTGATACCCATACCTGCTAAAATATCTCTTGCTTGAGCGAACGCGGCTGGTTCAACTAAGACTTCGATAATGCCGTCTTCACATGTAACTTCACGGACATCGACATCGGAGAGAATTAATGTTTCTTCAACTTCATCTCTGTTTTCACCATTGAAATCGAATAAACCAGTTTCGGTGAAATTGAAGATTGTGGAACCTAAATGTCCGCCTTTCTTGGTGATAGCAGTTCTGATTTCCACTAAAGCGCGGTTACTGTTATCGGTTAATGAATCAACAATTAAGAGGGAACCACCAGGGCCAAATGCTTCATAGCGGCCTTGTGAATAAGATTCTGCAGAACCACCTTTAGCTTTTTGGATAGCTCTATCAATAACTTCTTTTGTGACGTTTTGACTTCTCCATTTTTCAATTGCGGATCTTAACGCTAGGTTCATTGATGGATCTGGTTCTCCAGATTTTGCTGCCATATAGATTTCTTTTGAAGCTCTGTTAAATAAAGCGCTTCTCTTAGCGGCGGTAGCAGCCATCGCCTTTGCTCTAACTTCATGTGCTCTTCCCATGGGTTTTTCCTCTTTTCGGTTAAAAATTTTAGCAAACTTATATTTCAATGTGAATACTTAATAATTCACATCAACAAGGAATAGTCCTTCGGCTGGGGCTTTATATGGAACTATTTCCCTTTGTTTCTTTTCTGATAGATGGTAGGTGATGTAGTTTTCATCCTCTTTGTGCGACGCAATCGCTAAAGCAGCGCCTACCATATTCCTAATTTGATATCTCATGAATCCATTTCCGTGGAATGTGACCATAAATTGTTTAACTTGTTCGATGTATGACACTTCCACTGAGAAAATGGTTCTCACATAGTTATCTTCATCCTCTTCTTTAGACGTAAAATCTTGGAAATTATGAGTTCCTTCAAACTGTTTTAATGATTTTAAAAGTAGGTTTACATCAACATCGTATGGAACATTAGTTTCAAACTCATAATTAAAGACATTTCTTTCATCTAAACGCATCAAATATGTGTACTTTTTGCCTTTTGCGGAATATCTAGCGTGAAAATCGCTTGGAACTTCCTTAATTGAGTTGATAAAAATGTCCTTTGGAAGCAAACAATTCGCAGAATATCTGAGTCTATCGATATCAACGACTTTATCGACATCAAAATGGAAGTATTGTTTCTGTGCATGGACACCAGCATCAGTTCTTCCGGATCCATAAATTTTGATTTCTGTATTTAAAATTGTGGATAGAACTTCTTCGATCTTTCCTTCAATTGTGGGGGAGTCATTTTGGATTTGCCATCCCTGATAATTTGTTCCTTTATACGAACATTGACATAGTAATCTCATAGCAAAAACCCCTTAAAATCCCACGTTAATTTTGAAAATCAACTGGAATAAGTCTAATTTCTCAACATTGTGATCCCAGATGAAGAGGAAGAGAATTCCACCAAAAATAATCAAACCAATTAATAGTCCAATAATGTCTCTCCAAGAGAATGTAAGGCGACGATATCTTGTTCTTTTGGCTCTCGGATCATAACCACGTGCTTCCATAGCATCAGAAAGCTCTTCTGACCTCTGAATTGCAGATACAAATAGCGGAATAATTAGCGATATAACCGCTTTGAAACGCTTGAACAAACCACCGTGGTTAAAATCAACACCTCTGGAGGCTTGTGCTTTCATAATTCTGTCCGTTTCATCTAGTAAAGTTGGTATAAATCTTAGTGCAATTGATAGAGTCATCGCGATTTCATGAACTGGGAATCTAATCACCTTTAATGGTGTCATATACCATTCAAATGCATAGGTTAAATCCATAGGCTTTGTTGTCGCAGTCAACACCATTGTTAAGGAGATCATCAAAATGAGCCTCAAAATGATATATCCGCATTGGTATAAAGAGTCCCAATATATCGCGTAACTCGCGTTAAATCTGTACCATTCCCAATGATAAGTTGGGTTTGGAATAAAGATGTATATCGCTAGTAAGAATATCACTAGCATCCACATTGATTTCAGGCTCTTAAACAAATCGATAAAACTGACTCTAGAAATCAACATAATGACGATGAATAGAATTAGCATTACCGCACTTAATAAAAGTGTTGTGGACCAAACTTGGAATTGAAGGAATATAGAGACCATTAGCAAAATTACGATAAACAACTTGTTTCTCGGGTCTAATCTATGCGCGAACGTGCTATAAGGCGTATAACGCCCAAATGTGACGTTATTCATCCTTCTTCCATCCTTTTATTTGATTTATCAAATCGTCTATAGTTTTAATCTTCGCTATTTCAATTGGTGCGCCATTAGCTTTTAGCTGTTTAGCTAACTTATATAGAGGTGGTATTTCAATAGCTGAGGATTCACCAATAGAATCAAATAGATTCTCTGTGCTGCCTTCATAGGCTAACTTACCGTCTTTTAAGACGAAGACTAAGTTACAGTATTTCATAACCAAGTCCATGTCATGAGTGACCATAATAATGGTCTTGCCTTGTTTATACATATCATTAACAAGACCCATGATATCTTGAGCGCCTTTGATATCTAATCCCGCTGTCGGTTCATCCATGATTAAAATATCTGGATTAATCGCTAAGATACCAGCGATAGCGACTCTACGTCTTTCACCACCACTTAATTCAAATGGTGATTTCTTGTAGTATTTTTCATTCAAGCCAACTGAAAGCAAAGCTTTATGTGCTAATTCAATGGCTTCTTTATCTTTATAGCCAAAGTTCTTTAAGCCAAAAGCGACGTCCTTTTCGACTGTTTCTTCGAAAAGTTGATATTCAGGGAATTGGAAAACCACACTGACGTGTTTACGGAGTTGTTTAATTTTCTTATTCTTTCTCTTTTTTGGTCCGATATGGAATTCATCAACTTGGATTTCACCAGAACTTGGGATTAATAAGGCATTGAGGTTTTGAATCAATGTGGATTTACCACTACCAGTTCTTCCAATGAACGCCACAAAAGAGTGATCAGGTATTTCTAAAGAAACACCATCCAATGCGATATTCGCGTTTGGTGTTTTTGGGAGATAAATATAACGAAGATCTTTTACTTGGATGGCCATAAAACCTCCGCGATATCTTTGATATCGTTATATTTGCTCACATCTATTCCACTAGCGGCTAGTTTTTCTTTTAAGTCCAATATGAAAGGCATGTCTAAATGAAGTGACTTTAATGCTTCTCTATTAGCGAATGCTTGTTCTGGTTTTCCTTTAAAGGAGACTTCGCCATGAGATAAGACAATAACTTCATCACTTAAATAGGCTTCTTCCACATCGTGTGTGATGGATAAGATTGTTAATTTCGGATTGGCCTCTCTCATCTTCTGAATAAGGTCTCTGATATCAGCTTTTCCCTTAGGATCAAGCATGCTTGTAGCTTCATCCAAAATCAAAATTTCTGGTTCTAGTGCAAGGGCACCCGCAATAGCCACTCTCTGTTTTTGGCCACCCGAAAGACGAGACGGCTCTTTAGTCATAAAATCATCCATTCCTACGCGATTTGCATAGTTTTTGATGATTTCTTGCATCTTTTCTCGTGGTATACGACGGTTCTCTAGGCCGAAAGCAATATCATCTTCTACAGTAGCGCCGATAAATTGGTTATCAGGGTTTTGGAAGACTAAACCGATTTTCTTTCTAAGTTGTCTAACGTTCTTATGTGTTAATACTTCGTCATCAATAAGTATTTGGCCATCGTCGGGAGCTATCAGACCAATAATCAATTTCGCGAGTGTTGATTTACCAGATCCGTTGTGGCCTACGATGGAGACGTAGCTACCTTCATGAATATGTAAAGAGACGTGATTGAGAATGACATCGCCTTTACTGTATGAAAAACTTATGTTTTTAAGTTCAATCTTATTCATGAGCGTTATTATATCATAGCTTTTTAGCTAATACACAATAACGTTATTATTTTTGTGGCCTCATCTTTTTTCCAATTTTGACTACTGCTTTCTTGAATGCCCGATAAACGGTAGATGTTCTGACATTTAATAGCAATGCGATATCCTTAAATTCATATCCATAGAGAAATAATTTAATGACACGCATTTCTATTTCTGCGAATTCATTTTTGGGATTATTAATGATTTCCAGAAATGCATGATTTAATAAATCATTCTCTGGCTTATCATCATAGATTCCGACAACATCATGCAGCGATAGATTGGTGTTGAATTGTTCATCCAAACTTAAAGCGTCAATAAAAGACTTGTTGCTTCCATTAGCAACAAACTTATTCATCGCTCTTATAGCTGTTCTTTTCCAATATGAGTAAAAAGATCCATGACCTATAGTGAATGATTTAATGCATTTATTAATAACAGAAAAACATTCTGACTCTAAGTCATCTTCAAACTGTTTATAAATTGGAAAATCTATCAGGTATTCTAAGACTAGTAATTGGCAATTCTTAACGTATTTTCTAATGAGACAATCTCTCGCCGCTAAATCGCCTTTACTAGTCTTTTCAAGCAGCATCTCATCACTTGGATACTGCGTTTTGATGATAAAAAACCTCCTTTCTTTATGAAAGGAGGAATCTTGCTATTTACCTCTCGCGAATCTTCGCAAGTAGTATGCCCGCAGCAACGGATGCGTTTAGTGAATTAACGTGTCCAAACTGCGGTATCTTAACAACATAATCAGAGTTTGTTAGAACTAGTTTTGAAACACCCTGGCCTTCACTTCCAATAACTAAGCCAACCTTGAAGTCATAATTCAAATCTTGATAGTTGATTGAAGCCGAACCATCAGTGGAAACAATCCAGAAACCTTCATCTTTTAATCTTTGAAGTGCCTGATTGATATTTCCAATAAGAGCGACAGGGACGTAGTTAATAGCTCCCGCGGATGTCTTAGCAACAGTTGCATTCAACGGAACTTGATTATGCTTGGGAATTAGTATCCCTGTTACGTTAAAGACATCACAGGATCTTAGGATAGCACCTAAGTTATGTGGATCATTAATACCATCTAGAATAACAATAAGTGGTTTCTCAGTTTTCTTGGCTCTATCGATAATAGAGTCAAATGAAAAGTATTCATAATCTTTAACATAGGCAGCAACACCTTGGTGAACACCGCCACACAATGAATCTAATTCTTTAACGGAGAGATATTGGATTCCTAAATGGTTTTCTTTTACCAAAGACAATACTTCATTATTGGAAAAACCATCAGCAAGAAAAATGGACTTCACTCGTTTTGAGCGAAGAGCTTCTTTAACAGGATTCCTCCCATAAATTAAGCTATCTTTCTTGTCATTCATATTTAAACTACTTTGATGAATTGTAAACGATCAAATTATGAAGCGATTACATGATGCCTTTCGCAATGAGCGTTTGACGAATTTCATCGCTTTTTGCAAAATTTTTTTCACTTTTTGCCGCTAAATAGGCATCATATAGAGCTAGGTCATCAGCACCCATTTTGGTATAGGTAATATTTAACCCTAAAACATAGAACATGTCCGTGAGAGTTTTGAATTGATTATTAAGCTTAGCTAGTTCAATTTCTCTAGTTCTAATTGTTTGGTTTGCTTCCTTGAGTAAGTTATATAATTCCGCTAATGCATTGGCGGTATTTAAGTCATCTGCCATTGATTCAATAAACTTATCAATATAGACTGGTTTACCTTCATCTAAGTTAACATTGTTAACTTGTAGTTGAAGCGCCATTTGCTTATAAGCCATCTTCATCTTATTAATTTCTTGAGCGGCCGCTAAAACAGTTTCATCTGTGAAGTTAACTGGTTGTCTATAATGAGCGTTTAGTATTACTAATCTAGTAACATCTCCACCATATTTTTCAATCATATCTTTAGCGTAGATAACATTGCCTAAAGACTTAGACATTTTCTCATTACCAAAGTTAATAAATGCATTATGCATCCAGTAATGAGCAATCTTATTCCCATGCATCGCTTCCGCTTGCGCGATTTCATTCTCATGATGTGGGAATTTCAAATCATATCCACCACCATGGATATCGATTAAATGATCTGGGAAGATTGTATCGATCATGACGCAGCATTCTGTATGCCAGCCTGGACGGCCTTCTCCCCATGGGGATGGCCACTTAATACCTTCGGTAGTGGTTTTCCATAAGGCGAAATCAAGTGGGCTTTCTTTCTTAGAGTTTTCTTCGATTCTAGCGCCAACGATTAAGTCATCAATATTAATTCCGGATAATGTGCCATAATCTTTGATTTTGGATACTCTAAAATAGACGTCTCCATCAACAACATATGCAGCACCTAGCTCGACTAGTTTAGCGACATAGTCGATAATCTTTTGAATATATTCAGTCACCTTTGGTGTAATCGTTGGTTTTTCACTTCCGATTAACTTTGTGACCTTTAAGAATTCTTGTATATAAAATTCTGTTAATTCCTTTTCGCTCTTTCCTTCTTTTTTGGCTTCCTTAATGATCTTATCGTCAACATCGGTAAAATTACTTACGTAAGTAACTTTGTAGCCTACATAGCTTAAAAAGCGTCTTAAAGTATCAAAGACCACTACTGGTCTCATGTTACCTATGTGTGGGTAGTTATAAACTGTGGGTCCACACACGTACATAGAGACTTCACCTGGGTGAATCGTGTTAAAGTCTTCTAACTTATTGGTTAGGGAATTATAGAATTGAATTTTCATAGTTAATAAGGGTAAAGGGGGCAGGAGTAATCCCGCCCCTAAGTGTTATTTGTTTTCAGGATATTTCTCTCTGTTAGCATTGTAGTGAGTGTGGAGTAATTCTTCACTTAATTCACTTAATGGTTCACCGAGGAAGTCCTTATAGAGTTTTTGAATGTCTTTATTGTTATGAGATTGACGAATAACTTGTCTTTCGTCTTCGCTATATAAGACATACGCTCTCTTTTGACGGTATGTTTCTAAAATATCATCATCTTCATTTGGTAATAATGTTGGATGGACGTATGGTTGACCACCACCATTGATACAGCCACCTGGGCAACCCATGATTTCGATGAATGCGTATGGTGATTTACCTTCTTTAACTTGTTGTACAAGTTTGGAAGCATCCTTCATACCAGAGGCCACTGCCACTTTGACAATTGTGCCACCGATATCAATATCAGCTTCTTTAACAGCTTCTAAACCACGAACTTCATGGAAATTAATCTTGCCATATTCTTTACCTGTTAAGACAAAGTAGGCTGTTCTTAAAGCGGCTTCCATAACACCACCGGTGACACCGAAGATGACACCAGCGCCGGAATATTCACCAAGTAGATCTTGGTCAAATTCTTCTTCTGGAAGTTTTTGCCAGTTAATACCAGAACGTTTAATCATCTTAGCGAGTTCACGTGTGGTTAAAACGGCATCGACATCCTTATCCATTTCTGGACGTTGTCTTTCATATTTCTTCGCGGTACATGGCATGATACTAACGACAAAGATATCTTTTGGATCGATGTCATGTGCTTTTGCGAAATATGTCTTTGTGATCGCACCTTGCATCATGTGAGGTGATTTACATGTGGAGATATTTGGGATCACTTCTGGATAGAAGTATTCCATATAGTTCATCCAACCTGGAGAACAAGATGTGATTTGTGGTAAGACACCACCATTTTTAATTCTATGAATTAATTCATAGCCTTCTTCCATGATGGTTAAGTCAGCACCGAAGTTAACGTCGAAGACTCTGAAGAATCCTAAACGGTGTAACGCGGCGACCATCTTACCAGTACCTGGTGTACCAATCTTTTCACCGAATTCTTCGGCGATCGCGGCACGCACTGCAGGTGCGGTTTGAACGATGACTTTCTTACCGGCTTTGAAGGCTTCGTCAACCTTTTCAATTTCGCTGTGCTCCATTAATGCGCCGACAGGACACACGTTCACACATTGTCCACATTGCATACATGGGACGTTCGCGAAGGATCTGTTTTGAACTGGAGAGACAACAACGTTGAAACCTCTGTTTTCAAAACCTAAGATGGCGATACCTTGGGCTTCCTTACATCTTTCAATACATCTACCACATAAAATACATTTTGCAGAGTTTCTGATGATGCCAGGAGCGACTTCGTCGTAGGTCTTTGGTGTCATTTGGCCAACATATTTGCCATCTCTAGCACCGACCATTTCGGCGACGTGTAATAATTCACAATGACCATTCTTTGGACATTGTAAGCAGTTCTTCTCGTGGTTAGAGAGGATTAATTCCACACTAGCTCTACGAGCTTCAACAGCTTTATTGGAAGAAATGGTGATTTCCATTCCTTCGTTAACTGGGTAAGCACAAGATGCAGCTAAGCCTCTTGCACCTTTAATTTCGACTAAACAAACACGGCAGCTTGCTTTGGAGCATTTACCATGGTTGAAATCACATAAAGAAGGAATATCATATCCGCATTTGCGGCAAGCTTCTAAAACGGTTAAACCGCTATCGACTTGGTAGTCATGACCTTCAATTTTAATATTAACTAACGCCATAAACTTTTCCTCCTTATCTCTTGATGATGGCACCGAAGTGACATCCTGCCATACAGCTACCGCACTTCACACACTTGCTCGCGTCAATTTCATGGACGAACTTGCCAGGAATCTTCGCAGGCTTGTCTGTAACTTTAATGCAATTAATTGGGCAGTTACGGGCACATAATGTACAACCCATACATTTCTCTGGAACAATGTAGTATTCCATCATCTTCTTACACACTTTTGCAGGGCACTTATGATCTCTAACGTGAGCTTCATATTCCTCTGGGAAGGCTTTCATCGTGGATAAGATTGGGTTGGTCGCGGTTTGACCTAAAGCACAGAGAGAGTTAGATTGAATGAATTTTGCTAATTCTCTTAAATCATCTAAGTCTTTTGGTTCACCTTTGCCATCACAGATCTTGGTTAAGATGTCTAAACATCTTTTGGTACCAATTCTACATGGTGAACATTTACCACATGATTCATCACAGATAAATGTCATATAGAACTTAGCGACGTCGACCATACAGTTGTCTTCATCCATAACGATCGCGCCACCGGAACCCATCATACTACCAGCAGCGATTAAGCTACCGAAGTCGATTGGTGTATCTAAGTCTTTTTCGGTTAAGCATCCACCAGAAGGACCACCGGTTTGAATGGCCTTAAATTTCTTTCCACCAGGGATACCGCCACCGATATCATAGATTAATTGTCTTAATGTTGTTCCTAAAGGAACTTCCACTAAACCAACGTTGTTAACTTTGCCACCTAAAGCGAAAACTTTAGTACCTTTGGTATCATCTGTACCAATAGCAGCAAATTTCTCCCAACCTTCTCTTAAGATGAATGGAACACACGCTAGTGTCTCAACGTTATTGACAACTGATGGGTGTCCCCATAAACCTTTGACTGCTGGGAATGGAGGACGTGGACGTGGCATACCACGTTTTCCTTCAATACTATTAATTAAAGCGGTTTCTTCACCGCACACGAAGGCGCCAGCGCCTAATCTGATGTGGCAACGGAATGAGAAGTCTGTACCTAAGATATGGTCACCTAAGATACCCATTTCTTCTAATTCTCTAATCGCTTTTTGTAAACGAGCAACCGCTAATGGGTATTCAGCACGAACGTAGAAATAACCGTTTTGTGCACCGATGGCATAGCCAGCGATCATCATACCTTCAATAACAGCGCATGGATTTGCTTCAATGATAGAACGATCCATAAATGCACCTGGGTCACCTTCGTCACCATTACAAATCATGTATTTTGGTTCGTCGGTATCAGGAACAAATGACCATTTTCTACCAGTTGGGAATCCGCCACCGCCTCTACCTCTTAAGCCTGATTTGAGAACTTCATCAATGACTTCTTTTCTAGTCATGTGAAGAGCTCTATTTAAGCCTTGGAAAGCACCGATAGCAATAGCTTCATCGATATTTTCAGGATCAATATCAGCTTTATCAACTAAAGCGATACCTCTTCTTTGAAGTTTGTAGTAATTGTAGTCTTCTTGTTTGCGAACGCGTTCTTTTGTCTGAGGATCAATGAATAATAAACGTTCGACTACTTCGTTATTAAGAACAACTTTTTCAAAGATTTCTTTAACATCCTCTGGAGTAACCTTTGTATATAAGGTTTCTTCTGGGAACATCTTGACGAATGGACCTTGTGAACAGAAGCCCAAGCAGCCGACCATATTGGCGGTGACTTTGTCTTCTAAGTTATGTTCTTTAATTTCTTTGCGGAATTCTTCTAAGATTTCTTTACTGTTTAAAGATAAACAACCTGTATCACCACAGATAACGATTGCTCTATGTCCGGGTTCACATTTGAATTTCTTTTCTAAGCAGTGACCGCATCTCTCAAATCTCTCTTGGAGCTCTTTTTCATTTCTAATCTTTTCCATATGAGCCTCCTTATGCGCGGTATTCCGCAATAATGTTCTTCACGTTGTCGACTTGAACTTGTGAATAGACCTTGCCATTAATGGTAACAGCTGGTGCTAACGCACATGCGCCGATACAACGTAAGACGTCAATTGTGAATAAACCATCCTCAGTGGTTTCACCAGGTTTAACACCTAATAGTTCACAGAACTTATCAAGCACTAATTGGCTGCCCTTGACGTAACAGGCAGTACCTAAGCAGACACCGATAGTGTATTTCCCTTTTGGTGTCATGGAGAAAAAAGAGTAGAAGGTGACAACTCCGTAGATATCACTCACTGGAACACCAGTAAGTTCACTGACTAATTCTTGAACTTCTAGAGGAATGTAACCATATTCCTTTTGAATATCTTCAAGGATCATCATCGTTGGAGTAGGTTCATCTTTGTATCTTTCAACTATTTCTGTAATGAGTTTTACAGCATGGGGTTGTAGTTTTGCCATATTAGCCTCCTATTATGGTACGAATGTAATACCTACACGCATGAATTATTATACGTGTGGGCGCCCACCTTTACAATTATTTAATAAATATCCACCGGACAATCCGGTGGTTTTTCATAGACGGGCATATATTAGCCCTCTAATACTAGCCGCCCTCCTCAAGGGCGAA
>CAJOPR010000012.1 GCA_905236395.1 uncultured Bacilli bacterium
ATTGAACAAGACACGTATTATTCTGAGGTTGAAAAGTACCCTGGTGTTATGCCTGATGGTGTTCCCACAATGAAATTTATCAAGAATGGTGAAGTAACCTACGAAGTCGATAGTAGTAAACATTCGTCATACACAGCCTTGTCCAACATTTTAAATAAGCATTTCTTAAAATCTGGAATCTCAATGGCGTCCACATATAACGGTTTTTTGAATTTCAGACAAGACAACGAGAATTCAAAATATATCGCTTTTGTTTATGATTTGAATAACAACAAATCTATCGAAATGGCGGCGAAGTATCTTATCACTGAAAGCCTCGCAAATACAAAAAAGAAGGTACTTTTGCTGAATTATCAAACACTTTCTGAGGATTTTTCTAATATAAAGAATTATTACAACGTCACTGCTGATGACACCTTTGCGGTGTTCGTTGAGAATGGCGCAGTAACAAAAACCATCGATTATGCAACCGATGGTGATTCGTTAGCAGATTGGGTTTCTAATCTTTAGAAGCAAGTCCAATTCTATTTAGAGCTTTTAGTAAAGCGAGCTTAGCACGCGAGACGTCGATCGTCTCGTCTTTTTTACTTTGTTCTAACCTCTCTTCCGCTCTACGCTTAGCTTCTTTAGCTCTCACTAAATCAATCTCATCACTACGTTCAACTGAATCTAAAATTAGTGTCACTTGTTCCTTGTTAATATTGATCACTCCACCACCAATAGCGTACACATTTGTTCTGCCTTGATGTCTTGTGGTCATCTTACAAACAGATAAGGTGGACACTAAAGGAGCGTGACCCGGAAGAATACCTAATGAGTAATCTTCAGAACGCACTTCCAAAAAATCTACCACATCATCATAGTAGCGGCCATAAGGAGTAATAACTACCAAGTGAAAACCATTAGCCATAAACTATTTGAGAGACTCCGCTTTCTTTCTTGCTTCTTCAATTGTGCCAACATATAAGAAGGCAACTTCTGGTAAATCATCAGCTTCACCATTTAAGATGGCTTTGAAACTTCTAACTGTATCTTCAACTTTCACGTAGATACCTGGAATACCATTGAATTGCGAAGCAACGTGGAATGGTTGAGATAAGAAGTTTCTAATTCTTCTCGCTCTTTCCACAATTTTCTTATCTTCATCTGATAATTCATCCATACCTAAAATAGCGATGATATCAGAGAGTTCTTTATATCTTTCAAGAATTTCAATAACTCTTCTTGCCACTTCATAGTGTTCTTCACCTACGATAGAAGGCTCTAGAGCTGTGGAAGAACTATTAAGTGGATCAACAGCTGGGTAAATGCCTAAAGCGGCTGTATTACGGTCTAAAACCGTCTTAGCGTCTAAGTGAGAGAACGCAGTTGCTGGAGCAGGGTCAGTTAAATCGTCCGCAGGAACATAAATAGCCTGAACAGATGTAATGGAACCATCCTTAGTGGATGTGATTCTTTCTTGAAGTTGACCCATTTCAGTCGCTAAGGTTGGTTGATAACCAACCGCGGAAGGCATTCTGCCTAATAAGGCAGACACTTCACTACCGGCTTGGGTGAAACGGAAGATGTTATCAATAAATAGCAAAACATCGGAGTGTTCTTGATCACGGAAATATTCCGCCATAGTTAAACCAGAAAGACCCACTCTCATACGAGCTCCTGGTGGTTCATTCATTTGACCGAACACTAATGCGGTTTTACTAATAACACCAGATTGTTTCATTTCATGATAGAGGTCATTACCTTCTCTACTTCTTTCACCGACACCGGCGAAGACAGAGATACCGCCTTTTTCATTAGCGATGTTATTCATTAATTCTTGAATTAAAACAGTCTTACCAACACCAGCACCACCGAATAGACCAATCTTTCCACCTCTGACATATGGACAGAGAAGATCGATGACTTTAATACCAGTTTCAAAGATTTCTGTTTTAACAGATTGGTCTTTAAACTTTGGAGGATTTCTATGAATAGACATTCTCTTTGCGTCTTTTAATGCCTCTCGTCCATCAATTGGTTCACCTAAGACGTTAAACATACGTCCTAATGTTTCTCTTCCAACTGGAACAGATATGGGGTGTTCTAAAGAAATGACGTCCATGCCACGCACGAGACCTTCGGTTGGACCCATAGAAACACATCTCACCGCATCATCTCCGATGTGTTGAGCAACTTCTACAGTTAATTTCTTTCCTTCACCAACTGGTATTTCCAAAGCGGTTAGTAATTCTGGTAGATGTTGATCTTTAAATCTCACATCCACGATTGGACCCACTACTTGGATAATCTTTCCTTTGACGGTTAATTCTTTCATAATTAAACCTCCTATAATGCATTTGCTGCAGAGACGATTTCCGTAATTTCTTGGGTAATCGCACCCTGTCTAGCTTTATTGAATTCAATTCGTAATTGATCGATGAGTTCTTGCGCGTTCTTTGTCGCATTCTCCATCGCGTTGCTACGAGCGGCTTGCTCGCACACTTCGCTCTCTAATAATTTGGAATAAATTGACGTCTTGATATATATAGGTACAAGTTCATCAACGAGAGCTTTTTCGTTTGGCTCTAAAATAGGACCAAAACTTAAGACATCAGTTTCCACTTCTTTAAGTGGAAGGATTACATAATCTTTTGGTAAGAATACCAAAGAGTTTTTGTATTCCGAATATATCAAGTGTATCTCGTGATATTTACCCTTGAGATATTCACTGGTAATAAATGATGTGAGTGATTTGATGACTGATTCATTTTGTACAGAATTATAGCCTTCAAATCCTTCAATCTTGGTAAACGCCCCATTTTCATAGTGCATCAAACCTTTATTTCCTAGGATAACCGCGTCATCTTTCTCTTTAAGAGAAACATCTGCAAGTTTGAAGATATTATTGTTATAGGAACCACATAAACCTAATGTGGAAGAAACAATAATATAAAGGTTCTTATCAGTATCGGTATTAGCCACATTGAAAGGAGTCTTTGCGCGTTTCGCGAAAGATAGGACTAGGTCAGTTACTTCTTTAAGGTTTTCGGAATATTCACGATGGGCGATCATCTTATTCTTCCACTTCTTTAATTTGACCGTGGAGACAAGCTTCATCGCACTGGTAACCTTTAAAGCACCACTGACAGAAGATATTCTCTTTTTAATCTTTGTGACTTCTTGGGACATATACTATTTCTTTTCGTTAACTTTGAAGAAATCTTCAATCGCATTTCTCAAAGCACTTTCGTTAGCATCGGTAATCTCTTTCTTTTCATCGATGTCTTTTAAGACTGCTGGTTTGTTATCTAAAACATACTTATAAGCATCTTCAAGTGTCTTTTTAACTTCGTTAATTGGAAGCGCATCTAAATACTTATTCTTAGCGAGATATAAACCAAAGACTTGGTTAGAAAGAGATCTCACTTTGTATTGTTCTTGTCTTAAAACCTGAAGTAAAACTTCACCGTGTTTTAAGATATCTAAAGTTGATTTATCTAAGTCACTGCCGAATTGGGCGAATGATTTCATTTCTAAGAAGCTTGCTAAATCAATCTTTAAACTTCTAGCGACTTGTTTAGTTGCTTTGAATTGTGCTGCACCACCGACACGGCTAACAGAGAGACCACTATCGATCGCCGGTCTTTGACCGGCGTTAAACAAATCGGTTTGTAAGAAGATTTGTCCATCTGTAATAGAGATGACATTGGTAGGAATATAAGCGGAGATATCACCAGATTGTGTTTCAACAATCGGTAATGCGGTAATAGAACCACCACCATAATCCTCATTTAATTTACAAGCACGCTCTAATAAACGTGAGTGTAAGTAGAAGACGTCACCTGGATAAGCTTCTCTGCCAGGAGAACGTTTGAGTAAGAGTGATAATGTACGATAAGCGACGGCGTGTTTGCTTAAATCATCATAGATGATTAAAACATCTTTGCCCTGTTCCATCCACTCTTCAGCAATGGCACATCCAGCATATGGAGCGATATAAAGCATTGGAGCTGGTTCACTGGCGGTTGCGGCCATAACCATTGTGTATTCCAAAGCACCATAAGTTTTGAGTTTGTCGACGATCTGTGCCACTGTGGAATTCTTTTGTCCAATAGCTACATAAATACAAATAACGTTTTTGCCCTTTTGATTAATAATGGCATCCACCGCTATTGCGGTTTTACCAGTTTGACGGTCACCGATAATGAGTTCTCTTTGTCCTCTACCGATTGGTGTCATGGCATCAATCGCGGTAATACCGGTTTCTAAAGGAGCATCAACACTCTTACGAGTGATAACACCAGGAGCGATTCTTTCAATTGGACGGCGTTTACTAGTCTTAATTTCACCTTGTCCATCAATAGGTTGTCCTAACGCATTGACAACTCTACCGAGCATCTCATTGCCAACAGGTACTTCCATAACTTGTTTAGTACGTTTTACCATATCGCCTTCTTTGATGAGCTTATCGTCACCTAAAAGGACGGCACCAACATGATCTTCTTCCAGATTCATGACCATACCATAAACGTCGTTAGGGAATAATAGTAATTCACCAAGCATAGCTTGATCTAAACCATATATCAAAGCAATACCATCACCAACAGTGACGACAGTACCGACATCGCTAGAGTCAATCTTCGCATGGTAATTCTTAATTTGTTCTTTAATGAGAGCACTTATTTCATTTGCGTTAATTTTCATCGCTCTATCCTCCTTATTTCAAAAGGTCTTTTTTCATATTTTCCATATGATGTTTGATAGAACCGTCATAGATGCGATCATGAATGACCACTTTCACACCTCCGATAAGAGATGGATCAATGACATTCTTGAGTTCCACTTTGTTATGTTCTATCTTTGAGATTTTTTCTTCAATTTGGCTAATAACTGTTTTGTCTAATTTCAAGGTTGAATAAATTAGTCCTTCACTCACTCCACGATATTCATTGCAGTAGGTATTGAAACTATCAAAAATATCTAAGAGTTCATGGCTACGGTTATTTTCCATGACCACATGTATCAGTGCGAGAATATTATTATCAACACCGACCAGGGATTTTTCTAAAATTTCTTCTCTTTCTTCAAGAGATAAGAATGAACTTCCAAGGATCATGATAAAATCAGTATTTTCTAGCAAAATACTTCTTAGTTCCTTAACTTCTTCTTGCCATTCAATAACTTTGTTATTGTCAAGAGCAAGGGAATATAAGGCTAAACCGTAACGTGAAGAAACTGTTTCCATATTACTTATCTAAGTCCTTGATAAATTCACTTACGACACGCGCGTTATCCTTTTCGTTAATTTCGCGTTTCAAAACTTCTTCAGAAGCCGCTAAAGCGACATTGATCATTTCTTGACGAACTTCTTCCTTCGCTTCTTCTTTTGCTTTTTCGATATCTTCGCTTGCTAAAATCTTCATCTTATTAATCTCTAATTGAGTTTCCTCAATCATTGATTGTTGATTGGCTTTTGCCACATCTTTAGCGTTAGCAATAATCTCAGCAGCCTCTTTCTTAGAAGCTATCAAAGCTTCTTGACTGGCTTGAGCGTTCTTTTCAGCTTCTGCTTTCGCGGTTTCGGAATCACGAATGTTACTTTCCACATAATCAGCGCGTTTGGCGAGTATCTTCTTAACGGGCTTATATGCCACGCAGAGGACAACTACGACCATAATCAATAAAGCAGCGAGTTGCACAACTAAAGAAACCCAGTTTGGGATGAGATTCTTCTGGATGTACTCTTCGATGACTTTACCGACATCTGCTAAGATCATTAGATCAAACATTCATTGTCCTCCTTTATTAACCAACGAATAACATTAAAATGGCAATTAACAATGCATAAATAGCGGTTGTTTCAACTAAGGAACAGCCAAGAATCATTGTAGTACGAAGTTTGCCATAGACTTCTGGATTACGAGCGATGCCGTCAACTGAGTGAGCGACGACTAAACCTTCGCCGATAGCACTTGGCATAACCGCGAGCATCGTAATCGCAATAGCTAAATATTTCATTGCACTAGCGTCCATATTTTCTTCTCCTTTCTTATTAAATTTTCTAACCGAGTAAATCTTCTGGGATTTCTTGACCTACATATATGGCTGTTAATGATAGGAAAACAGTCGTCTGGATGAAGCCCGCCCAGAGATCAAAATATAAATGGAATACCCATGTCACCAGTGGAGCCAAGAATACTTGGTTCCATTCGCCAATAAATGGCTCGAGCGCGCTAAATATAGCCGCGGACGCACCTTGTAATCCCGAGTACATAATCGTCATGATAACGAACCCGGATATCGCGTTACCGAAAATACGTAACGTGAGTGAGAGCAAAGGTGCCCACATGGATATGAGGTTGATTGGTAAAAACACCGGTACTGGTTCAATATAACGTTTAAAATATTTAAACTTGTTATATTTCATCGCCGTTGCGTGAATGAGCATGAAAGTAGATAGGCCTAGCGAGAAAGGCACGGCCATATACGTAATAGGAGATGGTAGACCAGTTAAGCCGAAGATAAAGGCTAGGAACATGTAAACTCCCATCGCCATTAGATAGCCGCCGAAGGAACGGAATCCCTTTCCTAATAATCCTTCCGCCATGCCATCAAAGAAATTCACACCAACTTCTGCGAGTAACAAAATACCTTTTGGTTTCTTGAGAGGGTCTTGGAAATGAGCTTTAATGCCGATGACAATAGCTAAAATAATCATGATTAAAATCACGATTAAAGAGGAAAATACTCCACCGGCTAAATTAGTATCCTTGAAGTTTTCAAGAATTTCCACTGACCTTCTCCTTTCTTACCAAAATGATGTAGATCACGAGAGGGATTAAATACCCACCTGCGACAGCGAATATGTTAAACGCCTTCATGCCTACGCTGTAATATAACCATCCCACGAGGAATAATAATCCACCAATAACAATTAGTTTCACTACTATCAAAATAATAGTGAGAATCATCGCCTTCTTTGGATCATCCTTTTTACCGAATAATCCAAATAAGAGGTAGATAATAATTCCAACCATTCCGCCTAAAGCAATACCATTAGGTATTTCCATAAGCGAAAAGAAGTAACATGGAATTAGGCATATCACTAAACCAGAAATGATGATTAGTGACCAGACCGCTACTTTGAATTCAGTATTGAGTTGTCTGTACCAATCCTTCATTACTTAGCAATAACTTTGACTCTCTTGAAGTTAGATAGTAATGCGATACCGTCTTTGCACTTCAAGGTCACTTCACCATTGATTAATGGTTTGATGTAATCTCTATAGGATTTATCCATTCTGGTAGCATCCTTCATCATGGACTGAGGGATTAAACTAACTGCGTTAGCAACCTTAGATAAATCTTCTAATTCATAAGAAATCATATATGGTTTGTTGCTTGTTCTTTTGAAAACAATCATCTTACCGGTTTCACCGTTAAGAGCGGCTCTCACTGCGAGTTCACCAGTCTTGATTGCTTCGTCTCTATCAACTTTAGAGATAAAGACAGGACAAGCACGTTGTGTCAATGATAATTCCACAGCACGTGTTGGGAGATTTAATCTGTTCTCCACGATATGGCATAAATCAGAGGCCGCACCGCCTAATTGAGCGTGGCCAAAGCCATCCACTCTAACGTTAGACATGTCACGTTCGAATTGAATTCCTTCGGAAATACAAACCATCGCATAGCCTTCACGTTCATAAACTTCCTTAACATCTTTGAGGAATTGCTCTAAATCAAATTTGTTTTCTGGTAAGTAGAATAAGTGAGGTCTGTTGTTCTCTGGTAACACATCAGGAGCAGCGGTTAACCAACCAGCGTCTCTACCCATGATTTCCACAATGTGGACTTTACCAATTTTGAAACAGCAAGCATCTTTAATTAAAGCGTTAACTGTGTTGACGACAAACTTCGCACAGCTTGGGAAGCCAAGGGAGTGATCGGTTGCCGCTAAGTCGTTATCAATTGTCTTTGGAACACCAACGACAACGATGTCTAAACCTAATTGTTTCACTAAAAGTGACAATTTGTAACAGGTGTCCATGGAGTCATTTCCACCATTGACGAACACGTACTTAATTTCATGTCTCTTTAAGTTCTCAATAATCTTTCCGTAAATTGGATCATTGATATCCTTAGGAAGTTTTCTTCTGGTAGTTCCTAAAATACTACCTGGTGTTTGAAGCAAGAGCTCGATTTGCTCTTTGTCTTCTTGACCGATGTCAATGAGGTCATCATCAATAAGGCCTTCAATACCATGTTGAGAACCATAGATGTGATCGATTTCGTCTTTGTGTCTCATTGCTTCCTTAATAGCTCCATAAAAAGAGGTATTAATAACAGAAGTTGGTCCACCAGACTGAATGTAAACCATATTTTTCATATTATATGTGTCTCCTTAAATTCGTAATAATTATCGCAATATTCAATAGAATATTCAATAAAAACAGGATCAGACACAAAATTGTAAATTTTAGATTGCTTTCAAAATTATGCTCAAAAAATGATACATTATTTTAACCCACTATAAAGATTTTTTGATAACGAAAATTTGAGACAAAATATGTTACATTTTTGAAAACTATTTCATTGTTTTCAGGAAGTGCCTGTTTTGTTGTTTGATATAAAATCAACTTTATTGTAAAATCATAGTGTCTTAAAAAGCATAAAGGAGACTAGTATGTCATTTAATGTTACGTTTAACAACGAGACAAAAAGCTATGAAAAACCAATTACCGTTTTAGAGGTTGTTGGCAATTCAAAAGATATTGTCTGTGCTTATGTTAACAAACGTGTTCGTGAACTAACTTATGTTCTCGATAAAGATTCAGTGGTCGTCCCACTTACCTGTAAAGATCGTGATGCAAAGCCATCCTATGAAGCTTCACTTCGTTTCTTAGTGGCAATGGCAATGCACAATATCAGACCAGAACTCGAAATTCGTTTCTCTTATAACATTTCCCGTTCCATCTTCATGCAAATCTTAACACCTGGTGTGAATAGTAATGCACAACTCGTCAGAGATCTCGAAGCAGAAATGGAAAGACTTGTTAAAGCTGACTTACCATTGGTAAGAAGTATCGTCAACAAAGAGGAAGCTGCGAAAATCTTTGAAAAAGAAGGTTTCGAAGATAAAGTCAAAATCTTGCAGTACCGTCCAGAAAAGACCGCACACATCTACACATGTGATGGATATAAGAACTATATGTACAATCGTATGGTTCCATCCACGGGTTACATTACCAAATGGACAGTGAAGTTCTATCACCCAGGCGTGATTATTCAATATCCACGTCCAGAAGTAGGTGGTGAAATTCCTCCATTCGAAGATGCTCCAACATTCGGTAAAACTCTAAAGAGTGCGCACCAATGGGCGAAATCAACTGGTTGTGATACCATTTATGGTATCAACAAAAGAATTGAAAACGATGGACCAATCGATTTCATCACTCTTTGTGAACAAAGACACAACCGTCAATTATGTGACTTAGGTCAAATGATTGAAGACGATAAAGAAAGCATCCGTTTAATTTGTATTGCGGGTCCATCCTCTTCTGGTAAAACCACATTCGCAAACAGATTAAGAATTGAATTATTATCTCGTGGCCTTAATCCAATCCGTATCTCTATGGATGATTATTACTTACCAAGAGATCAAGCGCCAAAAGATGAAGATGGCAATCCTGACTTAGAAGATATTAATGCTTTAGACATTAAACTCTTCAACGAAAATATGGCAGACCTCATCGCTGGTGAAACAGTTGAACTTCCTAAGTTCGACTTCAAAGTGGGCCATCGTGTTCCAGGCAGAAAGTTAACAATTCCTACCGATCAGCCAATCATCATTGAAGGCATTCATGCCTTGAATGAAAAGATGACCGCCTCCATTCCAAGCCATCAAAAATTCAAAATCTTTATTGCTCCTCAAGCACAAGTTAATATTGATGACCACAACCCATTATCAATAACAGACTTGAGATTATTAAGAAGAATTATCCGTGACTATCGTACACGTAACGCTAGTGCGGAAGACACAATGAGCATGTGGGCAAGTGTTCGTAGAGGTGAATTCAAATCCATCTATAACACTCAAGAAGGCGCAAACTACGTTTACAATTCCTTCTCTGCATTCGAATTATCCGCGATGAAGAAGTATGCAATGCCATTACTCGAAAACATCGAGAGTGAAAACCAATACTTCCCAGTTGCTGAACGTTTAATCAGAATGCTCAAATTCTTCGATGATATGCCAGATGAATGGGTGCCATGCAATTCCATCATCCGCGAATTCATCGGTGGCAGCTGCTACGAAGACTAATTGAATCTCAAAACAAAAAGCAACGAGCGAATCGTTGCTTTTTTTATTTCTTTGAAATAAATTAATGTCTCGCTTTTTGCCAAGCTTGGAATCTAGCAAATTCTCTCTTATGAATATTCACTAATTGTGAGTAGTAAACTTTTCTCATTTGAATATAGGCATTCATTTGTTCTTTTGAAACGTTTTGAGCGAATAATGACACAAATACCTTTTCTAATCTAAAGAAGGATTCATAGAGCGATAACAAGGACATAAAGTAGAAATATTCCTTATTAGAATAAATAAGCATAGGAGTGCTGTGGATGATTTCGCTGCTCATTTCATATCTACCGTAGTACATAGATAATTCAGCAAGCTTTTCTAATCCGTCCTTGAAGTTGAGTTTGAATTCAGGATCTTCCTTAACTCCGGGGATTTCGTAGAGCCATCCGTATTCAATATATTTCTTAATATCTTTGCTCTTTAAATCTAATTCTCGCATTTCTTCTTTCATTTGAGCGAAGAGTTTATTGCCTTCTTCATCCTCAAGATTCTCTTTCTTATAAACAATTCCGTATTGCATGTGCTTTAAGTAACGGTTGATAAGAGGATCTTTGTATTTCTCAAGCAATAATAATGTACATTCGCATTCATGGAGTGTTCTCCAAGAGGAATAGGCCTCTGTTTCATAGCCCTCAATAATTAAAGAAAGAATACAACGGGAAATGCTCACTGATTTCATGAGCAAATCACTGATTAAAGTGACTTTTGGATCGTTCTTCTTGTAGGCTTGAAGGATGTTGAGCATGAAGTTTAGATATAGGTTAAGAGAAGAAATAGGTGGAATGTATTTATTCGCTAACTTTCTCTCAACATGATTAAACATCGAAAGACTCAGATATTTATCAGAAACCACGGAAGCGATAGAGGTGATGTACTTCTCGTCATCCGCGAGCTTTTGTTTGTCTTCTGGGGTTCTATGAGCTGCGGTATAGATATACTCACCAATGCAGTAATAGACTAAATCGAGGGGATTAATATTTTTGACACCAGAAAGGACATTGTTATCCACTAAATCTTGGATGCCTTCAGTTGTGGCTGTATAGATTTTATAGACAGTATCTAGATCGATTTCTTTCGCATTATTGAGTAAGCCAACAATTCGATCAAATTGACTTCTCTCTAGCATAACAATATTATTCAATTTCCTTTACCTCCCCTGTAATAGCGCTGATTAAATATAGCTTAATCGGTAAATCTGTAATCTGCTTAATATAATCACGGTATGTGTGTAGCTGCAACACATATTTTTCATCATCGAGATGTTTAAGTTTGAAATCGACGATGCCTACCTCATTATCCTTTTTGACCAGACAGTCAATGACACCATTAACATTATTTTTCTCGTCAAAGAAGGAATATTCATGCAAAACTTGACTATTTTTCACATTTTCGAACACTTTTGCACTTAAAACATTACTAATGTATTTCCTGACTTTTGGAGATAAAATATACGATAAATCTTTAGTCTCAAAATTGGCGATTTCTAATAGATAATGGATCTCATTACCAAACTCTAACAATGATTGGCTAACCGCATCATCAAGATCTTTGCTGGCTTTCTTAACATCTATCTCTTCAGGCTCAACATCAATGAACTTTTCCTTAATGATTTTGTCTTCCAATTGAGTGGTTTTACCCTCCAACATTTGATACGGAAGTTCTGGATAGACGCCATATTTATCTTCAAAGCCTAAATAATGAATTAAGCCTCTGAAATTAGACGCTAAAACTGGGCTCAATAATAGCGAATCACCATTAGTTTTATCACCATAAAACATAATTAATCTTTCTCTTGCTCTTGTGATAGCGACATAGAATAAGCGAAGTCTTTCTTCAAATGATGCAACCGCCTCTTTTGACTTGATTAAGTGGTTGAACAATGATGATTTATCGGTTCTTCCAACAAGTGGTAAGACCGCACCATAGTCATCATCAATCAAGAATGCTGTCGCGTTAGATTTGTTGAAATTAGAGGTTAATACTGGAAGATATACAAATGGATATTCTAAGCCTTTAGATCTATGCATGGTAATGAATGTCACAGAGTCTTCTCCAACATCTGTATCAACGTATGGGATATCAAATTTAAAGCTATTAATATCATCAAAATATTGAATGAAATCGTCTAGTGTATATCCGAGATCATCCATCGATGAGGCTAAAGCCACAAATAATTCAATCTTATTGGTACATCCTGAGAAATGGGTAAGTTTAATTGCGTTTCTATAGATATCAAACTCTTTAATTAATCTCTTAATGATTTCCGATAATGGTGAGTATCTAATATCTTCTTTAAATGAATTTATCTTTTTAATAATTTTAGATTCTTCAATCTTGCTATCTTTGATAGTTCTATAAATTAGTTCATCTCTTTCTTCACACACGAATGAACGCGCTATTGATACGTACGCGTGTAAGAACTTTGCTGATTGATAATCATCTTTCAAGCAACCATCCAAAAGAATTAATAAGTTCTTTAATACTTGAGTGGTTGCGAAATCTTTAACAGGTTCATCATAGAAGACTTTTACAGGAATACCGTGTTCAGAGAGAATCTTCTTCATCTCATCAAACTTCTTACCAGAATCCATAATGACCGCGAAGTCTTTGAAAGAACATGGTCTTAATCCATCAACTTCTTTATCAAAAACTTTATATCCTTTATTAATTTTATTAATAATATCTAAAGCAATTAATTCGGTTTCTTGTTTATAAGGACTAATTTCTTTAGTGATTGGATATCTGTATATCTTTAAGAAATAATTTTCTTTATTATCGATAAGTGAATCGTATTTATTAAATCCATATTCGAAGTGGTGACCATCTTTATAGTCAATTGGATTGGATTCCTTATCCATAAGGCGTTCAAACATCTCATTAACAAGATCAACAACTTCCTTACGGCTTCTATAACTGGTGTTTAAATCAATCAGATGTCCGCCTTTATTATCTTTATAAAGAGCATATTTATATTGGAACAAGGAGCAATCCGCTCCTCTGAAACGGTAAATTGATTGTTTAACATCACCCACCATACAGACATTATCTTTAGCTAAAGCGTTAACCACCAATTCTTGAAGAATTGAAGTATCCTGATACTCATCCACTAAGATGTATTGGAAATAATTTCTCATTTCCTCTCTGACTTCAGGTATCTCTAAAACCGATAGAGCCTTAAAGGCAATATCTGAGAAGGAATAAGATTTCTTTTCTTCTTTAAATTCGTCTAGCTTTTTCTCAATCTTTCTAACGATATCTAGAAGAGTTTTAACGTATGACTTTGTTTCTAAATAATTATTTATGATGTTTTCTCTGGAATCATAATCAGAGAATTTAATAAATGATTTGGATAGTAAATCCTTAATAGCCCCTCTGATTGCAGAATCTTCTTTTCCTTTAAACCTAGGAAGTGAATATGTATCAATCGCTTGAGTTAATGAATCATAGTCTTTTCCATTATCTAGTAGTGATTGTAGTGAATCGATTAATAGCGTTTCATTTTCAGGATCATAGAATCCATTAGCATTTTTAATAGCCGCTTTAATCGTATCAACCATTTCATTATATTTATCATCAATGAAACCGTTTAAACGGTTTAAATCGAAGTATTTATCGATAAAGTTATCAATGTATTCATATTTATTGGCTTTGGATTCAACGTATTTACAGATATCAATTATATAGTTTCTGATTTGTTCATCATTCTTCGTACAATAACGTGAAATTAAATCTAAGAACGCACTATCTCTTATAGAATATAAGTAGGTTATGATTTCATCACGAATCTTTAATCTTTGTATATCTAGGATATTTTGATCAATTATTTGTATGTTAGGAGAAACACCAATTCTAAATGCGTATTTCTTAACAAGGAATAACGCAAAGGCATCAAATGTTTCTATATGAGCGGTTTCTAATTTAGAAGTTAAATGTTTTAAATCATCATCCTTCATTAAAGCTTTTCTGATTCTTGTTTTCATTTCTGCAGATGCCGCATTTGTGAATGTTAAAACTAGGAATCTAGATAGATCCGCTCCATTTTTTACCAATTGGTAAATTCTCTCAGTTAAGACAGCGGTCTTGCCACT
Source organism: uncultured Bacilli bacterium (assembly GCA_905236395.1). Classification (GTDB taxonomy): domain Bacteria; phylum Bacillota_I; class Bacilli_A; order RFN20; family CAG-826; genus RUG13091. The sequence goes on from CAJOPR010000012.1 coordinate 14,437, forward strand.
TCCTGCTCCAGCAGAAATTAAGAGATTCGAGGCGATATAATCGATGGCGGCTTGTTGATTTTTTGACCATTCAATCTTACTCATCGTCATCTTCCTCGCTTTCTACTTTTTCAGCGTAGTTTCTTTGGCTTGGTTTAACAAAGCAAATATCGCGGTATTCGCAATATTCACATGCACCTTTACTGCCTATATAAAGTGGGTTAATGGAAAATTCATTGTTTCTAATACGCTTATCTGCTTCAAGGAATTTCCTTTTCGCAACTTGTGCGTATTCATTTATTTCTTCAAAAGACGCTAAGGCGCTATTCGCACAGAATCCTTCTCCGGATTTTAATCTCTTAACGCCTTTTATAAATTCACATTTTTCACCGGCGATTGTGTTATCTAAGTAAGAAATCACATCAGCGTCTGCAACAACCTTACCATTCAATCTGAAATAAGGATTAATTAAAGAATCATCGTTTGGATCTCTAGTTAAGCTCTTATCGATAACGTTATCAATAAAGACACCCATAATACCAAAATCTTTTAGATCCTTATCATTTTCCGCCAGGAAGCAATATGTTGGGAGTTGTAATGAATCACCGTATTCAATGTTTTTACTATTAAATGAGCTATTTCCGGTTTTGTAATCAACAATCGCGAGGTATTTACTATCTAAGAGTAAAACCTTATCTATTTTGCCGAAAACACGAGAATGCGGAGCAAAATTAAATCTAATGTTCTTCTCCGTGATAACTTCTGGGTTTTTCATATATCGATAATGCAAAAGGATTGCATCACTAGCTTCTTTGACTTGAACCTTTAAATTAGCGACGATTGGTAATTCCTCAATTGCAAATTCTTGTTCGCTAACTAAACGTTCGTATTCTTTATCAAAATCAAAGCCGTCATCCCTGTGGTGTTCAAATATTGCATGAACAACTGTTCCAAACTTGGTATTGAAGTTATCTTCGAATGGATCAACATTCAAAACACGGGAAACATAATATTGGAATGGACACTGATAAAACATGTTTATTTTAGAATAAGAATATTCTAAATCCATGACATTGTCATACACCTTCACACCCGTGAATTCATTGTTATATTCATCATATGGAATATTAGATATTTTCTCTAAAGCGTAGTAATCAGAAGAAACCTGTTGATAATACTTCTTCAAATCTAATGCTTTTGCGTAATAGAAATCTTTCATATCTTTGGAATAAAGGACATTTGGGAATTCCGCTTTTATCTCATTAAGGCCGAGCATTTCCGCTAATGGAGAAATAAAGAATTTCTGAGAAAGACTTCTATTAGAGAACGAGAAATAGAAATGATTATCACTTGAGAAGAAACTCAATAAAGTATCTTCCATACATTCGTTATCAATTAATGATGCATTCAAACCAATTCTTTCTTTTTCATTATCGCTTAATAATTGATTGTCTTTTCTAGCTTGTGGGAATTGACCTTGGGCAAAGCCCATTACAAAGATATATGCGTCTTTTGTAAAGATTGGTTCCTTAATAAGTTTCACCACATTGTTATATCTTTTTTGATGATATTTAGTATTCTTTAATTCACTGATGAAATAGTCTAATTGCGAATCAAAACCTAGTTCATCATCTCGTGAGGATCTAATAACATCTAAAAATGCATTAAGTAAGTCTATATCTTTGATGTCTTGGATTTTTTTAGCTGCTACATCAACATCTTTTGTTTCCGTAAATTCTTTAAGGAATGTATTTGCGATTGCGTAGTTAAATAATGGCTCATCTTTATTAACATCCACTTTAAAACCAAAGTCAGGTGCAAACTTATCTAGATAGTAAAGATAGTCATCACAATTTACATAAATATAAATGTCATTAATTGAGACTCCACTATCGAGTGATTCTGCAATCTTATTCAAAGAATAAAACACTTCATCAACCACGGTTTCATAGGCGACAACATTCTGGTCTAATTGTTTTCTTTTGTTTGTAATAAATGTTGGGTGAACATCTAACTGATTAAGCACATTCCTAAATTCATAATCTTTCTCAGAATAGCCCACTACTATAACTTCATTATCTTTAAAGAATTGTTTTAGATATTCATTCTTTTTGATATATCCATTTTCAATAAGATCTAATCTCTTTGGATTTAAGTCTTTAATAGACTCATCCACATAAGGAAGAAAATGCATCAATGCTTTAGCATTATCAGATAATAATTTATATTTCTTAATAAGATATAGGAGAGCGCCATCTTGTAGCTTTCCTTTATAATCACTCATCACCGATTCTTTAGAGATTACTTTGACATCAGAAAACGCTTCTTTTTGACGGTAATAATCCAAAAGATTTTTGTGCATTATTCGAGGAGCGATGATTATCTTTTTCACAGTAATAATTATAGCTTTTCGAGCCATAAAAAATCAAATAGGTACATTGTACCTATTTGTTTTATATTGTGTATTAATGCGTCTATTTAAATTGTCTAGTCGCTGCAATCGCTTTCTTCCAGCCATCGTATTTTTCTTTAACGACTTTCTCATCCATTGCGGGATGGAAAATGGCCTGATATGAGTGGATGGATTTAATCTCAGCGAGGTCTTTATAGAAGCCACTGGCTAAGCCCGCTAAATAGGCAACACCTAATGCGGTAGTTTCTAGACACGCTGGTAACATGATATCAACGTGTAAGATATCGCTCTGGAATTGCATTAAAAACTTATTCTTAGTGGCACCACCATCGACCTTAAGGTTCTTTAAGGAACAATGTGTTTCTTCCTTCATGACTTCAAATACGTCTTTGCATTGATAATCAATAGCTTCTAAACACGCTCTGATGAAGTGACTTCTGGTTGTGCCTCTGGTCATACCGAACGCACTACCACGAGCGTCATCATCCCAGTATGGTGTACCTAAACCGACGAATGCTGGTACAAAGTACATACCATTTGTGTCTTCGACTTCCAAAGCAAACTTTTCACTCTCTGCGGCCTCATGTAGCATGCGCATTTGATCACGTAGCCATTGCACGACCGCACCACCGACGAAGACGGAACCTTCTAAGGCATAGGTGACTGTGTCACCAATTTGCCAACCGACTGTGGTTAGCAAACCTTTCTTAGAAATAACTGGCTTGTTTCCGGTATTTAATAACATAAAGCAACCAGTACCGTAGGTGTTCTTACTTTCGCCAACATCGAAACATGTTTGTCCGAATAACGCGGCTTGTTGGTCACCCGCAACACCACAGATCTCCACATCTTTAGAGAAGAATGTGGCAGGGCCATATTTATAAGATGAAGGTAACACTTCAGGAAGAATACATTTTGGAATGTTAAATAATTTCAACAATTCATCATCCCATTTATTAGTGTTGATGTTGTATAACATCGTTCTAGAGGCATTTGTCGCATCAGTGGCGTGAACTTTTCCATTGGTCATCTTGTAGATGATCCAGCAGTCCACTGTGCCGAATAATAATTCACCTTCTTCTGCGCGTTTTTGTCCATCTGGGATGTGATCCAAAATGAAACGAATCTTACTCGCAGAGAAGTATGGATTAATTAGTAATCCGGTTCTTTCGTGGATGAATTCTTTTTGGTCTTCAAATTTATCGCAGATATCCGCGGATTGTCTGGATTGCCAGATAATCGCATGATAAACAGGGAGACCTGTTTTCTTATCCCAAATAATCGTTGTTTCTCTCTGATTTGTAATGCCAATGGAATCAATGCTATCCATGGTGATGTTTTCTTTAACTAAAACTTCGTTTACAACATCGATAACGCTAACCCAAATACCTAAGGCATCAGCTTCCACCCAGCCTGGTTTTGGGAATAAGCATTCTACTTCTCTTTGGGCCATGGAACAGACGTGTCCATTGTGGTCAAAAAGAATCGCTCTTGATGAGGTTGTCCCCTGATCAACAGAAAGAATGTACTTCTTCATATTCTAGTTTCCTTTCGTACGAAATAATCTTTCGATATCTTCAATCTCTTTTGGTATGCCAATGGATAATACTTCTGAGTTTTTCTCATGGATGAGAACATCATCTTCAATTCTCACTCCGATACCTAAATCAGCGAAGTATAATCCAGGTTCAACTGTAATAACATTGCCCTCTTCGAGATGTTTTTCTCTATTGCTCGCATCATGCGTATCTAAACCGAGGTGATGTGAGACATTGTGATAATAGACTTTTTGAATATCGTCATCGACATCTAATAAGCCGAATCTAACACATTCATTCTTTAGGAATTCTTTCGCAAATTCTTGTAAGTCGGCGATGGTCAAACCAGCATGAGCGTATTCAATAACCGCTTTGTTGCAGTTCAGAACTGCTTCATAGATTTGTTTACCTTTGCCAGTAAACTTACCATCAACCGGGAAAGTACGGGAAATATCCGCACAATAGCCATTGCTCTTATATCCGAGGTCAAATAACACCATATCACCCGCTCTTACCGCACAATTCTGTGTTGGGTAATGTAAGCATGTCGCGTTCTTACCTGCGGCCACGATTGTGGGGAATGCAAGCGCACTGCGTGAATGCGTACGGCCGAAGTATTCGAATATATCTGCGAGCTCGTATTCCATAATGCCTGGACGTAAGGATAACACGAGTTTGTTAATGCCTAAGTTTGTCGCAGTAATCGCATCTTTTAATTGTTCAATCTCAAATTGAGATTTGACCATTCTAAGGGAAGTAATTAATGGCTTCACATCAAGTGTGGATAATTGAGGATATTTCGCTTCCATATCTTCTCTAAAAGAGATTGTGCTTTGAGCGTCGCCAATCTTAATTTCGGGAGATAAATCTAAGTATAGATTTGTGATGGAACCATATTGGTTGTTGCTGTTGGTTAGGGCAAGCTCTAACATGTTCTCGAAGTTATCACTGGAATAAACGTTTTGAAGACCACTTAATTGTTCCGCTTCATCAAATGTTAATCTTCTTCCAGTCCACTTCTCTTTGAGTTCGTTATATTCATCAACGAAGAGGTAGCACTTTCTTGTGCCGAGACCCTTAATCATTAATAACGCTGAATGCTCTTGGGAAATGTTTGTGAGATAGAAGAAAGAGTTATTCACCGCAAATGGGAATAAAGCATCTTCACTCATCACTTTGCTCACGCCAGAAAAGATAACTGCCACTGAGTTGTCTTTCATCATATTGAAGAGATTTTCTCTTCTAATATCTAGTTCGCTCATATTATTCACCCGCCTTTTCTACTGCAGACACTGCAGGTAATATTTCATCTAGACTGACTTGTTCTACAAGTCCTTTATCCACTAGTTCGGTATTCTTGCTGACTAATGGGAGTCTAGCTAAGATGTTGAATTTCATATCTTTAGCGAAGTCATCTAAATGAGATTCACCAAAAACTGGAATCTTTTTGCCACAGTCAGGACAGACTAAGTAAGACATGTTTTCAATAACACCTAACACTTTGATATTCATCATCTGTGCCATCTTAATCGCCTTTGTGACAATTAAGCTCACCAAGTCTTGTGGGGATGTAACAATAATCAAATCGTCAACAGGTAATTGTTGGAACACTGTTAAGGCTACATCTCCAGTTCCTGGAGGCATATCTATTAATAGATAATCTAAATCTTCCCAAAGGACATCTTCATAGAATTGTTTGATGAGTCCACCGAGAAGAGGTCCTCTCCAAACGATTGGATCGGAATCATTTTCTAATAAGCAGTTTGCGGAGATGACTTTGATTCCGCCTTTAGAGATAAGCGGGAAGATTAAATTATCTTCACCATAAGCCTTATCTTTGATACCAAAAGCTTTTGGAATACTTGGACCAGTGATATCTGCGTCCATAATACCAACCTTATAACCCGCTCTATTTAAATAGACCGCCAATAAAGATGTGATATAGGACTTGCCAACACCACCCTTACCAGATAAGACGCCCACTATTCTTTTAATGTGGCTTCTATCGTTTAGGACTGCTTTTTGAATCTTTGAAGCACAGCCTTCAGCTTGTGCGCAATTACTACAATCATGATTACAATCTGCCATAGTCATTTCTCCTTTACTCAATTCCTGCTTGTTTCAACACATTGACACCGCTTTGTACGTAAGTGCGCAAGAGTCTGCCTGCGCCTAAGAGGGTCCCTCCAAAATAACGGACAACCACTAAAGCGGTTTTATTTAAATCTTTCTTAAGAAGTAACTCTAATAGAGGCCTTCCAGCAGTGCCTTTAGGTTCTCTATCATCACAAGACTTGGTTTTGCTATCAATGCGATAGGCATAAACAACATGTCTAGCTTTGGAGTGTTCTTTTTGGATTTTGGCTAATTCCTTTTTGAATTCATCAGGATCATTAACGGGAAACAAAATCGCAATGAACTTGCTCTTCATTACCTCTGTCGTGCATTGATGTGTTCCTGATATTTCCATTTTTTAACCGGTAGCATAACAATAGTTATCACTACATTTTCATCCTTAATTAGTGTATAGTTTTTTCTATAAGAAAGAAACAAAAATGTTATTCCGAAGAAAAAAATGCTCACAATGCGATAGTCAATATGACATAGTTAGCGAGACTTGTCCGGTGTGTCACGCGAAAAATGAAGAGTTTGAAGCACTGAAAATCCCGAAGAACCACGTTTGGATTCCCTTTGAAAGAGAAATTCTTTTATTCATTTTTGGCATTATTTTACTAAACTTAGTGTCCCTAATAATGCAACTATTCCTCACTGATGACAGTGTGCAAACTCTCATGATTATCAA
>CAJOPR010000013.1 GCA_905236395.1 uncultured Bacilli bacterium
CTGGTGGACACTACAGGGATCGAACCTGTGACCTCTTCCGTGTGAAGGAAGCGTTCTCCCGCTGAACTAAGTGTCCAGTTGTGGACGCTTACTTATACTAGCAAAAACGAATTAGCGTTGCAACAAAAAAAGATTGAGATTTTTCACCCAATCTTTTAATGGTTTAATTTATTAAATTATAAGCTAAACACCGCTGAATCTAACCAAGCTTGTTTCTTGCTGTCATTAACTTTTGTGACAACGATTGAAACACTCTCAGCAGTTTCACCAACTGTTAATGTGACGACATTGCCTTCTTGAACGGCTGTAGCGCCTGTAACAGATTGTGTTAATGTTTCAGCAGAGTTCTTTCCAGAACCACCGGTGTTAACATTTAATGTGATTATGGATGGTTTATTGCCGGCTTCCCATGTAAATGTAACGACTTGTTTGTCGTATAGTCTTAATGGGTTAAAGAAATAAGAACCATTACCAACATCAGTGCTAGATTCACCCTTGGTGACTGTCATTGTTTGTGCGCCAGCCTTCCAAATGGATTCATTGGCATTTTCTTTAGTCATTAAGGACTTGTCCGCAAAGGACATTTCGACGTCTGTGGTGACTGTAACAATACATGTACGCACCATAGAGCCTAATGTGGCCTTAATTGTTGCGGTAGCGCCTTTTGTAGCTTCATCGTCAACGGTAAGAACACCACTATCACTGACTGAGACGACTGATGGATTGCTGCTTTCCCATTCAATAACACCTAAGACCATTGATCTTGTGTATTTTAATTCGTATTCTGCACCTGGATTTAATGATAATGTTTCCTTTTCTAATTCGAATGATGCTTCGTGGGCTTCGCCTTCACCTTTGGTGACTTTGATGAAGAAGACTCCACCTTTACTATAGTAGTCAACGCGGCAATTGCCTGTTGCATCTTCTGCATAACCGGCATCAGAATCAACAAACCATGGAATAGCATTTAATGAATCTTCATAAGATTCTGTAGCACTATCATTTAAGTCATAGACTTGAATGTAGAAGCCAGCATCTGCGGCGGCAGCTTCTGCAGCCATTTCAAGGACTTCTTCTTCGGTATAAAATTCTAATGCAATAAAAATTGCATATTCGTCTAAGTATTCTTCTGCATATGCTGCGTATAAATCATCATAAGCATACTCATATACTTTGTATTTCTTGTGATATGAATCTGAACAAGAGACAGGAGCCACTGTGATTTCGTTGCTCTCCATGTAGGTAGCGATTTTGCTATCTGGCCAATCGGTGAAGAAATCGGATTCAGGTTCGGTTGGTGTCACTGTTAATGAGAAACCATTAATAATCAAATTGTAGTCATCATCATATGAGCCTGTCGCACCATATTCGAGATGGACTGTTTCTTCCCATGTGTCCATTGTGCCTGTTGCATATTGGATATAGCCTTCGGCAAAGGCATCTCCCTCATATGTATCCACTAATGAAGTGGTTGCAGGACCAGAAATGGTAACCGCACCATTCTTCACAAAGTATTCATATGATGAAGCTGTGAATTGTGGTACATCGTAACCGGAAGCGGTTTCGATGGCTGTGAAAACGGCGGATGGCCAAGTCTCAGATGTTGTTTTCTTTGGTGTGTATTCGCCATAGACGTGGTTACCATTTGTGTAGTATGGGGTTAATGAGATTACGGATTGATCCGCAAGTGTCTTCTTGTAAATTGGGTCTCCGTATTGATCAACGCCACTATGGACATAGCCACTACTCTCTAGAATAGTAATGTAATCCGCTGATAAATCTTGATAATAAGAATCGCTTAATTGGAATAGATCGCCTTGAGCTACGACTTCATAGTCAGAACCAAATTGCATAAATGGAATTGCTTCTGTTAAAGCAGAAACCATTACTGCGGATTCTTCTGTTGTCCAAGCGGTATTCTCTGTCTTGGTATCAACCATCACGGAGTGATAGCAGTCTAAACAGTTTCCATAGCCTTCGTAGTAATAAATATCTACTTCGTAGGCATGTAAACCATCTGCGGATTTCTTTGTAGCAACTGGGTCTCCGTAGGAGTCTGTAGTAATTGTCCAACCAACCGCTGCTAATTGGGAATCGTACCCAGCTAAATAATTCGCTGTAGCGTTATCATAAATCTCTAGGTATTCATCACCATACCAGTCTTCAGTGACATCGTATTCTAAGTCACCGGCTTTTAATGGAGCGACTGGCAAGATTTCACCACACCATGTTTGGAGTAATGTTTTTAAATCAGCTGGCCAATCTTCAATCTTCGCAACTTCAGATGAAGAAGAGCTGCCACTACTTCCACCAGAACTGGTGTCATCGCCACTGTTATTTCCACCATTATTTCTGTTGCAGCCCACTAGAAGTGTGGATGCTAAAAATGCTGTGGATAATAAAGTTAAAACTTTCTTATTCATAAAGTAATTTCCTTTCTTACAAATGAGATATTATCACAAAGTGTTAATAAGCACAAAAAATACCGAACGCAATGTCCGGTATTTATTTGTTTTGTGAAATCCTAATTATTAGGCTTCTGGTGAGTATTCAGTAGCACTGAATTGGACGTACATTTTTGCATTGTAGACATAGTTACAAGCATAAACGACAACGCCTTCATCTGGTGTAAGGTAACAACCTTCAGCAGCTGGGTCATCAGCAGCAAAGTAATCTTGAACGAATGCTGGATAGCCTTCTACAGCTGTTAAGAAACCTTCACCAACAGCTGTGTTGACAAAACCGATGAATGATGTTTGGAATGGGACTAAAACGCTTTCAACATTGTCTGTAGCATCGGCATAAGGATTGCCGTCTGCATCTTGTAAGACAGTGCAAGCATATTTAAATGCTCTCCAACCTGGATTGTAGGCATCATCTTCGATGAATTCAGCAGAATCATAATTTTCGCCCCAAATTGCTTCACCAATTAAATCCAATGTACCATCAACTGTGTAAACGACAGCTTCAGATGAGCTTTCTCCGCCTTCACCGCCACCTTGCTTTTGTGTACATCCTGCGAGAAGCATGGATCCAATAACTAATGGCATTAAACCTAAAACGATTTTTTTCATATTACTAGTAATCTCCTTTCGTAAGATTTAAATGTTGCGCTAATTATCGCACAGAAATATTTTTTAAATCAACATTTTTTTATCAAAAATACCGAGTTGGAGATATTTTTACGAATTTATCGGAAAATTATTTATTACATAAATACCTGCGTATGTCCTTACCTACATATACGTGTAAAAATATTTAGAGGATAAAAGAAAAGTCCCTCTTTCAAGGAACTATTTCAATCATTTTTGGTGGGCCTAATTGGACTTGAACCAGCGACCTCGCCCTTATCAGGGGCGCGCTCTAACCAACTGAGCTATAGGCCCATCTGTCTGATAGACAGCGTTAATAATATACAATAGTGAGAAATAAAAAGTCAACAAAATATATAAAGTAAAAAGGAAGGCCAAATTTGAACCTTCCTTTTAGCACTTTGATTTTTAATGATATCAAAGATATCAATTTCCGGAGAATATTAACGTTTGCTGAATTGTGGAGCTTTTCTAGCAGCTTTGAGACCGTATTTCTTTCTTTCCTTTTTACGAGAGTCTCTGATTAACATGCCAGCACTCTTAAGGGTGGAACGATCGCAACCCGCTTCTAATAAAGCACGTGCAATTCCTAAACGGATAGCGCCGCTTTGGCCGGTGAATCCACCGCCTTTAACTTCGGCTCTAACATCGTACTTACTTTCAGTACCGGTGAGAACGAGTGGTTGTTTCAAATCAAGCACTAAGGTTTGAAATGGCATATATTCGTTAACATCGTGACCGTTAACTACGATTTTTCCTGTTCCGGAAGTGAGATAGACACGAGCGACAGAAGATTTTCTTCTACCGGTGCCGTAATATTGAAGATCAGCTTTCTTTGCCATACTCTATGACCTCCTAGAATTTGAGCTCAAGAACTTCTGGTTTTTGAGCTTCATGTTTGTGGTCTGCACCAGAATACACAAAGAGTTTCTTTTCGATTTGGCGGCCAAGTCTTCCTTTTGGAACCATGCCGTGAATACATCTTTTGAACATTTCTTCTGGGTATTTTTCAACCATCACTTTTGCGGTTCTTGTTCTAAGACCGCCATCGTAACCAGAAACATTGTAATATTTCTTGGTTTCTAATTTATTGCCTGAGAGGCTAACTTTTTCACAGTTGATGACGATGACATAATCACCACAATCAACGTTTGGTGTCCATGTTGGTTTGTTCTTACCAATTAACACTTGAGCCACTTGAGAGGCTAATCTTCCTAATGGTTTGCCTTCTGCATCTACGACATACCATTTTCTTTGGATTTCGTTTGCTTTCGCAATAGTAGTTTGACGTTGCATAACTTAAAATCCTCCTTTTCCAAACTAACTCTGTCTTTACCGGGGACTTCGCTAATTTAGCTTTTGTGCCGA
>CAJOPR010000014.1 GCA_905236395.1 uncultured Bacilli bacterium
AGTTCATCAAGTGTGGTCTTTCCAATTGGAATTCCACCCGCTTTAATTAAGCGAGCGTAAACTTCACTATCAAAGATAGGGGTATATCCATTAAGGATGTTACTAGATGCAGTTGTGGGAATGTCTTTTGTGGAATAGTTATCTTTGATAACAAAAGGAATGCCCCACATTAAACTGTTCTTATCTTTATCTTTTAAGGCCTCTACAGCCTCTAAAGCTTCTTTCTCTGAAATATATTCAAATGCATTATTTGTGTCTTTCTTAGCTCTTTCAATTGCTTCTTTAGCCAATTCTAAAGGAGTAACTTTGTCCGCTAACAAAGCTTCATGAATTTCACGGATGGTTAAATCAAGATAACTCATATTATCCCACCACCTTTGGTAAGCGGATTTGTCCATCGACAACTTCGCCAGCGTTCTTTAAAGCTTCATCTCTTTCAAGTGGAGCTTCTATTTCATCTTCCCTTAAATAAGAAGTTGTGACATCAAAAGGAAAGGTCATGGGTTCGACATCGTCAACACCTTTGATTTCTCCAATGATATCCATCTGTTTTAGAATTGTGTGAAATTCTTCTAGTAGCGTATCGTATTGAGATTCATCCATTGTGAACATCAATTTATTGGCCGCTACTTTTAATAAGTCTTTGTTAATAGTTCTCATAATGCGTCTGCCTTTTGGCTGTTAGTTATTTTATCACGCTATAACTTTTTTATTAAATAAAAACTTATTTATTCAAAAATTTGAAACAAAATATCTTTAATTTTGTTAAGATATTGTTGCTATGAATATTGCGCTTATTGTGGCCGCCGGAAGCGGAAAAAGAATGAAAGGTTTGGATAAACCAAAACAATTCACTTTAGTGAATGGCAAGCCTTTACTTATTTTTACATTAGAAGCATTTGATCGTAATGAAAATGTGGATTCTATAGTTATTGTCGCTAACACCAAATATTTCTCAGAAATTATGGAAATGTGTAACAAATACAAAATCAAAAAGATAATGTATATAGTCCCTGGTGGTAAAACTAGACAAGACTCTGTCTATAATGGACTTCTTGGTTGTGGCGCTACTGCTAACGATATCGTTCTTATCCATGACGCTGCTAGACCACTTATTTCACAAAAAATCATCAATGACAACATTGAAGCTTGTAAGAAATACAAAGCGGTTGAAACCGCAATCAAGGTCAGCGACACAATCGTTAAAAGTGCGGACGCAAGAACTATCAAGGGTTTAGAAAATAGAGAAGAACTATTACAAGTTCAAACCCCACAAACATTCAAATATTCACTCATTCTCAAAGCGCATCAAAACGCGAGAAAGAGAATGACCACTCCTTCTACAGATGACGCCACACTAGCGTTCCAGGAAGGAAAGAAAGTTCACGTTGTTCCAGGTGATAAACTAAACTTCAAAATCACCACGAATGATGATCTAGAATTATTCGAAGCTATAGTAAATAAAAGAGAGGATTAAATCCTCTCTTATTTTATTAATTCTAAGAACTCAGATTCACTAAGAACTGTAATTCCTAAGGTCTGCGCTTTATCAAGTTTACTACCGGCATCATGACCGGCAACAACTGCGTCTGTAGCTTTGCTAACTGAGCCAGTCACTTTAGCGCCTAAGTTCTCTAAGATATCTGTGGCTTCTTTTCTTCCCATAGAATCAAGTGTGCCGGTTAAGACAACTGTCTTTCCTGAGAAATATGAATTTGCCGCTTTAGATGTACTTCCTAAGAAGTTGAAATTTAGTCCAGCTTCTCTGAGTTTTTCAATGAGTTCACGATTCTTCTCATCGGCGAACCATCTGGTAATGGATTCCGCGAGAACTGGACCAACATCAGGAATCTCCAATAATTCTTCTTCGCTAGCGTTCATTAAAGCGTCGAGATTTCCATAGATTCTAGATAATGTTTTCGCCATCTTTGCGCCCACTTCTTTGATACCTAAACCAAAGAGGAGTTTTTCCATAGAATTGGCTTTGCTCTTATCGATAGAATCGATGAGGTTATCAATGGATTTCGATTGCCATCCATCAAGGGCAATGATCTCATCTCTATGATCCATGAGATTATAAATCTCAACGATATTAGTGAAGAAGCCTTGGTTGAAGAATTGTTCGACAACTTTTTCACCCATGCCTTCAATGTCCATTGCGTCTTTACTAGCAAAGTGAATAATGCTTTCAATCTGCTTTGCAGGACAGCTTGGATTGACACAGAAATGCATTGCGTCTTTTCTAATTAGAGGCATGCCACATTCTGGACAGTTGGTGATCATTTCAAATGGTCTTTGTGTACCATCTCTTCTTTCCACTACTGGTCTTACAACTTCAGGGATAACATCTCCTGCTTTTCTAAGAACAACGTAATCACCAATCATTAAACCTTTTTCATTAATGAAATCTTCATTATGAAGTGTTGCTCTTTGAACGGTAGATCCCGCTACTCTAACTGGCTCTAACACTGCGTTAGGAGTAATTTTTCCGGTTCTGCCCACAGTGAAGATAATATCTGTTAACTTGGTGATAACTTCTTCTGGCGGGAATTTATAAGCAATTGCCCATCTTGGGGTTTTCGCTGTGTATCCTAATTTATCATATAAGGACATGTCGTCAACTTTGATAACGACACCGTCGATATCATAAGCAAGATCAGGTCTCTTAATTGTGTATTCTTTAATGTATTCAATGACTTCGTCAATACCATTACAAAGTCTTCTTTCAGGATTGGTTTTAAAACCTAGTTTATCGGCAAAAGCTAAAGCTTCACTATGATAACGGATGCCAAAATCTTTAGCGTTAACGAAGTAATACCAGAAAGCATCAAGCCCACGAGAAGCGGCAATCTTACTATCGAGTTGTCTCACACTACCAGCGGCAGCATTTCTCGCATTAGCGAATAATGGTTCGCCTGTGGCTTCTCTTTCATTATTTAACTTCTCAAGTGATTTCTTGGGCATAAAGACTTCACCACGGATTTCGAAATCACCATCGCAATTGATGTGTGATGGAATTGATTTAATGGTAATGACGTTACTAGTCACATCTTCACCAACTGTGCCATCACCTCTAGTCGCCGCATATTGTAAGTTCTTGTTGTAAACAAGAGACATGCCTAAACCATCGATTTTCATCTCCGCCATATAGACGACTTTGTCTCCACCGATAACGTCTCTGACTTTTCTATCAAAATCATATAAGTCGTCTTCGTTAAAAGCGTTAGCTAA
>CAJOPR010000015.1 GCA_905236395.1 uncultured Bacilli bacterium
AGATAGCGACATTCTTGAGGTAGAAGCCTTGCTAGGTCGAACTGAAGGTATCTTCGGGGAACCTGCGGGAGTTGCCTCGCTTGCCGGGTTAATGAAGGCATTAAGAGAAGGAATCATAAGAAAAGATGAATCCGTGACCTTCATAGTCACAGGAAACGGACTCAAAGATCCGGCAAATGCACAAAAGGCAATTACCCAACCCGAAGTGATGAAACCCGATCTAGCGTTGCTAGATAAATATTTGAAAGAAAAGGAGATTATTTAAATGCCAAAAGCAAAAATTCCATTTGGTCCAACGTACGATGAAATGTTGAACCCATCTCACCAAGATAAAAAGGTGAGAAAAGAAGCCGAAAAAGCATTGAAGACAAATGAACTTGATCCAATCAACCTCTTCAACATCGGCTGGAAAAACAGCAAAGACGGTACTGTTAACAAAATCGTCTTACCTAAAGCTTTAACAGGTGTTGATGCAAACATCGTTGTCCTTTTAGGTAAATATTTCCCATCTGGCTCTCATAAAGTTGGTCCTGCTTACGCCACACTTATGGAAGGCTGTGTTGACGGAGAAATTATTCCAGGTAAACACACTATCTTAGGTCCATCTACAGGTAACTTTGGTATCGGCGTTAGTTACATAACTAACTTAATGAAATATGATGCCATCGTCATCATGCCAGACAACATGTCTAAAGAGAGATATGAAAGAATTCAAAAGTATGGTGCCAAACTCGATTTAACACCAGGTAGTGAATCTGACGTTATCTTAACTTTAGAGAGAACCTATGAATTAAAGAAAGATCCAAAAAACGCAACACTCGCGCAATTTGAATTATTACCAAACTACCGTTTCCACAGACACGTCACAGGTAACTCCTGTATCGAAGCTGTCAAAGGTATCGGTAATGGCCGTGTCGCATGCTTCTGTTCCGCACCAGGTAGTGCTGGCACATTAGCCGCAGGTGATCAAATCAAAAAGAAATTCCCAGAATGTAAGATTGCTGCCTTAGAACCACACGAATGTTCTACATTAACCAATGGTGGTTTAGGACAACACAGAATTGAAGGTATCGGCGATAAGATGATTACCTTAATTCATAACGCCTTAACAACAGACTTCATCGTCCAAATTATCGACGAAGATTGTGTCCGTGGTTTAGCGGTTGTTCATGAAGGCTCAGATATCTTAGCGAAACACGGTGTCAAACGTAGCGAAGCTAAGAAGATGGTCGACTTATTCGGTGTCTCTGGTATTTGTAATATCTTAGGCGCGATTAAGATGGCTAAATACTTAAAATTAGGTCCAAATGATAACGTTGTTACTATCGCCACAGATAGCTTTGACCGTTATCCATCCGTGATGGAAGACTTACATGCTAGAGAATTAGAAGTTACCGATCACGTTTTAGATCGTTGGTTCAACGATGTCTTCTTAGGTGCTGATACAAAATACATCTTAGATACACGTGGCCAAAAAGCTAAAGAAGCTCTCTTTGCTCAAAAAGAAAGAGACTGGTTAAAGTTCGGTTATTCTAAAGAATATTTAGATAGCATGAAGAAACAATCCTTCTGGGATAAGGAATACGCAAAGATTAAAGAATACGATGCAAAGATTAAGAAGATGAGAGGAAAAACAATTAAATATGAGTAATGTTGATTTCAAACAAGTTCTTGCATTAGCAGAAAAATATAAACCAGATATGGTTAGATTCCTTCGCGACATGGTCGCTATCCCAAGCGAATCCTGCGAAGAAAGGGATGTTGTCTTAAGAATCAAAGAAGAAATGGAAAAAGTCGGCTTTGATAAAGTCGTCATTGATCCAATGGGCAATATCTTAGGTTATATCGGTCATGGTAAACACCTCATCGGTATGGACGCACACATTGATACCGTTGGTATCGGCGAAATCAAAAACTGGACATTTGATCCATATAAAGGTTTCGAGGATGATGTCTATATCGGTGGTCGTGGAACAAGTGACCAAGAAGGTGGTATGGCCTCAATGGTCTACGCTGCCAAAATCATTAAAGAATTACACCTCGAAGATGACTACACATTAGTTATTACCGGTACAGTCCAAGAAGAAGACTGCGATGGTCTTTGCTGGAAATACATTATCTGTGAAGATAAAGTCAGACCAGAATTCGTTGTTTCTACAGAACCAACAAGTTGCCAAATCTATCGTGGACACCGTGGTCGTATGGAAATCTGCGTGAACGTCCGTGGTATCTCTTGCCATGGTAGCGCACCAGAAAGAGGCGACAACGCCATCTATAAGATGGCTCCAATCATTGAGCAAATCAAAGAACTCAATGAAAAGAAACCAGAAGAAGGTGGACTTGCCTACGATCCATTCTTAGGAAAAGGTACAGTAACCATTTCTCAAATCTTCCACAAATCACCAAGCCGTTGCGCGGTTGCGGATGGTTGTTGGATTTCCCTTGATAGAAGATTAACAGTCGGTGAAAACGATGTAACCTCTATCAATGAAATCAAAAACTTACCAGCTTGTAAGGCGGCAAACGCTGAAGTCTTCATGTATCAATATGAAAGACCAAGTTACACTGGTTTGAATTATCCAATCGAATGCTACTTCCCAACATGGGTTATTCCAGAAGATAGCGATTATGTCCAAGCTATGAAAGAAGGCTATGAAGGCTTATTCGAAAAAGCACCAGTCATCGACAAATGGACATTCTCCACAAACGGTGTTGCTATCATGGGTAGATATGGTATTCCATGCTTAGGATTTGGTCCTGGCGATGAAAAAGAAGCCCATGCACCAAATGAAAAAACACGTAAACAAGACCTCGTCATCTGCGCGGCTTTATACGCTGTGTTACCAAAGCTTTACCTCGCTCGTTTAGCGAAGAAATAATCAAAATATAGGAGTTTTACAGAGATTTTATGGAAAAAATTGCACCAAGATTTGCAGGTAGACACCTCATCACATTAGAAGATTTCACCAAAGAAGAAATCGATTACATGCTCAAAGTAAGCCGTGATTTAAAGGATGCTTTCTACGCAAATGAAAAAACAAATTGGTTAGAAGGAAAAACTGGATTCTTAATGTTCTTTGAACAATCCACAAGAACCAGAAACTCCTTCGAAAGTGGTATGGCTCAATTAGGTGGTCACGCCACATTCTTAGACACCTCCATGATGCAAATCGCTCATGGTGAAAGTGCTAAAGACACTGCTGTTATCTTGTCCTCATTCGGTCACATGATCGCATGCCGTTACTGCAACTGGGGTTTAGGTAACAAATACATTCGCGAAATGGCGAAATGGTCCACAGTCCCAATCATCAACTTACAATGTGACTTATATCACCCAATGCAAGC
>CAJOPR010000016.1 GCA_905236395.1 uncultured Bacilli bacterium
CGTCCACAACTGGACACTTAGTTCAGCGGGAGAACGCTTCCTTCACACGGAAGAGGTCACAGGTTCGATCCCTGTAGTGTCCACCAGGAAATATGCCGTCTTAGCTCAATTGGCAGAGCAATCGATTTGTAATCGATAGGTTGTTGGTTCGATTCCGATAGACGGCACCACTTAATAAAATACAGTCCGAAAGGGCTGTTTTATTTACATCTTGGATTTGAATTATATAATTGAGGTATGAAACTAAGATCTTTGTCTCTTTTACTATTAACACCATTTCTAACTGGTTGTTTAAAAGCGGAACTTGATTACAACGCAATGTATTGGAATATAGTCTCTGACTTTCAATCTAAGATTGAGGAAGATAAAAACTGCGATATCGATTTTCTCGGTGATTCAATCACAGAGAAATACGATGTTAATAAATACTATCCAGAATACAAGGTGGCTAATAGGGGTATCTCTGGCGATACCACAAGTATGATGATATACCGTTTAGATATATCCGCGGTTTTACTTGAACCTAAAGTAATTAGTTTACTAATAGGCACTAATAACTTAGATACATGTATGGATCACTATGAAACCATACTTAGTTGCTTTAGCGAACAGATCCCAGACACAAAAGTAGCGGTCATATCAATCCTTCCTCGAAGAGGCGATAGTGAATGCCAAAAGATTAAAGAAAATAACATAGAGATCAAATCTCTTGCGGAAAAATATGGATATACCTACGTAGACCTATATGATAAGTTCACCAAAGATAACAAAGTGAACGAATCTTTATTTAAGGATGGGTTGCATCCAAATGAAAAAGGCTATCAGCTTTTAACTGATAACCTCAAACCAGTTTTTGCAAATTGGTTAGATTGATTTGAGTATATCTTTCACGCATTGTGTGATTTGCTTAACAACTACATCAAAACGATCCGTATACCACGGATCTTCTATTTCATATATGCCTTCTGTGAATTGATAGATGGGCATTATTTTATTTGATTCGCCAAACATTCTTAAAAGAGAATATTTATTCTCATTATCCATATAGAAGATATAGTCAGCATTATTAAAATCATTTTGATCTATTCTTGTCGCGTGGTGTCTTTCAAATGGAATGTTGTTTCTCAAAAGTTCACGCTTCATCGGAGGATAAATATCATTTCCAATTTCTTCAAAAGATGTAGCGCGTGATTCAATAATGAAGTCATGTGAAAGATTCTTCATTATGTATTCCGCAGCGACACTTCTACAAATATTACCATGACAGACAAAGATGATTCGTTTCATATGTATATGATATCTGCTTTTGTGGTTTTAATTAACAGGTTGGTTTGTTAGAATGTAATTAAGAATTATTCTTAATACTTTTTACTGGAGGAAATCATCATGTCCAAAAAGTACCAAGAAGAATATGAAGTTGGGTATACGCCCAGACTAGTCATGGAAGAGGCTAGTAGATGTCTTTTATGTTTAGACGCTCCATGTTCTTCAAGTTGTCCAGCAGGAACTGACCCTGCTAAATTTATTCGTTCTCTCCGTTTTAAAAACGTGAAGGGAGCCGCGGAAACAGTCCGTATCAATAACATTCTTGGTGCGATATGCGCAAGAGTGTGTCCAACAGAAAGATACTGCCAAGAAGGCTGTTCTAGAAGTGGTATTGATAAACCAATTGATATCGGAAGAATTCAACGTTATATCACCGACTTCGAAGATGCCTTAAAGATGGATATCTTAGAAGTTAAAGAACCTAATGGTAAGAAAGTTGCCATTATCGGTAGTGGTCCTGCTGGCTTAACAGTGGCTGCGGAACTCGCTAAAGAAGGCTTTAAAGCTACTATTTACGAAAAAGAAGCTAAAGCCGGTGGCTATTTAAGATATGGTATCCCAGAATACCGCTTACCAAACGAAGTGGTTGATAAAGAAATTAACCGCATCGTCAAACTCGGAGTTGATATCGTTTTAAATACCAAAGTTGGTGAAGATGTCAAATTCGAAGATCTTAAGAAAGAATATGATGCAGTCGTCTTAGCGGTTGGTTCAAGTGAAGGTAAGATGCTACCAATGTTTGAAGGCAATCGTAAAGTCATTAAGGCTGTTGATTGGTTAAAGAAAACCAAAGATAGAAAAGGAAAAGTCAAAGTTCCAGAGAACGTCCTTGTTATCGGTGGTGGTGACGTCGCAATGGACGTCGTTACATCCTTGAAACTATTAGGATGCCCACACGTCACAGATGTTGTCTATGAACAATTCTCTGAATTCAGAGCCTCCAAGAAAGAACTTATGGGCGCTCAAGAACAAGGTGTCACAATTATTGATGGCTATGTCCCAGTGGGTACCGCCAGAGGTGGAATTGTGAAGTTCAAACACAGAGTGATTCCTGCTGAACTTAAAGTCAAAGCTGATCTCATCATCTTAGCGGTTGGACAAATCGCTAACGTCGATGGATTAGGTGTTGAATTAGATAAAGGCGAAGTAAAAGCCAAAGGATGCAGAGTCCCAGAGACAAACGTCTTCTTTGCCGGTGACATCGGTCATGGTGAAAAGACGGTGGTCTGGGGTGTCAGATCTGGTAAAGAAGTCGCCTTCGAAGTTAAAAGATTTTTAGGAGGTAAAAAATAATGGTTAAGAAAGATTTATCCATTACCTTCATGGGGGTAAAATTCCCGAACCCATTCTGTTTATCATCTTCCCCAGTCGGTAACTGCTACGACATGTGCGCTAAAGCATACCGCGAAGGTTGGGGTGGTGTTGTCTTTAAGACAATTGGTCCAAAGCATTATCTCATCGATGAAGTTTCTCCACGTTTTGATGCTTTGACAAAAGAAAGCGAACCATTCGTTGGTTTTAAAAACATGGAACAGATCGCTGAGCACTCCTTAGAAGAGAACTTAGCGGACCTCCGTAGACTTAAGAAAGAATTCCCTAACCAAGTCTTAATTGCCTCAATTATGGGCAGCAATGAAGAAGACTGGGAAGTATTAGCTAAACTCGTCACTGAAGCCGGTGCGGATATGATTGAACTTAACTTCTCATGCCCACAGATGACTTCTCACGCGATGGGTAGTGATGTTGGTAGTAATCCAGAGCTTTGCCGTAAATACTGCGCTGCTGTTAGAAGAAGCACAAAACTTCCATTTATGGCTAAGATGACTCCAAACATCACAGATATGTGCGTACCCGCGATCGCCTCTATCGAAGGTGGTGCGGATGGTATCGCTGCAATCAATACAATCAAATCAATTATCAATGTTGATTTAGATAAGAAAGTTGGTTTACCAATCATTGATGGTAAATCCGCTATCTCTGGATATTCTGGTAAGGCCGTTAAACCAGTCGCCTTAAGATTTATCCAACAGATGAAAACTAATCCTCAACTCAAGGATGTCGAAATCTCCGGTATCGGTGGTATCGAAACTTGGGAAGATGCAGCGGAATTTATCTTATTAGGCTGTAAGAACTTACAAGTCACAACCGGTATTATGCAATATGGCTATCGTATCGTTGAAGATATGAAAAACGGCTTAATGCATTATATGGAAGAACAAGGTGTTGATCGTCTTGAAGACTTAGTGGGCTTAGCCAATAAGAACATCATTCCAGCGGAAGAACTCGACAGAGACTACATCGTCTATCCAGAAATCAACTCCGACAAGTGTGTTGGTTGTGGTAGATGTGTCATCTCCTGCTATGATGGCGCTCACCAAGCCATGGAATGGGACAAAGAAGCTCGTAGACCAAGCTGCAACCATGATAAATGTGTTGGCTGCTTACTCTGTGGTCTTGTCTGCCCTGTCGGCGCGATCAAACCAGGTGAAAGAGTTTTAAAGAAAGGCCGTAAAGCCAAAAACTTATCTAAGATGGTTCTCCAAAATTCCATGGAGAAACTCTAATATATTAATTAAATAACCCCGTTTTGCGGGGTTTTCTTCGTTTAGGAGGAAGCGTTATGAAACGCAATAAAATTCTTTTTGGGTTGTTAACTGGATTATCATTAGGTCTTTTAGCTATTGCTGTAGCACCTAAGGGTGGCTCAGTCAAACAAGCTGAGGCTAGTGGAGATTATTCCTATACTTTGGTGACTGATGTCAGTACATTAGCTAATGATGATGAAGTAGTAATCAAACTTGAAAATGACACTTTAGGTGTTACTGGATGGAATGGTAATAAAGATGCCACTGCGTCCGGTACCGAAAGTGAATGGTTACACTATGTAGTTAAGAACAAAAGCACCAGTGGTGTGAAACTATACGATGGTTCAGAAGAGAAGTATATTGCTTCTCCTTCAGACAACCATTTCAAATACGATGCTAGTGGTGGTGTGTGTTCTGTTTCCGATGAAACCAATTATTTAGGAACTTTGGTTTGTAACGACAGATACTTAAGCAAAAATGGTACTAACTACAGATTCTATGCAAATAGAAATACAGCGTATGACTATTTCAAGATGTATAAGGTGGAAGTTGCGAGAACTATTACCAGTATCTCTGTTAAGACACCTCCAACAAAAACTTCATACTATGCTGGTGAGACTTTTGATCCAACTGGCTTAGTTATAACCGTACATTACTCAGATAGCACTGATGCTGATGTTGCATACGCTGGCCACGAATCTAGTTTTGGATTCAGCCCATCTGGTGCCTTAGCGGTATCCGATACCTCCGTCACTATTTCCTATGGCGGAAAATCCTGTTCTCAAACGATTTCAGTTGCCGCTTTGGTGATTTCTCAAATTCAAATCACCCATTTGCCAAGCAAAACAAATTACTATTTGAATGAATCGCTTAATACTGCAGGATTAGTTGTTACTGGAACTTATCAAGGTGGAACAATGGATGTTACAAGTGATTGTACCATTTCTCCAACTGGACCATTCACCGCTGTCGGTTCTGTAACTATCTATGTCACATACGGAACATTGGATCCAATCTCCTTTACCGTTAGTGTTTCAGTTGAACCTGAACAAGATAAATATAGATTAGTCACAGATGTATCCACATTAGATGTCGGTGATGTTATTTTGTTAACATCATTCGATGAAAGAAGTGATTCTCCAACTTATAACCATTATGTTGCCTTATCTTCAACATACAACACTTCAAAATCTGTCTATCATTCAATGCCAATCACCATTGAAGAAGACGGCAGTCTTATAAAAGGGTTACCATCTGACTCAGACTTTGAGGCAATGGAAATCACATTAGCAGCAGGTAGTGTGACTGGTACATATGCTCTACAAACCGCTGAAGATAATTACCTAGCTGCACCTATTGGCGATAATAACTGGCTTTTGAATCAGTCAACAGTGGATGCCGCTGCATCATGGGATATCAGCATCGATAGTGATGCCAAAGCATCTATCGAAAGTCACGTTGTCCCAGCAACCGCTTCAAAAAATCACAACCTTTTGAAATATGGTCCTCAAAATACATCAACCACAACATTCAATAGATTTGCCTGTTATAAAACATCATCTACTGGTGTGTATCTATCATCAATTTTCGTTAAAGAAATTGACTCTACTAGCGTCTCGCTAGATGAAACTTCTTATGAAGCTAATGTTAATGACACATTTGAATTAACAGCAACAGCATCTGGCTTTACACCAGCAACTTATGAATGGACATCTAGTGATGATGATGTCGCTGAAATCAATGCTGGCACTAATAGTGCAGTTATCACATGTAAGAAAGGTGGCACTGCCACAATCACAGTCGCTGCCAAATCAGCAGATAATTCAATTATTGAATATGCATCATGTGAAGTTACTGTTATAAAACAATTAACAAACCTCAACGTAACCGGCACATGCAATCTTGAATATGTCGAAGGCCAAGAATTCGATCCAGATGGATTGACAGTTACCGCAACATATAGTGATTCAACTACAGAGGATGTTACAAATGAAGTGGAATGGACACCAAGCCCATTAACCGTAGGAACCACATCTGTCGTTGGTACATATGCTGGTGAGGAAATTGAAATTAACGGCTTAACTGTTGACCCAATTCAACTAGAATACATTACCATTTCCGGACAAACAGAAACATTTGTCGAAGGAACACAATTTGCCTTTGGTGGAACAGTCACCGCCCATTACAACAACGGAACAGATTCTGATGTTACTGCGAGTGCTACATTTACAGGATATGATTTATCCACTACAGGCATTCAAACGGTCACAGTTAGTTACACCGATGGTGGTGTTACTGAGACAACAACATATGACATCACTGTTAACGCAAAAGAATTAAGCAGTATTTCTGTTACTGGCGCTCAAGTCACATATAAAGTTGGTGATGAATTCGTCAAACCAACAGTCACCGCCCATTACAACAACGGAACATCCGAAGATGTCACGGCCGCTGCTGATTGCTCTGGCTATAATATGGATGAAGCAGGTGAACAAACAGTCACAGTTTCATATGGTGGCAAAACCACAAAATATACAATTACAGTTTATAAAGAACTTGCTAGCATTGAAGTTGTTGGCACAATTCCTGAACAAACCAGAGGAAATAACTTTGTTAAGCCAACAATCCAAGCTAACTATACAGATAGCACAAACGCTATTGTCACAGATCAAGTAACCTTTACTGGTTATGACAAAACCACAGCAGGTGTGCAAACAATTACCGCTTCTTATACTGAAGCTGATATTACAAAAACAACTGAATTTGAAGTTACAGTTAATAAACCATTATTAATTCAAATCAGTGTTTCTAATCCTAAGACATCATACTTACTTGGTGACACATTTGTGAAACCAACAGTCATGGCTTTATATGGCGATGCTATAGAAGAAGATGTTACTGATTCAGCTACATTCACTGGCTACAACATGAATCAAACCGGTGTTCAAACCGTTACAGTCAGTTATACCGAAGCCGGAGAAACAGAAACAACCACATATCAAATCACTGTCAGCGCGACATTAGCGAGCATTTCCGTCAGTGGTCAAAAAGTGGAATTCTGGGTGAATGATACATTTGAATTTGGTGGAACAGTTACTGCCACATACGCCGATAGCAGTTCTAAACAAATTACATCTGGTTACTATGTGGATCACTCACAAGTTGACATGACAACTGTTGGTACCTACACAGTCACAGTTTCATATGAAGAAAACAACATTGAAAAATCCACATCTTACCAAGTGACAATTAAGAAAGAAGTCTTAGCTTCTGTTTCTATCTCCGGAAACACCAAAACACAATTTGAAGTCGGTGATGATTTTGCCTTCAATGGCACAGTCACCGCGACATATGAAAGTGGCAAGCACTATGATGTTACCGCGAACGCAGTGTTCTCTGGATATGACATGAATGTTGCTGGAACCCAAACCGTCACAGTTAGCTACACAATGGATGGTGTGACTAAATCCACAACCTATACGATTACAGTCACTAACCCAGGCGGTGGAGGAGATGATTCCTCATCATCAGAAGGTGGCTCATCCTCAGAGGGTGGATCATCCGGTGGTGGAGAAACACCAGTCAATCCAAGCAACAATGGTTTCAATCCATTGTGGATTATCCCAATCGCTATTGGTGGTGCTGTCTTAGTGGCAGGATTAACAGTTGGTATTGTCTTCTTCGTTAAGGCGAGAAAAAGATAATGGATATCGAAGGAATACTAAGTAAGCTTACTCTAGAACAAAAGGCGTCCTTATTAGTGGGTCACACTAATATGACAACGATGCCTATAGAGGAATTAGGTATTCCTTCTTTAGTTATGTCCGATGGACCTAATGGTGTCAGAAAAGAAGGAGAAGGTGGAGCAGTAGATGTTATTACCAATACACTTCCCGCAACTTGTTTTCCATCCGGTTCATCATTAGCCTGCTCATGGGATAACGAATTGTTATTCAAAGTGGGTAAACAAATAGGTAAAGAATGTAAACGTTATAAAACTAATGCGATTCTAGGACCTGGTGTGAATATCAAACGAAATCCATTATGTGGACGTAACTTTGAATATTATTCCGAAGATCCTATATTAGCTGGTAAGTTAGCGGCTTCTTATATCAATGGTGTCCAGTCTGAAGGTGTTCTTGCGTGCATCAAACACTACGCATGTAATGACCTTGAGGAGTGGAGATATATTGGTGATTCAGTTGTTGATTTAAGAGCGCTAAATGATATTTATCTCAAACCATTTGAAATCGCAGTCAAAGAATCTAATCCAGGAATGATAATGACCGCTTATAACCAAATTAATGGGACTTTTGCTAGTGAAAATGAATATTTAATTAGAGATAGACTTCTCAATAAGTTTGGTTTTAAAGGTCTATCAGTTACTGACTGGGGCGGACTAGTTCATAGAGACTTATCGCTTAATGCTGGTCAAGATATTGAGATGCCAGGACAAGTACCTGAGAATGTTCAAAAGATTATCGATGGTGTGAATTCTGGGCTTATTGATATCAAGACTGTTGATGCCTCGGTGAGAAAACTACTTGAAGCGATTGAAAAGACAAGAACCGACGAAGTTCTTGATGACTCAGTATTTGAAGAAAGCAAACAAGTTGCGTTACAAGCTGCGTTAGAAGGTGCAGTCCTACTTAAGAACAAAGGCAATTTGTTGCCACTAGATAAAATCAAACGCTATGTCGTAGCGGGAGATCTCTTCTCCGAGATGCGTTATCAAGGTGGTGGATCTTCTTTAGTGAGCCCATATTTCGTTTTAGATAACAAGACCGCATTTGATAATGCTGGAATTGATTACATCTTTAAACGTGGATATAACATCAACTCTAGTAAAGTGAATCTCACCTTTGAAGAAGAAGCCCTTAAAGCTAGCAAAGATATTCAAAACATTATCTTCTTTATGGGCTTAGATGATTTATCAGAATCCGAAGGATATGATCGTAAGAAAGATATGAAGGTTCCTGAGAACCAAATTCATCTTTTAAAACGATTGGTGAAACTAAATAAACATATCACCTTAATGTTATATGGTGGCGCGCCATTTGAAATTCCAGAAGTGGATGATGTGGATGCGATTCTATATATGAATTTAACCGGTGAAATGTCTGGTGAAGCACTTAGACAACTCCTATTTGGAGAAGTATCTCCTTCAGGAAGACTAGCGTATACATGGATGAAGTCATATGAAGACGTTCCTTTTGGAAAAGAATTCACATCTTCCCCTGTGGAACTATATAAAGAATCCATTTATGTTGGATATCGTTATTATTCTTCTGTGGGTAAAGAAGTCTTATATCCATTTGGTTATGGACTTACCTATGGTAGAAACACAATTAGTGATATCCACATTAAACAAAAAGAAGACCACATTGATGTTGGCTATACATTAACTAATAAATCAGAAGTAGAAGCGGTTTCCGTTATCCAAGTTTATGTGGGACATAAAGGCAGTAATATCCCTCATCCTTTAAAGGAATTAAAAGGATACGCTAGAACAGCGTTAAAACCGGGGGAAAGAGAGGATATCTCTTTAAGCATAAAAGTCGCGGATTTAGCCTTTTATGATATGAAAACTGGTGAAGATGTATTAGAAGATGGTCAATACATCATCTATGTTAGTGAAAATGTTAATAACGACTACTATAAAGAAGAGATAAATATCTCTGGCACTAAGCTTGAGTGTAGAGAGGAAGATAAACCATATCTAGACCCTCATAATCTCCTTGAACTTACCAATGAGCAATATGAAAAGTTCTTAGGTAGACCAATTCCAGTCTATAAGAAACAAAAACCATACACATTTGAGACACCTATCGCGGAATATAAATCCTTCTTTGGCTCTATCGTCAAATCATTGATGATGAAACAAGGCGACAAGATTATTAAGAAGGCCAAAAAGATTAAAGATGAAAAAGAGAGAACTAGATTAATCAAATCTGGTACATTTATTAAGAAAATGATGTCCGCGAACTGCCTCAGAAGTTTAGTTCACAGCAGTGGTGGAATCGTCACTTATGAATCCGCTCAAGGAATACTTGATGTGGCTAACGGAAAACTCATTTCTGGCATGAAAAAATTAAAGAATTTGAAGGGTATTTAAATGTATAAATTCTACGGTCACGAAAACGTGCAAAATATTAAACCTATAAGCAAAGCTTATCCTAATGTCAAAAATCCTCTCGATTTATATGACAAAATGAGCGATATTTGGTGTGAATATAGCTGCGCTCCAAGAATGAGAAAAGATTGGTCCAAAAAGAACATGACTTTAGGCCAATGTTCAATCACTTCTTTCCTCATTCAAGACATCTTTGGTGGAGAGGTTTATGGTGTTCCACTTAAAGAAGGTGGATACCATTGCTTCAACGTTGTTAATGGAGTGATGTTTGATCTTACTAGCGAACAGTTTGGTGAAGAAAAATTAGAATATACTTTAAAGTATCCTCAAAGCAGAAAAGAACACTTCTCCAGTGAAGAAAAATATCATAGATATTTGTATCTCTGTAAAGAGCTTAAAAATAAATAATAAATATCTTGATACATACCGTTAAATAAATGCTTTGATTGATTATCAAGGCATTTCTTTTTATATATGTGATATAATATTCGCGCTATGGCGAACTCAGAAGAACTACAAAAACAAGTAGAACAGTACGAACAAGACCTAAAAACTGGTAAGAAGAAGAGTAAGAAGAGTGTCGTTAAATACATTCTTAATATCTCTCTTGTTTTATTGGTGACCGCAGCATCTATCATCATCTCTGTTTGGGGTAAGACTCAATCAATTTGGGAAAACTTTATGTCCGCGGATATCAAGGGTGTTCTCATGATTTTAGGTGTCATGCTAGGAACTATCTTGATTCGTTCTTTTATTCTTTTTTGTTTCGCGCGCTTATACACAAGAAGATATCACTTCCATCAAGCTCTTGCTGTTGACCAAATCGGTGTTTTCTATAACGCAGTGACTCCTGGTGCTAGTGGTGGTCAAATTATGCAAGCCTATACCTATAAGAAACAAGGCTTACATATTTCTAGCGCTGTTAGTGCCTTAGCGATGTATTCCATCGTTTTCCAAATCGTTTTAATCACTTATGGATTACTTGCTTTCATCCTTAAATACGATTTGATCATGAGTATTGAATTTATCACTATCAAACTTGATAAAGTGGTGATTAATATTCCAATCTTGTTATTAACAATCCTTGGTTTTATCTTAAATATTTCCGTTATCTTAGGCGTGTTACTAATGGCGTACTGGCATGGATTCCATAACTTTGTTATGGGACCAGTCATTTCCCTATTAACTAAGTTAAGAATTGTGAAGAAACCAGATAAGACTAGAGAAGATCTAAGAATCCAGGTTGAAAACTTCAAAATTGAGTTTAGACGTTTGTGGACTAACATCCCGTTCTTTATATTGGTCGCGGTTTGTTTCGCTATCTATATGACTCTTAAGTTCTCCGTTCCATATTTCTGTGGTTTGGCGTTAGGTAGTGAGCATACATCCATCCAATATTTCTGGGATAGCGTCTTCTTAGGAAACTACCATCAGATGATTACCGGACTTATTCCAATTCCTGGTAGTGCGGGTGTTTCTGAATACGTCTTCTCTAAACTTTTCTATAACCAATCTAACCCAGCGGAAGGTTTCTATTTCGTCAGTCAATTAACTCCTGGTGAAGAAATTCCATTTACCAAGGCCAGTGAAACCTTAACTGTTTCCGCTTTGTTACTTTGGAGAAGTATTACATTTATTATTCCTATCGTTATTGCTGGTATCACCACAGCGTTCTATCATACCAGAAACAAAGAACCAAATCAGAGATGGGAAATTCCAGATCGCGAAACATTTGTTGCCCTTCAAAGCGAGACTTATGTCATGCGTAAAGAAGAGGTGGAAGCCCTTATTGCTACACAAACTCTCTCTAGACAAGCCATCTTAGAAAAGATGAGAGGTAATAACCGCGATAAACATAAACCTAAAGTGGATAAAAAACCAAAACGCGATAACGCCCCGATAGATGATGACTATCATACAGTGGATATTAAAGAAGAGGATGATTCTATCTAATGAAAATAGCGATTTTCACTGATACATATCCTCCTTTTATCAATGGTGTTTCTACATCCGCTTTTAACTTGGTTCAAACCTTAAAAGCACATGGCCATGATGTCATCGTTGTTACCCCAAGAGTAACTGATGGAAAACTTGAATATAAAGACGGTGTTATTTGGGTTCCGGGATTAATGCTTAAATGGCTCTATGGATACCGCATCACTAACATCTATTCTCGTAAGATTATTAAGATGCTTAAGGATTTTGGTGTGGAACTAATCCACAATCAAACCGATGTTGGTTTAGGTCAATTCTCTCGTATTGCGGGAAGACAATTGAAAGTTCCTAGCGTCTATACATATCACACAGCCTATGAAGACTATACCTATTATTTTGTTCATGGCTTGATGGACCGTATTGGTAAAAAAGCCATGCGTGAATACGCAAAAACAGTAGCGAAGAATTGTACTGAATTTATTACTCCAAGTAATAAGACTAAAGATTATATGCGCGCTATTGGAAGCGATATCTATGTGAATGTCGTTCCTACTGGTATTGATTTTTCCATCTTTGGTGAAGATAAAGTGGATAAAGAAAAACAAGCTAAGTTCAAAGAAGAACATAACATCACCGATAAGACTAAAGTGTTCTTATTACTAGGCCGTGTTGCGAAAGAAAAGAGTATGGACTATTCCATCCGTGGCTTTGCCATGTATTTAAAAAAGCATCCAGAAGTAGACGCGAAAATGTTAGTGGTGGGTGATGGTCCACAGAAGACTGAATTGGAATTATTAGTTCATGAATTACATATAGCGGATAAAGTAGACTTTATTGGTAAAGTTCCTGCGGAAGAAGTGCCTTTCTATTACCATCTCGCCGATATTTACACATCTGCATCTATTACCGAAACCCAAGGCTTAACATTTATGGAAGCCATGGCTAGTGGCACGATCGTTTTGGCGAGATTTGACTCCAACCTTGCAGACACAATTGTGGATGGTCAAACTGGTTTCTTCTTTACTGATGAACAATCCTTTGTCGAAAAAGCGGAACGTATCCTTTCATTAAGTGAAGAAGGTAAGAAAGCCATCGTTGACAGTGCTTATAAAACTGTGGATATGTATTCCATTGATAAATTCTATGAAAACATTATGGAGGTTTATAACCGTGCCCTTAGAAAATACTGGTAAAACCATCCGCAAAGTTAAAGTTAACAAGAAAGATGCGACAATTTCTTTTGTCGATAAATCTAAACTCAAGATTCCTCTAGAGGTTCTTGCTAATTTCTATTTATATGAAGGCAAGACCTTAAACAATAAACAGATCAAGGAAATCAAAGATTTCTCTAACTCCGCGACCCTTTTAAAGTACGCGATGTCTTTACTTAAGAAGGGACATTATTCCGAATGGAAGATGAGAGAAAAACTCTATAACAAAAATGCGAAGAAAAGCGATGTGGAAAGAGTCATTAAATCATTAAAAGATCACGATCTCATTAATGATAAGATGCTTGCCTTAGATTTATATGAATATGGAAACGAGAGAGATCTCGGTAAAAATAAGATTATCCAAGAGATCTCTAATAAAGGCGTTTTTGATGATGTTATTGCTAAGCTCAAATTTCCTTCTTCTTTAGAAAAGAAAAAGGCTTTGAATAATCTCGATAAGTTAGAGAGAAAATATCAAAAGTATGCTTATGAGCAAAAGAAACAACATATCTATAAAGCTTTGTTGGGTTTAGGTTTTGATAGCGATATCGCTTTAATCGCGCTGAATGAAATCAAAGGACCGATTCAAAAAGAAGAGAAAGCCAAGCTAGATAAAGACTTTGAAAAAACACTCCTTCATTTCAAAAGAAAATATGAGGGATATGAATTAAAAAACAAAGTTGTAACTTCGTTAAGAAACAAAGGTTACAAGATGAAAGATATATTAATTAAATGGGAGAAAAGTTATGATGAAAATGATTTCGGAATTTAAAGATGGCGAACATATTTCTGGCCAATTCTTAGTCAGCAATTCCGCAAAGTGTGTCAATAACAGCGGAATGAATTATTTAAATCTTGATTTAAAAGATTCCTCTGGCGTCATCAACGGTAAGAAATGGGAATCTAACGCAGAAGATGAAGCGTTATTCCAAGTCGGTAATGTCGTCTATATTGAAGGCGAAGTCCTTAAATACAAAGAATCTTTACAAGTCAAAATCTTATCCGCGAAAGCCGTGGATATGGATGATGTAGATGTCGCAAAGTTCATTAAGCAACCTCCAGTTCCAAAAGAAGAACTAGTGAAGAGATTTAACGCCTACGTAGAAAGCATTAATAATGAAGATTGCCGTAAGATACTTGATTACTTAATCAAGAGATTATCTCCAAAATTATTAGATTATCCCGCAGCAGTGAGTGTTCATCACGATTATGCCTCTGGTTTATTAATGCACACCGTCTCTATGGCGGATGTCGCAAATTTCCTCGCAGATTATTATCCAGATGTGGATAGAGATATCTTGATGACCGGTGTCTTACTCCATGACATGGGTAAAACCATTGAGTTTGAAGGACCAGTTATCTATAAGTATTCCTTAGAAGGAAGACTACTCGGACACATCTCCTTAATGGTTAGTGAAATTAGACGCGCCGCAGAAGGACTAAAGATCACAAGTGAAGTCCCACTATTATTAGAACATATGGTGTTATCGCATCATGGACAACCAGACTTCGGTTCTCCAGTACTTCCAATGACTAGAGAAGCTCTCTTATTATCAATGATTGATAATTTAGATAGTAAAATGGTGATCGTGGAGAAAGCGTTAGAGAATGTCAATCCTGGTGAATTCTCTCAAAAGATCTTCCCACTTGATGGCAGAATGATCTATAAACCAAAGAAATAAGATTAAAACCACAAAAAAGGCCGCCTAAGCGGCTTTTTGTTTACCTTTGGTAATATATTAGAGATTGTCTTTAATTGTGCCTGCAAGCGCGGGGAGGTTTAATCCTTCCGCGTTATTCTTCATAGTGATTTCAAATCCTTCACCTTCGCCATAACGTGGAATGACGTGGACATGGAAGTGCATAACACTTTGTCCCGCTTCTGGATAACAGTTAGAAAGGATGTTAACACCTTTAGCGCCGAGCATCTTGATATCAACTTGTCCGATTCTTTGAGCGACGTCCATAACTTTATGCATCACTTCTTGTGGAGTGGATAAGAAATTGTCGTAGTGTTTTTTAGAAATAACTAAGGCATGACCTTTGGTCACTTGGGAGATATCTAGAAAGGCCAAAACATCTTCATCTTCATATAACTTGTAGCAGGGAATCTCTCCTGCGACGATTTTGCAAAATACATCTTTTTCGTGCATACTAACACCTCTTTAATATATTTATATTATATAAAGGAAAAAGGAGGTTGTTTAGACCTCCTATATTTTTCCTATCGATTAATCGAATAGATCTGGATAGTTATCCTTGAAGTAATCGTAGATCTTTTGATCATGATACTTAATCGCTGCTTTTTCTAACCAATGTTTGGTGGAAGAAGTTTGATATGTATCATTATCTGCGATAATTCTTGCGACTTCGTTTAAGATTTCTTCTTTACGATCCGCTTCATACTTGGTGGATTCTTTAGCGAGTTTACTACCGGAGACAGCTTCTTCGATTTGAATGACATAGTATTTGCCACTTTCGTAGAAGAGGATATCATCCATTGGATCCGCACCAGCTTGTTTGCTGGCTTTCTTTAAGTAGTACTTACCATTGATTTTGGCAACAAGTTTGGATTCGTTCGGATAGACTGTATAAGATGCAGATTCGAATCTATCACGAACGACATCGACGTCATCTTTCTTATCTTTGTTATCTAAGATATTAGCAACACCGATGTTGAATAAACGTGATTTGATAGAATCTGGTAAGTCAGCGACACCGTTACTCTTGATGTACCAACCATCGGTTGTGTAATCTTTCTTTCTGATGTCGTTTTCTTTCATCTCTTTACCGACAGCTGCATTATATGTGTAGCTACCTGTGAAATCGCTTTCAACAGATGCATCTGTGGTATTGATGTTGTCTTTAATCTTGGCGAAGTTAGCCATCATATCACCGTAATCGGTGCCCTTGTAATAGGTGTATGATTCACCATCGTAGCCTGTGAATGTTTCTTTTGGGAACGCACCGGCATACGCAGGTACGGACATGACTGCTTCAAGATAGTCATTTGTGCCGTTATCAACGAAACCTTTAGCAGCTTCGCTGATGGCTTTGAAGTTTGCTAATGTGATGTCAGCATCCTTCACACTGATAACATTTCTAACGAAATATTTCATTAAGTAGTCAGCACCAGCAACGTTGTTGCTATTTTCGCTAATGGCGATGACGTTGACTTTTCTGGCGGCACTTCTACCTAAGTTGTTGTAGGATTCATCGAACAAATATTGTTCAACTAATAATGAACGATAGATTGTTGGGATGATTTCATCTTCAACATATGTGAGTGTGTCATCAGTCTTTTCTTCCACTTGCGCTAAATCCCAAGCTTTTGGATCTTGATAGTTAGCTCTGTGCAAGTATGTAGTACTTGTAACTTCTGCATCAGCAGTAGGAACAAGTGTTGTGAAAACATCTTCTTCTTGAACTTCAGGAGTGATAACAACCTTATAGGATTCTTTTGTCAGTACTGTTGAGGAAGCATATGGATTAGCAACCTTGTATAATTGACTTCTGAGTTCCGCTAAGAATTTCTTTTCAGAGAAATAGCCTCTGTCATTGTTATAGCTACCACCGGAGATGGAACCATAGAATGTTCTAGCAATTCTATCTTCGATAGTGTTCCATTTTGCGATAACACGTGCATATTCACGTGCCTTGGAATCATCGTCAGTTTGACGATCACCTTTGGAATCTGTGGTCCAGAATGCTTTGTGTTTTTCGATAAATGTATCTGCTTTGGTTTTATCAGCAGATGATGCGGAAGCAGCAGCTTCTTTTAATGTGATTTCGTCTTCGCCTAAGTTATATGGTTCAGCGATTCTGTTATATCTACCGAAAACGGAGACAGAGTATTGATATAAGACTTTATCTAAGACAGCGCTTGCTAAAGAGCCATCTCTATAAGCATCTTCGATGATGCTCACTAAGTTGTGATAAATTTCGTCATTGCTATCAGTAAAGGAGACTAATTCATCATCATAGTTTGATGGTTTGGCTTTGATTTCGTTACCACAAGCCACTAAGCCCATTGTAGATAAGAGGGCAACCGCTAAGATCTTTTTAAAACGATTATTTGACATAGCATTTTCCTCCTTCTTTATAAGCGTCTTCGACTGCTTTCTTTAATTCAGCACGGTTTTGTTCTGTAACAGCTTCGCCGGTGATTGCTTGAATTTCAGCATCGGTTAAGTCGCGAATGTCTTTTGTAAAGGCAATCTTACAACCTTCTGAGACAACACGGTTTAAACCATGTCTATAGAAGTCTTGTGTTTCGAGTAATTCGAAGTATGTCTTCCAAACTTCTTGGATGCCTTCATCTTGATCGGCTTTATTCTTTTCTCTTTGTAATTCAATATAGCCATCGATGAGATCAAAGAGTTTCTTTGTCTTAGCATCTTCTTTATTGACGTCATCTCTTGCAGATAAGACTTCGTATAAACGGTAGTCATATGTGCTATCAAATCCTTTAATAGCGGATTTAACTGTTTCTGCACGAGAGTTGTATTCAGATTTATTCTCAGAATAAATGAAGTCAACGTATGTGTGTTCACCAGCAGGAATTGTTGGGTAATCACTATCGCTTGGAATAGCAGTGGTGTAGTAGTCTTCTAATTTGACAGCAGAATTGAAATCATAAATTGATTTCTCAACGATCATGAGGTGGATACCGAATTGGCTACGAACACCGATGATGACATTGCCCTTTTCATCACAAAGGACTTTTTCATTACTGCCGTTATTGAAACCAGCGTTGGCTTTGAAGCCTGCTAATGTGGCGTAATCGATTTCTTGCTCGGTCTTGTCATACTTCACATATGGATCTTTATTTGCGTAGTATTCAACACTATCGGTTGTGTCCAAAATATCTCTGATGGTGTCATCAGTGATTTCTGAATTATTTGGACGAGAACCATTTGTAATAACAAAGATGCTGTGGTTGTTGAGATATCTATTCCACAATAAGTTTCTTGGATATACTGCGGATTTACCATCTTCAACTGGTAAACCAGTTACTTCATTATTTTCTAAGTTTGCAACATCACCTAATTCTTTGAAAACAGAATAAGGAATTTCCACAATGCCTCTTGCCGCCATATATTCTTTAGCGGTTTCACCTGGAGTGTGGATTGTCTCATCGTCTGCTCTGTGTGCGGTGTATCCAGGCATGGATGTGCCTAGACCTAACGCAGCGTCGATTTCAGAGCTTACACCTGTATTCTTTTTAACTGCGTCATAGGCATAAATACCTAATTGGAATTCATTGACCATTCCGAGTTTGCCACCAGAAATAGCGTTGGTCATAAGACCGACGTCACCATATGAGGAAGCAGATGAATCTTCACTCTTCTTTTGGGCAACTTCACCGAAGGTCATTGTGCCTTTGGCTAATAATTCCACTGTTTCGCTTAATAATTTAGCTTGATCTGCACTGACGGATCCACGTGTGTATTCGTTTGCGCCGTCTTCGACTTTAACTAAAATATGGCGTACATGGTATGGGTATCTAGAATTGGCCTTTGTGCTCTTCGCGGATGTGCCGGCTGCGGATGCGCCTTCTTTCGAACTAGACCATAAACCTAAATATTCACGTCTGAGTTCATCCTTGTGTTGCTCATAGTACCAATCTTCGATTTCAGATTTTTCTAATTGGTAGATGTAGTATTGGAGAAGTTCTTCTTCATCCTTTACACCTTTTTCTGAGAGAATGGCCTGCCATTCTGTCTTGTAATCGGTGCCATTAGTTTCTGCATTTTGTGAAGCGGTTTCTTTAGAACCTCTCACATTATCTTTGGCTTCTTTGACAATCGCATTGTAGTTCTTCTTAACGCCCTTTAATCCATTTGGGTCGCTGCCGTCTTTGTCTTTTTGAAAGGCATGACGGATAAGAACTTCCATAACTGACTCATAGTATTTGGAAATACCTGAGGAACTCTTCATATAGTCATCGTACATATCGTCGATGCGGATGCTGAGTTCTTCATCGCCGTAACCTGTAAAGTTAACCAAGTTTTCCTTATTACTTGTAACTTTTGCAGCGTCACAGGCGGACAAAGCCATAGTAGCAATGAAACTAGTAACTAATCCGATAGATAGTTTACTTTTTTTCATCTTTTCTCGTACTCCTTTTACTGAACATAGCGGTAATATTCTAAATATTATGGTTTTTAATTGCAACAACTAATTAAAGATTATTACTTAGTAATGTCCCTAATTATGGAAAATCGAAAGAAAAATTATCGTATTGTTTGTAATTGATTTTTATAGTGAGTAGAATATATGCCGATTTGAGGTGAATTGATATGTCTAAGCTGATTATTAAAAACCTACACGCCGAAGTTGACGGAAAGGAAATTCTCAAAGGAATTGATTTAGAAATTAACGAAGGCGAAACTGTGGCAATCCTCGGGCCTAACGGTCATGGTAAATCCACTTTATTAAATGTCATTATGGGGCACCCAAAATATGTCGTCACACAAGGAACCGTTTTCTTCGATGATAAAGACGTATTAAGTTTGACAACTGATGAGAGAGCAAAACTTGGATTATTCCTCGGTATGCAAAACCCCAGTGAAATCCCAGGTGTTATCAATAGTGATTTTTTAAGAGCAGCGGTAAACGCCAAAGGCGAGAAACCAATTTCTACATATCAATTCTATAAATTACTCGATGGTGCGACCAAAGAATTAAAGATGCCATTTGACTTAGCGACCAGATCCTTAAACGAAGGCTTTTCTGGTGGTGAAAAGAAGAGAAATGAGATTCTCCAAATGCTACTTTTGCAACCAAAAATCGCTATGTTAGATGAGATCGATTCTGGACTAGATGTTGATGCTATCCAAATCGTTGCTGATGCCATCAAAAAAGAAAAAGAAAAAGGAGTGGGTTTTTTAGTCATTTCTCACTATGCCAGATTGTTCGATTTAATACAACCTACAAGAGCGGTTGTTATCGTTAACGGAAAAGTGGTCATCGATGGTGGACCAGAAACCATCAAACGAATCGACCAAACTGGTTACGAATTCATTAAAACTGAACTCGGAATTGAGATTCAAAAGGAAGAAAACGCGATGAATACCGTTTCAATCGGTTCATGTGCGGTGAAAGAAGCAATTAAATAATGGAAAGATTGAAAGTTTTAGCTTCTAACAATCAAAAAATGGTCTTAGGAGATGGCACTTCTCTTAAATATCTTTTGAATGCGGAAAATAAGGAACTTTCTTCTTCATATTTAATTAAAGAAAATACAAATATTGATCTATTGATTTTGAATATTTCTGATGCTGTAGATGTTCATTTTGAATTAGAAAGAAACTCTCATTTACATCTCTCGGTGTTAGCTAATAAACCTCTAAAAACCTTAAAAATCTCCGCAAATGTTGCGCAAAACGCTGCAATTGAGTGCTATTATGCCGATTTTGTTCAAGGAGAATGTAAAGGTGAGATCAACATCAATCTCAATGAATCTAATGCTGTTTGTGATTGGCACTTAGCATCATTAACAGAAGATAAAGATAAAAAGAGCTTTGATGTCTCTGTTTTCCATAATTCTAAGAGCACTTTTGCACAAATGGATAATTATGGAGTCATTAGAGATGATGGAAAACTTACTTTCTCAGGTATTTGCCACATCAAGAACGGTTCTAGCGGATCTAAAGCCCACCAAAATGCCAAGATTATGGTGTTTGATGAACTCAGCAATGGTATCGCTAAGCCAATTTTGAAGATCGATGAGAATGATATAGAAGCTAGCCACGCTGCAGTAGTGGGAAAAATAAATGATGAACACACCTTTTATTTAACCTCTCGTGGCTTATCTATTGATGCTGCAAAGCGCATCATTACTCTTGGATATTTAAAGCCTATTTTGAAAGGTTTTGATGATGAAGATATCAAGAAAGAAATTGAAAACTTGATAGAAGGGAAAATGTAATATGTACGATTTAGAGAAAATACGTAAACAATTTCCAATGTTAAACAATAAACAGATGCAAGGTCATAAGCTTGTTTATTTGGATAATGCTTCTACAACTTTTAAGCCTCAATTTGTTATTGACGCTGTGAAAAAGTACTACGAGGAAGAAACCGCCAATCATCATAGAGGCGATTACGATCTTTTATTCAACATGGATAAGAGAGTCCAAGATACTAGAATTACAGTTTCTAAATTTTTAAATTGTGAACCCAATGAAGTCGTATTTACTGCTGGTGACACAATGGGATTAAATCTAATTGCTCTAGCATATACATTCCAATACCTAAAGAAAGGTGATGAAATCTTAGTTAGTGAAGCCGAACACGCTTCCAACTTATTACCTTGGTATCAAGCGAGCCACATTACTGGTGCAGTTATTAAGTTTATTCCATTAGATAAAGATGGTGTTTTGACAGTTGATAACCTTAAAAAGGTTATTACTGATAAGACTAAAGTTGTTTCAGTCGCACAAGTTAGTAACGTCCTTGGTAATGTTGTGGATGTTAAAGCGTTTGCTAAAATTGCCCATGAACATGGTGCGGTCCTTGTGGTTGATGGCGCTCAATCTGCTCCACACATGAAGATTGATTTCAAAGATATGGATATCGACTTCTTAACAATATCTGGACATAAAATGTGTGCACCCACAGGTATCGGTTGCTTAATCGGAAAATATGAATTATTGCAAGACATGCAACCATACTATGTTGGTGGAGGTATGAATGTTACCTTCAACAAGGAAACAGAAATGATTCCATATGACGCGCCAATGAAGTTTGAAGCCGGTACACAAAACATTGCGGGTATCTGTGGCTTAAAAGCGGCCATTGAATTCTTGATGGAATTAGGAATTGATAATATTCATCAGCATGATAGAGAATTGTGCGATTACGCTATTTCTAAACTAGAAAAATGTGATGACATTATTATTTATAATAAAAATGCAAGAAATGGCATTATTACCTTTAATAGAAAAGGCGTGTTTGCTCAAGATGAAGCAACCCTATTAAATAGCAAAGGTATTGCCGTTAGAAGCGGACAACATTGTGCTAAAGTTCTTAATGATTATTTAGGAACTGTGGCAACAGTGAGAATGTCGACATATTTATATACATCCAAAGAAGAAATTGATGCCTTCTTAGATGCTGTTATTAATGGAGGAGATATTTTAGATGCTTACTTTAACTAATGA
The DNA here is from genome assembly GCA_905236395.1 of uncultured Bacilli bacterium. GTDB lineage: Bacteria > Bacillota_I > Bacilli_A > RFN20 > CAG-826 > RUG13091. Next base: position 22,358 of record CAJOPR010000016.1, read on the forward strand.
TATGATGCGTCAAATTATTATGGATCATTACAGCAATCCTCTTAATAAACATCAACCAAACACTGATAAATTTGAAAAAGTTCACATGCATTCTGATAACTGCATTGATGATTTAGATATTTTTCTACTTGTAGAAAATAATATTGTTAAAGATGCATGTTTTGATGGTGTGGCTTGCACAATTTCCACAGCGTCCACAGATATTATGTGTGACTTATTAAAAGATAAAAACATCAAAGATGCGAAATACATTATTGACCAATACAATCATATGATTCACGAAGAACCATTTGATGATTCTGTACTAGAAGAAGCGATTGTCTTTATTAACACATCTAAACAAGCCGCAAGAATTAGATGTGCAATGATTGGCTGGAATGCTGCGGACAAAATCTTAGGGGGCAAATAATCTTTATGGTGGATGATATTAAATTCCAAGAAGATTATAAATACGGTTTCAAAGATGAAGACGTATCAGTCTTAAAGACTGATGTGGGTATCAATGAAGAGATTGTTACCCAGATTTCACGTTTGAAAAATGAGCCTGACTGGATGCTTGAATTTAGACTTAAAGCATTAAAAGCTTTTAAAGCGATGCCCTTACCTAAGTTCGGTCCAGATCTTTCCTATTTGGATTTTGATTCATACACATATTTCACTAGACCTAGTAAGAAAGAAGTCCAAAACTGGGACGAAGTTCCTGAAACAATTAAGAACACTTTTGATAGATTAGGTATCCCTGAAGCGGAACAAAAGTATCTTTCTGGTGTTTCTACACAATATGAATCCGAAGTTGTCTATCACAATATGTTAAAAGAGATTCAAGATAAAGGCGTTATCTTCTTGTCCACAGATATGGCATTAAAGCTATACCCGGATTTATTTAAAAAGTACTTCGGTACAGTAGTGCCAATTGCTGATAATAAATTCTCCGCTTTAAACGGTGCGGTTTGGTCTGGCGGATCATTCATCTATGTACCTAAAAATGTGCATTTGGATAAACCTTTGCAGAGTTATTTCAGAATTAATAATGAAAAATCCGGTCAATTTGAACGTACTTTAATCATCGTGGATGAGGGTGCTGATGTCCATTATGTCGAAGGATGTACTGCTCCAACATATAGCAAAGAGTCATTACATGCCGCTGTCGTGGAAATCATCGTTTTAAAAGGCGGTAAGTGTCGTTATTCAACAGTCCAGAACTGGTCAACCAACATTGTCAATTTGGTCACCAAACGCGCTGTTTGCTATGAAAACGCCCAAATGGAATGGATTGATGGAAACATCGGTAGTCAAACAAACATGAAATACCCAGCTTGTATCTTAAAGGGAGAAGGTGCCAAAGGCACATGTATCTCTATTGCGGTAGCAGGTAAAGATCAATATCAAGATGCTGGCGCTAGAATGATACATGAAGCTAGTAACACAACATCTACTATTATTTCTAAATCTATCGTGAAGAATGGTGGTGTTGCCAACTATAGAGGTACAGTCAGACATAAAGAAGGCGCTAAGAACTGCCGTAGTCACGTTGAGTGTGATACTTTAATTTTGGATAATATATCACGCAGTGATACTATCCCCACTAACGAAGTTAAGAATAACTCATCTTATATAGAACACGAAGCTACTGTTAGTAAGATTAGTGAAGAGCAACTCTTCTATTTGATGAGCCGTGGTATTAGTGAAAAAGAAGCCACACAAATGATTATTATGGGATTTATTGAACCATTCTCCAGAGAACTTCCTATGGAATATGCAGTTGAGTTGAATCAACTTATTAAAATGGATATGGAGGGAAGCGTCGGATAATTATGGATTATGAAGTAATTGTTGTCGGTGGTGGACACGCTGGTCTTGAAGCGGCGTTTGCTTGTGCTCACATGGGCCACAAGACACTTTTACTTACCATTAATATCAAGAAAATGGGCAATATGCCTTGTAATCCATCCATCGGCGGATCCGCTAAAGGCATTGTTGTTAGAGAAATTGATGCCTTGGGTGGCATGATGGGCAAAGCTGCTGACCATCATTATTTACAAATGAAGATGCTCAATACGGGTAAAGGCCCGGGCGTCCAATGCCTAAGAGCACAACAAGATAAATTAGAGTATCCAGATTATTTACAGAACCTTGCCTTACACACAGATAACCTTACAGTTAAAGAAGAAACCGTTAACGCTTTATTAAATGATGATAAGCATGTTTTTGGTGTTAAGACTACTATTGGAAATGAATATACTGCTAAAGTAGTAATCTTAACAACAGGAACATACATGGAGAGTAAAATCTTCCGTGGCAACGAGGTTCTTGATGAAGGCCCCGATGGAGAGCAGCCATCACGTGGATTATCACCATATTTAAGAAGTATGGGAATTGAAACCACACGTTTTAAGACTGGAACCCCGCCAAGAATTAAGAGTGATTCAATTGATTTTACCAAGGGAAGTGTCCAACCAGGTACCAAAGGTAAATATGCATTCTCATATGAAACTAATGAATTCATTCCAGTTGAAGAACAAATACCTTGTTATCTAATCTATACAACACCTGAAACCCACAAGATTATCCGCGATCACTTAAAGGATTCTGCGATGTATTCTGGTTTGATTACAGGTGTCGGTCCAAGATATTGCCCATCAATCGAATCAAAGATTGTTAACTTTGCAGACAAAGAAAGACACCAATTATTTTTAGAACCAGAATCTAGATATACCGATTCAATTTATGTCCAAGGATTTTCAACATCTATGCCTAAAGATGTTCAAGAAGAGATGGTTAGATCATTACCTGGTTTCGAAAATGCCGTGTTTCTTAAATACGCGTATGCTATAGAATACGATTTAATTGTCCCTGAAGAATATGGGCCAACATTAGAACTAAAGAAGTGGCCTGGTTTATATATCGGTGGTCAAATCTGTGGAACTTCCGGTTATGAAGAAGCTGCTGGTTTAGGTTTGATGGCTGGAATTAATGCTTGTTTAAAGATCGAAGGAAAAGAACCACTCATTTTAAGAAGAGACCAGTCATACATTGGCGTTATGATTGATGATTTAGTCACAAAAGGCACATTAGAACCATATAGATTAATGTCTTCACGTGCGGAATTTAGACTTTTATTACGTCATGATAATGCTGATTTGCGTTTAACTGATATTGGATATCAAGTAGGTTTAATTAATAAAGACAGATATCAAAGATTTACTGAAAAAAGAGCCAATATTAATAAAGCTGTGGAGATTTTAAAGTCAACTTATCTCGGAAAACGTAAAGAAGTCGAAGAATATCTTACTGGATTAGGCTTCAATGAACTAAAAGGTGGAGTTCAAGCCTTTGAGATTTTAAAGCGTCCAGGAGTAAAATACACAGAAATTGCAAAGTTTATTCCAGCTTTAGAAGATATTTCACTAGATGAGTTTGCTATTGAAGAGGTAGAAATCATTGCAAAGTATGAAGGCTACATCGCAAAGCAGATTAAGGAAGCTGAAGGCATGGCTAAACTCGATCAAATGAAGATTCCAAGTGGTCTAGACTACCTAAATATGGATGGCTTAGCTTTAGAGGCAAGAAGTAAGTTAAACAAAATACAGCCTTTAACTATTGGACAGGCCTCTAGAATCTCCGGAGTTAACCCTGCTGACATATCAATATTGATTTTGAACATAAAAAAGAAGAATTAAGTATGAATAAAGAACAACTTTTAGGACAATTTAAGGAATTTGAAATACCACATAATGACAAATCAGTGGAATTACTTTTCAAGTTCATGGAAGAAACATTATCCACGAATGAAAAATTCAATTTGACTTCTATTACTGATAGAGATCAATTCGTGGAGAAGATGATTTTTGATTCTGCCTTAGTTCTTGCTGATATTGATTTGAAAGAGAAATCTATTATTGATGTAGGAACGGGCGCCGGGTACCCAGGAATGGTGCTTAAGATATTGGAACCATCTTGCGAAATGACTCTTTTGGATTCCACTAAAAAGAAAATTGATTATCTCGATAACTTCGCCAAGGTAAATAACTTAAAAGTTAATTGTGTTGCTGCTAGAGCAGAAGATTATTGCAAATCACATAGAGAGTATTTTGACTTCGCAACAGCGCGTGCAGTTGCATCTCTTCCAATTCTATTGGAAGTGATCACACCCATGCTCAAGGTAGGCGGGCATTTACTTGCGCTTAAAGGCCCAGGATATGAAGACGAAATAAATGAATCTAAGATTGCTTTTGAAAAGCTTAATTTAAAGATTGAATGTGTTAATGAGTACGTATTACCCGAGTGTAAAGAACAAAGGGCAATTATTGTGATTCGCAAGCTTAAAGAAACTAATAAGAAATATCCTCGTGAGTATAACGAGATAAAAAGAAAACATTTATAAATAAATCTATGATATTCGCTACTAGAAGTTTATAATGAAATCACTTCAGGGCAGCGAATAACGCGACCGGCGGTAAACCCCGCGAGCCGAAAGGCATGAACTTGTGAGATTCAAGTGGCGACAGTAAAGTCTGGATGAAAGAAGTGTTTTTTGGCCCTGGTAGGGGCTATTTTTTATGAGTTCATTTGATTTAACAAGGATGGTAGTGGGTATTGCCTTTGCAGTTGTTGCAGCGGTATTTTTCCTATCCAAATTGTTTAAGAAAAAGAGCCCCTTAACTACCAAATTCATTGCAAGAACCGGCTTATTTGCCGCAATGTCAATTATTTTATATTTAGTTCCAGGACTTAAATTTAATGTCCCATTCTTCCCAGCGTTCTTAGAATTTCACTTTGATGAAGTTCCTGCTTTAATTGCAGGATTTGCCTATGGTCCATTAAGTGGCTTCTTCGTTATCTTAATTAAGACAATTGTTAAGTTACCTATGACTAGCACAATGGGCGTTGGTGAATTGGCGGATCTTATTTACTCAGTAGCGTTCATCATTCCTTCCGCCATATGGTATAAATACCATAGGAACATAAAAGGAGCGTTTATAGGCTTGCTCTTAGGTACAGCTGTGCAGATAGTTGTATCTTCATTTGTGACATCCTTCCTCATCTTAGACTTCTATATCTTCATGATGGGATGGCCAAAAGTAGTCATATTAAATATGTGTAAAGCTGCTAACCCAGCTGTTACATCGTTAGGGTGGACGTTCTTATTCTTTGTCGCGTTACCGTTCAATGCTATGAAGGATGCGATAGTGGTTATTATTACATTCCTCTTATACAAGAGGTTACACAAAGTAATTGATAAAATTGGGTAGAAAAAAACTAGGTTGTTTGATGGCCTAGTTTTTTCATATCATTACTCCTCGACGGAGATTGCACCAACAGGGCAGATACTGGCGGCGTCTTCTTCACCAAGTTCAGCGACAGGTTCTGCTAATCCGCTGTCACCCATTTTGAAGTCATCTGGATATGTGCCTGCGCAGCAACCGCATCCGATGCATAAGCTTTGGTCGACTCTGACTTTTTTCTTAGCCATCAATAAATTCCTCCTAGGTTTGTAAAAATTATATCTTATCTATGTCTTTCTTTCAATAATCTGACCAAAAATAAAAAATGTCATTTCCCCCTACAAATAATTCCTATTTTTTTATAAAATAAAACAAGTAGGATTTATGGGTATTTCAAGAGTTCAGAAATTTAAAGATTATCGAAATTCCCTTATTAAAGAGGAAGCTCCTGTTTTAGAAACCCCCAAATCCTCCTCAGAAAGTGATCAAAATTATGATCATTTAGATACAACTTCCACTCTTCCAATGGATGAGGTTATAAAGACCTTAAACGAAGAAGATGAGGAAGCTGTTTTTATTAAAAAACAAAGAAGAATGAATGCGCTAAAGATTGCCTTATTTGTTTTAGTAGGTGTTATCTTAGTCGCAGGAATAGTGGTATTTGGAATACTCGTTTGGAGGTAATTATTTATGAAAATTACTGTTGCTATTGATGGACCAGCTGCTGCTGGAAAATCCACCGTTGCCAAGAAAGTTGCAGAGATTAAGGGCTACACGTACATAGACACTGGCGCTATGTATCGTGCTTTCACATGGTATTGCATGGAGAAAGGCGTTGATTGCCAAAATGAAGCGGCATGCGTAGCATTAATTCCTGAAGTCCATATCAAATTAAGACCTGGACATATTGTGCTTTGCAATGATAGAGATATCTCTAAAGAGATAAGAGAACCAAGAGTGTCTGGAAATGTTTCCTATATTGCCTCATATAAAGACATCCGTTTATTCCTCGTTGATCAACAACGTGAAATGGCTGGCAAACATTCTGTAATTATGGATGGTAGAGATATTGGAACATACGTCTTACCAAATGCTGATGTTAAAATCTTCCAAATCGCCAGTGTTGAAACACGTGCTATCAGAAGATACGACGAGAATATTTCTAAAGGAATTCCTTGTACATTAGAAGAAATCGAAGAAGATGTGAGAAAGAGAGACTATATCGATTCACATCGTGACTTCGCTCCATTAAAACCAGCTGCTGATTCTATTCTTCTTGATACCTCATTCATGAGTGTTGATGAAGTGGTTGAAGCAGTCATTGAAATCATCGACAAGAAAGTCGCGGAAAAGGAGGCTAATAATGCCTAAAGGCATTGTTGCCATCATTGGATCACCTAACGTTGGTAAATCAACAATCTTCAATCGTATGATTGGAGAGAGACACGCCATCGTAGATGATGAAGCCGGCATAACCAGAGATCGCTTATATGGAAAATGCGAATGGTTAGGCCGTTCTTTTTCCATTATCGATACAGGCGGAATTGAAGCTGCTAATAGACCTTTCCAAGAACAAATCCGCATTCAAGCGGAAATCGCTATTGAAGAAGCTGATGTAATTATCTTTGTTGTGGATGGTAAGGTTGGTATTACTGCAGACGATAGAATGGTTTCTAAGATGCTTTACAAAGTAAAGAAACCAATTATCTTAGCGGTCAATAAAATTGACGAAGGCAGCCACATTTCGGACGCCCAAGAATTCTATGCGCTAGGCCTAGGCGAACCACTTGTGGTTTCGGGTGCGCACGGCATCGGAATTGGTGACCTCTTAGATCGAATCATTAAATATTTGCCCGAAGAACATGATGAAGTTGATGAAGAGAAAATCACCTTCTGTATGGTGGGTAGACCAAACGTTGGCAAATCTTCCTTAGTTAATGCGATTCTTAACCAAGAAAGAGTTATTGTTAGCAACATTTCTGGAACCACAAGAGACTCAATTGATACCCCATTCGTAAAGGGAGATAAACAATATGTCGTCATCGATACGGCCGGACTCAAAAAGAAGGGTAAAATTTATGAGTCCATTGATAAGTATTCTGCGATACGTGCTTTAAAGGCCATTGAACGCAGCGAAATAGTGTTATTAGTGCTTGATGGCAAAGAAGGAATTACCGAACAAGATAAACACGTCATTAGCTATGCAACCGATTTACATAAGGCCATTATTATTGTTGTTAATAAATATGATTTAGTAGATAAGGAAACAAATACAACAAGCGAGATGACAAAATGGATTAGGCAGGAATATAAATTCTTGGATTACGCACCAATATGTTTTGTATCTGCGTTGAAGAAGCAGAGAATCAATACTATCTTTGAGACATTAGAGATGGTTCATAACGCTTATCACACCAGAGTTAAGACCAGTTTACTTAACGATGTTATACAAGATGCTCAGATGATGAATCAGAGCCCAAATTTCAATGGTGGTCGTATAAAAATTTTATATTGTTCACAAGTTTCTTCAGCCCCTCCAACGATCGTCTTATTTGTAAATAATTCCGATTGGATGCACTTTTCTTATTTGCGCTATTTAGAAAACCGTTTGAGAGAAACTTTTAATTTCGAAGGAACTCCTATAAATCTTGTAGTTAGAAATCGCAAACTGTGATAGAATATTTGTTATGATGAAGGGGAGTAAAAAATGTCTAAATTAAACAAACGCGACCTTATTGAACAGGTATCCGAAAAAGCCCATGTCAGCAAGAAAGATGCTGAAAGCGCAATCGATGCAGCCTTTGCTTTAATTGAAAAGTCATTATTAGAGGGACAAGAAGTCAACATTACTAACTTCGGTTCCTTCTTACCTAAAACTCGTCAAGCGAGAGACGGTACTGATCCAAAGAGTCACAAAAGAATTACGATTAAAGAGGCTAGAACAGTATCATTTAAATTATCGAAGCAGTTCAAGGCTAAGATTAATCGTTAAAAAAAGAGAACCCAAAGGGTTCTTTTTTTATTTATCAACAATCTCGTTTAGGAACTTCTCAAGTACCCAGATTAACCATTTCTGATTTCCTGTGAATTGAGACATATCTAAGTTTTCTTTAAACTCAGGTCTTGTTGGTCCTTTCCAAGTCTTGAAATATTCATCAACAGGACGTGGCATTGGAATCTTTTCAGGAATAGGAATTTCTGGATAACATTTTCTGAATAATTCTCTAATCAAATATTTCGATTCACCCGCTCTAATTCTTGGTAGATCGAGTGGTTCTGCCATCTTCACGTAAGCACTTGGATCGAATAGTGGAACGTACTTCATTTTTGCGGTGATAACAGCGTTACAATATGAGCCACTGGATTCATGTGCAAAGACATCATCGATGAACTTCAAATAGTCAATTTTGTTACCTGGTAATCTATATCTTTCATAGAGATAATCGATATCAACAGGTTCCTTCAAAACCTTCTTTGGATCAACGAATGTATAGAACTTTTTCCAGTCATCGAAATCCCAATCTCTGCTGAGCATTTTATCCATACCACCGAAGACTAAATCACTTCCATCAGCGGCAACGATTTGTTCGACGCCATCTTTCTTTGCTTGAAGTGCGGCCTCCATAATTTGTGGTTCGATGGAATGAACTGGAGCGCCTTTTTCTTTCATTAAAGGAATGAGATTTTTCTCAACAACATTCCAGTCGATATCGACATAGTGGAGATTGAGTTTATAGTGTTTGGCGTATAGTTCCGCACGATGTAAATCATCTTGTCCATATTTGCCACCGAGGAAGCGGAATGTGTATGCATCTGTACCTGGTTTTAAGAACGCGGCAAGGCATGCGCTATCCATACCACCAGAGAGCAAAATACCTAATTTAACTGTCTTTTGTCTCTCTTCAAAAAACTTCTTATAAGCTGCTGCAATATCATCAGCAGTCCACACTAAAACTCTCTTTTCTTCTGGATATGGAATGTCTAGAGTGTGGTGTAAGCCTTCTTTGAATTCAACCCCGTCTTTTTCGATGTAACGGAAGGCGAGGAAACTCGACATACAATACTTTTTATCGACCATTAATTGATCCTCCTTAGAACTTATTATGTGAGAACAAACCATGGAAGATAATTCCAGGGATTGAACGTGTTTGTTTTGTGTATGATTTACCACCTAATATGGTATCAACAACTTCTAGTTTCGCTAATTCATCATTAGAACATTCATATGGGTTTCTAGATAAGATAACCATATCAGCAATCTTGCCTTCTTCTAAAGAACCTCTTTCTTTTTCATCAAAGGTGATAAAGGCGCCATTATAGGTACACATTCTTAAAGCATCCTTGATGTTCATAGATTCTTTTGGATTGGAGTGATTAACGGCTTTGTATAACCAAACCAATGGTTCTGGATCTGTACATGGTGCATCACTACCTGCACCCACAACGCATCCAAGCTTATTGAATGTTTCAATTGGATTGAGCCTATTTGCTCTTTCTTCGCCAAGAATTGACGTAATATACGTCATTGGTTCTTGTGCCCAGTTATCAAAGGCGATTTGCATTGGCAATTGAATGTGATACTTTTTACAAATTTCTAAACCTTCTTTAGTAGGCAAACAAGCGTGAATGATGCCATGTCTATGATCTTCCCTTGGGAAGTCATCTAATGCCGCTTTTAAGGCGCGTGTGGCTTGATCAAACGCTTTATCACCAATTGCATGCATTTCAATCTGTAAGCCCGCTCTATTGGCTTTCTTACAGAAATCTATAACTTTTTCGTCTGAATAGTATAAAACACCGCAGTTTTTCGGATCGTTTAAGTATGGTTCATTCATTGAAGCGTCAATTGAGCCATAGCATCCATCAAGAGCGCATGCGAAACATCCACCGATACGTGTAAGCTTTCTATTCTTGGCGACTTTAATGTTCATGGATTGAGGGAAAATTCTCAATTGGAAGCCGTTTTGCGCGGATTTTGCCATCATTTTTTCTAAAGTGATGTCCGCGTTAAGTGGGAATCCAACACCGCTAACAGTATGGACCATACCTATACCTTTGCTGGCTTGATAATCCATAGAACGTTGCATGGATTTCATTAATTGGATAATAGAGATTGAGTTTGTGACATAGTCACTAACTTTAAAGAACGCTTCCTGGTTCATTTCACCGGTATCTGGATGATAGCCTCTTAAGCCTTTAACTTTTTTATCGATCTTCTTAAGAAGAACCGAGTTAACGACACAAGCGTGTCCATCATATTTAACCAAAAATAGTGGTTTCTTTGGACAAACTTTATCTAATTCTTCTCTTGTTACTAAGTGACCTTCTTCCACTGAATATGGGGAAGCTCCAAAAGCAACAATGAGTTTGTTCTTGCTCTTATTTACAAATTCTTCAACCATTTTGACGATCTCTTTGTTTGAACGAGCGTTCATAACATTAAGACCATCGTGGAAGATGCTATATGATGCAAAGTGTTGATGGGTATCGACGAATGATGGAATTAAACATTTTTCGCCGAGTTCAACAACTTCAGCGTCTTTATATTGTTCTGGAAGTTCATTTCCGACAAAAACTATTCTTCCCTTATCTTCAACAAGGTATTTGAAAACATCGTCATTTTTGTTGACTGATAATATTGATCCTTTATAAATTTTCATTACTTATCTTCCTTTGGGCTTGATTGGAATTTATCTAATGCAGCGTTGATTTTTGTTGATGATATACCTTTGGTATATGGGAAATAAATGATCTTGATACCAGCAGCATCAAATTCTTTCTCATATGCTTTCCATTTGTCTGTACCGTACCAGTCGTCACCAACGAATAACATTGTGGCTCCTAGTTTCTTACACATACTTAATTTATCCATATCATATTGTGGGACTGCAGCATCCACGTATTTGCATGAACGCACGATCTCAATACGATCTTCAAAAGGAATCATGGCGTGTTTGCCTTTATAGGTGACTAGTTCATCAACGGTAACTCCGACGATGAGCTTATCGCACATTCCTTTTGCGTTCTTTAATAAGTTGAGGTGACCAATGTGAAATAGGTCATAAACCCCAGCGGTATAACCGATTACTAATTTCTTTTCTTCCATAATAAATCCTGCCTATTAGACATAACTATTTTACTTATGGTAAATAGTATTTCCAAATACTTTTATATATTCTC
>CAJOPR010000017.1 GCA_905236395.1 uncultured Bacilli bacterium
CATATGTAATATGAATCGAAAAGTTTTATTAGTTTCATTGTTTTCAGTTGCCCTTTTGGCAGCGTGTACATCTAGAGGTGCTACACCCACAAGCGATGGTTCATCAGAAGAAGGTAGTAGTGCAAATCCATCTAGCAGCCAAACAACAGGTACCGCTCAAAAAGTTTTTACTTTTAAAGGCTTTGATTTCACTGCCGGAACTAACTTTGGTCTTGAAGCTAAGAAAGCAGAGCTATTAGCGTTCTTGAACTCTAACGAACCTGGTTTCATCACATCCATCAGTGTTAGTAATGTATATGCACAAGCGGATGGAAATCCTGAGCAAACACTTTGTATCGGAACAGCCAGCCAAGCTGGCTCTTTAGTGCTTAACTGCAAATATAATATTGTTGCTCTAGATTTCAAAATCCAAGGATATTACAAAAACGATACTTATAACGGCGTTTACAGAATGGACACCGATTCACAAATAACTATTGCGGGCACAACATACAGCATGCCTAACGAAGCAACAACAGGAACCGGTCCAACTGAAGAGAGAACAGAACATCTTGATTTAACTGCATCGACAAAGGCATTAACGATTGCAAATAGTAGCGATCATCAAAGAGCGTTCTTAAACGAATTAACAGTTACCTATATTGCCTAATTTGTTGATTAAAACATCTAATAAGTCGGAGTGAAAGCTCTGACTTTTTATTTTTTTGTTTTGTGTTTATCACAAAATACTATGCGAAACTTCGCATAGTAAGTTGCTAAATATCGATACATTTACGCATATGTGTAACACTTTTACTTTACATGCTTTGTATACACGTGTATACTAATAGGCAATTCAAACTCATGAGGCCTAACCAGCCCATCCCTGAAGTGTAACTTCTTTATCGTAAGAATTTGAATTTATAGGGAAAGACAAACAGTTTCTCAATCTGAGTTTTGCAATTTGATAAGATTGTTATCTAATTGGTATTGCTCCATTGAGATCCAGAAAGTGTCATTGTTTCCGAACAAGAACAAGCTTTTTGGTTTTTTATTTTAAACCTAAAAGTCACCACCCATAGATATTGATCTAGGGTTAATGTAGGAGGTAAGACATATGAATAAAATCTTATCCGCAGTTATAGGTGGTTTTTTAGGCGTGACTATGGCAACCGCAGTTGGCGTTGGCATGGCCGTTGGAAGCAAAGCTGAATATAAAGAAGCTGATGCTGCTGAGACAGTTGTTTATACTTTGGATGGCTCGATAACTGGTGGCACTAATGGGTATGCAACAGAATCAGAAATAACACAGAACGATATTACTTGGGGCGTTGTTGGCAACACAATGATGAACCCATGGAGAATTGGTGGTAAGGAACTTACTAATACAATTCGTAGTGCTTATTCTCAAGGTTCTATAGCCACAAATATTACAAAAGTAATACTAACTACTGGTTCCGCTTCTAATATAACAGTAAATTCAATGTCCTTAATTGTTAGCTCTGATAAGGATGGTGGTGGGACAGTCATTTCAACTGTGTCCCAGTCTTTTAGTGGTAATAGTTCCATAACGTTTAATAGACCATCTAATAAAGATTGGACAAATAGATATTTCAAATTTTCTTTTGATGTAACGGTTAAAGGAACCAGCAATAGATACTTTGAATTTGTTAGGGCTGATTTTTATGCTGAACAGGCAATCACTACATACGAATATACCGATACAATCACCAGACAAACAACTGGATTACCTTTGGGAACTGGTTCATATCAGGATTGGAGCGGTAAAAAATTAACATCCGCTGCAATTTATGCTGGCAACAGCTCTGCTGGAAATAATGCAATTCAATTAAGAACCACAAACAAACTTAGTGGTGTTGTTTCAACAGCATCTGGTGGAACAGTTAAATCTATCGAATTAAATTTCTCCACAGCAACGACTGTAGGTAGAAAAGTAAATATTTATGGCAACAATTCCGCTTATACAGCTGCATCTGAATTACACAGTTCAGATACTCGCGGAACATCAATTGCAACAGTTGAATATGTTGAAGGTACAACAAAATATACTGTGACCCCAACATCCAGTTATGCCTATCTTGGCTTTAAATCATCCAATAATGCTTTATGGCTTGATAGTATCGTGATTACTTGGGAAACAACCACGGAAGTGGCAGCCCCAACATCATTGACAGTCACATCTAATCCAGACACAACCACCTTTGGTGTTGGCGAACAGCTCAATCTCAAAGGTTTAGTTGTAAAAGATAATAACAATGTTGAGACAATTAACTACTCAACAAGCCCCGCCGAAGCGTACACATTTGTTCAAACTGACATCGGAAATAATAAAACAGTAACTGTTACATCTTTAGCGGATAGTCATGTTACAACAACATTTACGATTAATGTTGTGGCAGCATTCCCTGTTTCAATTAAAAAAACAGTCCCTATTGCTTGGGACAACAATATGACCCTTGCCGGAGGTACCGCCAGATTCAAAGCCACATTAACAGATGGTAGCGAAGTCACAAACATTAAAATTGGCGATAGTGGAACAGCGCTCATTATCGACAATGTAGCTGTTGACACGACTGTGTTAGCGAATACATATTCTGGCCAATGGGCGAAACTTACATACACACTTAACAGCAGAACAGCAGAAAGTGCCGCGTTCCGCATTGTCATCGAAGATGAATTATTAGTCGATCACTTTGATGATGTGCCTCACTATGTTTTATCTGGCGAAAGCGCAACCGTCAAAGCCCACTATACATCATTCATTGGTAAACCAAATGTTGAAGTTGATGCTTTAGAACCAAGTAATTTATCTGTCTCATTTAATGAAAACAACGTTACATATGATTCAGAAACTGATGTTGGTGAAATTCCATTCACAGTTACAGGTGGTAGCACAGCTGGACAATATACAATCAAGGTTACAATTTCGTTGAATGGTGAAGAAGCTTCTAACACATGCTCTATCATCGTTAGAACAACCGCACCAGGGCATGAAGGTAATGGCGATTATGAATTGATTAATTCATTGTCCGATGTTACAGATGGTAAATACGTTATTGCTGCGAATGTCGATGGTACATATCTCAGTATGGATAATGTGTTACCTTCAAACAAAAAGTTCGCCGCTGAAGAAATAACTGTTTCTAACAACATTATTACAAGTGCTTCAACCGATTACGATGTATTCGATTTGGTAAGAACTGGTGATAGTATCACAATTCAATGTGAAGACTCACATAAATATGTGGGGTATAGTGGAGATGGCACAAATATGTCATTTGAACTCGACACCTCATATGATTGGACTGTCAGTCTTAGCTCATCAGGTGTCGGAACATTTAGATTATTAGCGTCAACAACAGCGAGCGCGAGTACAGTTCGTGCATTAGGTTATCATGCTCCTAAGGGAGATGCTGCAAATAACGTTTTCGGTCCATATAGTATCACTAACTACAAGACCACAGCCAAATCAGCGACATATGAATACTATGAAATAGAGTTATTCAAGTTCACCGGTGATCCTGAAGAAGATACTGGTGCTACTGAATTCAATATGATCAACGATTTCGTCGCCGCATATATGCACATGGATGACATTGCTACTACCACACTTGATAACGGTAATGCATGTATGGGCGCAAACGGCTTATATGCAACAGCGAAGGCTGGTTGGAATACGATGATGTCCTCTTATACTGGATCTTATACAGCATCTCAAATTAAAGGCATCTTCCAAAACCAATTCCCAGATGCATATGAAAGATATGTTACATGGGCAGCCAAGAATGGCGATGCAGATCCATTCGACGGCAACGCATTTGTTCCAGCAAATTCTCAACCAACGAGAGTTATTGATGTGAATAATAACGCAATGCCTGCGATTATAATTACAATCTCCTTTGTAACAGTATCCACAATCGCTGGTTACCACTTACTAAAGAAGAAAAAACAAAAATAGAACTAGGCCTTAAAACCTAGTTTTCTTTTATCTAATAAGTTGAATGATATTCAACATAGATATATAATTATTCTATGAATAACATTGGACATATTATTAAAAGAATTAGAAAAGAAAAAGGCTTAACCCAAGAAGAATTAGCGAAGCTTTTAGGCTACGCTGATAAATCGATGATCTCTCATATTGAGAAAGGTGATAGTGATATCGCCATTGAAAAGGTTGAACTTCTTATAAAGAAACTAGAAGTTGAACCAAATGAGTTATTTGGTGAAAAACACATTAATCATCAATCAGCACCTTCTCATATTGGTGACTTCAAAAGATATATTGGTATTCCTACGACAATGAAATATGGATATTACTATCAAAAGATGGTGAAGTTACCATTTTCTGAAGAACCAGAGAGAATGGTGAGAGTGTGGTTACCTGAAGATTATGAATTTAATAACCCTGATAAGAGATATAAAGTCATTTATTTCTCTGACGGACAAAACCTTGTTGATAGATATTTATCCGCCTATGGCGAATGGGAACTAGATAAAACAATTCATAAATTAATGAATGAGGGACTCTCTGGAGTCATCTTAGTGGGCCTAGATTGTCCTAAAGAGCCATTAGAACGCACGAAAGAGCTCTGTCCCCCATATTCACCAAGACAAGAGGTCTTTAAGCGCGAGGGCGGGCATTTTCGCCCATACGCGAATATGTATGCAGATTATATTGTTAATGAACTCAAACCACTTATTGATAAAATCTTCTTTACATTAGGTGATAGAGATAACACCGGAATAGGTGGATCCTCTATGGGCGGAATTATGTCATTCTTCGCATACATCTATAGACCAGATGCTTTTGGATTCTCTTTATCATTTTCTCCAGCATTCTTCTTCTACAAGAAAAATGATTGGTTAGAAATATTAGATAAATACGACATCAATCCAAATAAGAATGGGAAGCTATTCCTTTACTGTGGTGGTAAAGACTTTGAAAGTATCTTCTTAAAGCCCACACTTAATACATATGAATATCTAGAGAAAAGAGGCTTTGACAATAGTCAATTAGCCTTAATCGTGGATACAAATGAGATACACCATGAAGGCGCATGGGCGAAATATGCGCCTGACGCGCTAAGATATTGGCTTAAATAATCAGAAAATAAAATCTTTGATTTTATATTATATATTTATAAATAATCCATTTATTAATAAAAGTCGTAAAAATATTTTATAACTTTTTATTTAATATACTTTGTATATTACTTTTTTCAAAACCCTATTGACTTTCTATAAAAAAGGAATACAATACATAATCTCAAATATGAGTACCTCGTCCCAAGCATGACGTTAAAAGGCAATAGGAGGTACTTATATATGAAATATTACATCTTAGAAACAATCAATAACGGCAAGGCCGAAACAATCCATAAATTATTCAATACTAGAGATGAAGCGATCAACTATGCATTCGCTGTTTTTGAAGACAAATACTTTAACGATTCTTTACAAGTTGAAGATGAGTTCAATGTCAATGGTGACAAACACTATATCGAATACGTTTTAGACTATAAGAACAGATTCCGTGTCAATCGTGTACAATTGCAATTCTAACTATAATTAAGTAATCTTATTTACGTATGTACACGAAAAAGTATTATATAGGCAGTAATGACATCGATAGATTCTTAGATTTGAAGTTATCATCATTCTTTAAAATGATGCAAGATATCGCTACCGAACATGCGGAGGTTTTACATATCGGTAAAGCTGATACCTTAGATAAAGATCTATATTGGGTAATCACCCGAGTGGAGCTCGATATTTTGAAAATGCCTAAATACTTACAAACAGTCACATTAACAACTTATCCAGGTGATGATTTAAGATTTATCTTTCCAAGATATTTCAAGTTAGAAGATGAAGAAGGCAACCTTTTAATTAAGGCTTCTTCAACCTGGATGGTGTTATCTCATAAAACACATAACGTGGTATTAAATCCATTCAATGGTTTTAAAGCACCCACAGAGCACTTAGAAGGTGAACAACCATTACCCGCGAAATGCGCAGATGACAAAGTCATAGAAGTGGAAAAAAGAAAGGTGAGATATAGTGACACTGATTTAAATGGTCACTTAAATAACACCAAGTATATTGACTATGTCATAGATGTCCACAATGGTGACTTCTATAAGCTCCATCAAATTAAACATTTCTTAATCAATTACGATAAAGAACTTTTAAACGATCAAGTTTTAACTTTATCGACGAATAATAGTTTTCCAGAAGTAATCAAAGGAGAAGTCGGTGGTAAGACCGCATTTACGGTCAACATCGATTATATCGATAGATGAGGAAAGTAGCGATTATCGGTGGTGGTATTTCTGGTTGCTTCGCGGCGATTAGAATCAAAGAAAAACATCCAGACTATCAAGTCTCTATTTTCGAGCATAACGATAAGCTATTAAAAAAGATATATGCGACCGGAAACGGAAAGTGCAATTTCGCGAATATTGGTTCATTAATAGATAAATATAGTAACGAAGCTTTTGCGTTACCTATCCTAGATAGTTTTAATTCGAAAGATGTTATTAACTACTTTGAATCTATTGGTATCAAATCTAAAACTGTTGGTGATTTAGTTTATCCATATTCTGAATCCGCAGAAACAGTGGCGATTCATCTTTTAAAGAGAATTGATGAGTTAAAGATCGATGTTCACCTCTTAACTAATGTTAAAGACTATCAAAAAGGCCTCTTAGAGACCGATAGAGGCACTTTTAGCTATGACTCACTAATTATTTCAGTGGGAGGTAAATCATCCCCTCAATTAGGTTCAAATGGTGAATTCCATGATGTTTTGTTAAAACATGGTTATAAGTTTAAAGAATCTAGCCCATCCTTGTGTCCAATTAAAACTAAGGAAAACACCAAGATGGTGGAGGGCGTTAGAAGCAAAGCGTCTGTTTCTTTATATCAAGGAAATAAACTCATTCATGAAGAAGAAGGCGAATTTCTCTTTAAGAAAGATGGCTTAAGTGGAATGGTCGTTTTCAATATGACTCATTTCATCAATCGCTTAGATAGTAAAAACAACATTACATTGCATATTGATTTTGCGAAAGGATTAAAGGGAGAATACGACTCTTTAGTTAATCCTAAATTAGCTAAGTATTTATTAAATAATGAATTAGACATTCATAATACAATCTATACATTCAAAGATTTCTATGGTTATGAAAATAGCCAAGTAACCAGTGGTGGACTTTTAGTTTCTGAACTTAATGATGATTTATCGTCCAAGAGAGAAAAAGATGTCTATTTCATCGGTGAAGTAGTGGATGTTGACGCAGTGTGTGGTGGCTATAACATCATGTGGGCGTTAAGTTCCGCGAATGCCGTTAAGAATTGTTAAGAAAATTACCCCAATATCTTTATTATATATCTCTATTTATTTACTACATTGTATTAACTAAATAAAGATATAGGGGTAAAAATTTGATGCCTTAAAAAGGCGTTGTTTTTATATATAAAATATGTGATATTAGACATGCCGAGAAATCGGTGTCGTACACCCCTCTTATCTCCTTTGCACTCACAAGGAGGTAAAGGAAATGGTTTGAATAAAAAAAGCGATCATCTTCTTGGTGATCGCAAGCCTACTATTGACCCTCGCTAGTTAGACCCGGGTTTATAGTGAAGAGGGTGTACCTCTCTAACTAAATATTACTTTATGGAAAAGAATTTGTAAATAAATATGGAGGAACGATTATGACTAATCTAATTATCAATAAAACAATGAATGAATTTGAAAAGGATTTTGATGAGATAATTTCAAACTGTATATCCGATAATTTAATTTACAGAATAGTCACTCCTGAGGGTGGCCTTATCGTGCTCAGCGAGAATAATTACAACGATTTATTAAACGCTATTAGAGTGGTTGGACAAAAATAAAGAGCCAATCGGCTCTCTATTTAAGAATTATTTTGTGGAAGATCTTCTTCCCTTTTTTAATTTTGGCGCCTTCTTTAAGCTGCTCTTTAGAGATGTGTAAGTAGACGTCAGTAACTTTCTCACCATTGAGGGAGACGCCACCTTGCTCAATTAAGCGTCTGCCTTCGCCTTTGCTAGCGATAAGGCCTGCAGCTAACATAGCATCTAAGATAGCAACACCTTCTGCGGGTACGTCTTCTAACTCAGTTGTAGGCATGTTTTCATCATCGCCTTCGCCTGAGAATAAGGCTTTTGCGGCGGCTTCCGCTTTATCGGCTTCTTCTTTGCCATGAACCATTTCGGTTAATTCATGAGCAAGAATCATTTTCTTTTCATTGATTCTATTGTCATCCCAGTGTTCCATGTCCTTCAGGACATCTAAAGGAATGAACGTGAGCATCTTTAAGCATTTCATGACATCGGCATCACCAACATTTCTCCAGTATTGATAGAACTCAAATGGAGATGTCTTGTTAGCGTCTAACCAGACAGCGTTACCTGCGGTTTTACCCATCTTCATACCGTTAGAATCGGTTAATAATGTGATGGTTAATGCATAGGCATCTTTACCGAGTTTTCTTCTAATTAATTCTGTTCCACCTAACATATTTGACCACTGGTCATCTCCGCCGAATTGGAGGGAGCAACCATAGTTCTTGTATAAGTGATAGAAGTCATAGGACTGCATAATCATATAGTTGAATTCTAAGAAAGATAAGCCTTTCTCCATTCTCTGCTTGTAGCATTCAGCGGTTAACATCTTGTTAACTGAGAAACAGGCACCGACTTCTCTTAATAGATCAACATAGTTGAGATTTAATAACCAGTCAGCGTTATTAAGCATTAAGGCTTTACCTTCACCAAATTCAATAAATCTTTCCATTTGCTTCTTAAAGCAAGCAGCATTATGTCTAATATCTTCGATGGTGAGCATCTTACGCATATCGCTTCTTCCGGATGGGTCACCGATCATAGTGGTGCCTCCACCGATGAGTGCGATTGGTTTATTGCCCGCGAGTTGTAATCTCTTCATCAAAACTAAGGTCATAAAATGACCTGCAGTTAAAGAATCAGCGGTACAGTCAAAGCCGATATAGAATGTGGCTTTACCAGCGTTGATTAGTTCTCTGATTTCTTTCTCGTCAGTAACTTGGGCTAGTAAGCCCCTTTCTTTTAATTCTTCATAAATTCCCATAATATGTTCTCCTTTTTCAAGGTTGATTTAATAATCAATGCCATTAATTAAGTAGAGGCTTAATGAACCCTCGTCATTACGATCGACGCCACCGATGATTAATTGAATGTTAGATGGATCGAAGTACGGATCTAATTCCACTGGTGGGTGAGGTAATTCAACAATTCTTTGTTCCGCTTCTGCTTCAGCAGCATCCATGACGCTTGCGAAGTTGAAGGAAATTGTATAATCATCCAAGCTTGCAGAAATGGTGTCATCTCCACCGTTAATCGCTGCGCAGATGATACCAAAGAACTCTTTCTTTAGTTCTTCCGCTGAAGCATGTCCGTATTTAATGTCCCTGACATGGAACACTAATGATGAGCCTTCTAATCCTCCAGAGGTAACCACTGTGGAGAATGTTAATGAGGTGTGGTAGCCGTTCATGTTAATCTTACAGACAAATTCAGCGATTTCTTCGTTATCTGAATTGACGTATAAATTGCAGTAGAAGTTATCCACTGTGACGTAGTTTACTTTGTAACCATGTTCATCTGCTCTATGTAACAAGGTGGTGTATCCAATGATGGATTGGCCAGCAATGTACTTGTTGATGATGCTTTCACTAAGTGTACAAATGTAATGGTTTCTGGAATCATCTTTACTGATGAGGTCATCGACATTGATGGTGTCTTCCATCTCTGTGATTAAATCATCAACCGTATCAGCGTTTTTGATAATGCCTGTATAGGTATGGACATCAGGAATCTCGATGTAGTTCATGTTGATTGGTTCAACGACCGCTCTTTCTTCATCAGAGATTCTTTCCCAACCATTGAATAAGAAACTGTAAACAGTTTGTAAATCAGTGGATTCAGGATTGATATCACCGTGATCGATTAAAGCCACTAAGTTATCTCTACATTGAGTGGTAACTGTTTCTGGTAAAACCTTGATATGGGTTTGATCATCGGTAACTAACTCATTAGTTTTGAGTTCTGTTAAGTCTAAATAGGCTTCTGCAAACTTGTTTGTATCCAAATCAAATTTGACCATGTTCTCTTGCAACATGGATGTGAGGATATCAAAGTATAAGCCGATGTTTTCGTCTTGTGTTAGCTTTGCTAAGTCCTTCATCATATCTTCTTTCACGTAAGTTATGGAGAGATTCTCACGAGAGAAGGTGAGGGACAATCCTGTGGATTTTAAGAAACTGTTAACTGTGTCATCGGTTAAGAATCTATCGATTAATGGTTTAGCCGCACCTTTAAGTCCGGTAATTCTACCAATAGATGCATCATTGATAGCGAACACAAAGGCGGATTTATCTTCATTCTCGCTTAATGTGGTCATAACACGAACACGTGTTTTGAGTACGACTGCGTTCACATCCACGACGAATGTATAGGCATTGCCTCTGACATACATGTATGCCTTGTGGACGTATGGGTTTGTCATACCCGCTTTTTTCATGCCCATGTTAATCATGTTATCCATGTCATGCTCGGTGATGGATAATCCCATCTTAGCGGTGCTGACAGTGTTATCTAATGAGTCAACAATAATACGATTGCCAACTTCTTTGAGATTAATCTCTTCATCGTAGTGAACCTTCTTAGTGCCAGCATCGTAGAAGATGCCATACACTAATGCGATTGGTAAAACGATGAGCAAGAAAAGAATGGTCAATAAGACGATTGGCCAAGCTTTTGCTTTCTTTTTTGGTTTTTTCAAAGTGGCAACTTGCATAACTTTTAGGTCATAATTATTTTTAATTATCTCTTTGGTGTTTTCAATTGATAAATGAATTATTTTTATTTTTAAGAAATAATGCTTTTGCTATAATGAAACCGTTAATTATAATAATTAAAGTATGAAAACATTGTTAAAAAACGCTAGAGTGTTAAAAATGACAGATGACCGCATTATTGAAAGCAGTGTTGTTATTGTTGACGATAAGATTGCCTATATCGGTAATGAATATCAACGATATGCTCCCTTCGATATAATCCGTGATATCAAAGGTAATATTTTAATGCCTGGGTTTAAAAATGCCCACGCTCATAGCGCAATGACTTTCTTACGCAGCAAGACCGATGATGTGGATTTACATGATTGGTTATTTAATTCAGTTTTCCCTAGAGAAGAACAAATGAAGCCTAATGATGTCTATGAAATGTCTAAGCTTGCATTCCTAGAATATTTGACATCTGGAATTACCGCTGCATTTGATCAGTATTACTTCCCATTTGCCACTGGAAAAGCGGCAGAAGAAATGGGAATGAGAGTTCTTCTTCTCGGAACATA
>CAJOPR010000018.1 GCA_905236395.1 uncultured Bacilli bacterium
AATGTTTAAATTACAAGATGAAATATTGCCCCCAAAGGAGAAATAATATGGACAAAGAATTATTAGTTGCTAAAGCAAAAGAAGCGAGAAAGCTATCCTATTCACCTTATTCCAAGTTCGCTGTCGGTGCAGCGGTACTCACCAAGGATGGAGAAGTGTTCTTAGGTGCGAACATTGAGAATTCCGCCTACCCACTTTGCATGTGCGCTGAAAGAAACGCACTCTACAACGCTTATATGCACGGCTACAAGAAAGAAGACTTAGTGGCCTTAGCGTTAGCTGCGGATACAGATGGTCCATGTTCCCCATGTGGAGCTTGCAGACAAGTGATCAGTGAATTATTTCCAAGCAAAGCACCAATTTATATGGCAAATATGAAAGGCGCTTTGCAAGAAACAAATGCGGAAGAATTACTCCCATTTGCCTTCTCCCCTGAGGATTTAAAGTAATGAAATCTGGATTCGTTTCCATCTTAGGCCGTCCAAATGTTGGAAAATCAACTCTGTTGAACGGCATTTTAAAGCAAAAGGTTAGCATTGTTACTGATAAGTCACAAACAACCAGAAATGCAATCAAAGGCATCTATAACGCCGATGGAGTGCAGATTGTTTTCACCGACACTCCTGGTATTCATAAGCCGAAAGAAAAACTCGGAAAAGAAATGAACAACATGGCCTATAGTGCAGCGCATGATGTTGATGTGAATATCTTAGTGATTGATGCAAGCGTTCCTTTTGGTCCTGGAGACGAATATTTACTTGAGCATCTTGATATTAAAAACTCACCATTAATCTTAGTGTTCAACAAGATTGATGAAGCGAGATTAGATAAAGTGATAAATCTTAAAAAGATTTACGAAGAGAGGTGTCCATCCGCGATTGTCATTGATACAGTAGCGAAAGATGGTTTTAATCTCGACACACTTTTAAATAAAATCATTGAACTATTACCAGAAGGCCCAGCCTATTATTCCGTAGAGGAAACCACAGATAAGGATATCGTCTTCCAGATTAAAGAGATCATCCGTGAGAAGGTGCTCCGCAATTTAAGAGATGAAGTTCCTCATGCGACTGCCATATATATGGAAAGCATTGATTACGAAGAAAATCCAATGCACATTAAGGCGTCCATTATTGTGGAAAAAGAAGGCCAAAAGGGAATTGTTATTGGCAGTGGTGGCAAAAGAATCAAACAAATCGGTTCTCAAGCCAGAAAAGACATTGAAGCTTTATTGCATAAACACGTGTTTCTAGAGCTCTTTGTGAAAGTACAAGAAGGTTGGAGAGATGACGAAAAATCCCTCGAGACCTACGGCTATAAATACAGAAAATAAGATGAGAATAATTGTTTTAACAATTACACAATATAAAGAGAAAGATGGAATTATCGACGCTGTTAGCGAAGAAGGTAAAATAACTTTCTTAGCTAAAGGCATCTTTGATCCTAAAAACAAGAATGCCTCAATTAACAATATTTTGAGCGTTGCAGATATTGAACTTAATGAAGGAAACTACAAGTATCCTGTTTTAAAAAGTGCTTCAATCATCTCTAGCCCAATGAAGGTCAATAGTGACTTTTATTATTTGAGCAGCCTAATGCTCATCGCTGAAGCCACTAAAAACATGCTGCAGGATGAGGAGAAGGAAAGAATTTTTAATTCTTTATTATCTGCAACTGAAGCCTTAAAGAAAGCCAAACAACCATGGGAAATTCTCTTGGTATATTTTGCTGAATTAATCAAAGTTAGCGGATATGAATTTGAGGTTAATCACTGCGTCTTCTGCGGAAGCAAGCAAGACATCGTCACATTCTCGTTCGCGGATGGTGGATTTGTGTGCCGCAACTGCATGCAAGAAGATACCGAAAAAGAACTCAGCGTTCCTCAGATGTTTTTGCTTAGGAATGCATTTAACACCAGAGATATCGGAAACATAACCTTTAGATGCGAAAAAGATGACGCAATTAAGGTACTAGGCAAATTCGTAGAATTTATTTCAGATTCTATTGGTGTCACTCTCAAAAGTTTTTCACTTATAAACAAATAATAAAAATACACTCATAATGTGTTGACAATATCTCACTCGCGTGGGTATCCTATATGAGCATGCCCTTGATGGAGGAGTATTAAATATGTCTAAATTTGAATTTGAAAAAGTTTGTAACCACTTTGTGGTGTCTGGTTTTTATTACCAAGGCAGCGAAATCTATGGTGGATTATCTAACACCTGGGATTACGGACCATTAGGTAGTGAAATCAAAATGAACATCCGCAAGATGTGGTGGAAGAAATTCGTCCAAGAATGTCCTATGAACGTCGGTATCGACGCGGCGATTCTTATGAATCCAAAAGTGTGGGAAGCTACTGGACACGTTTCTACATTCAACGATCCTTTGATCGACTGCAAACACTGCAAACAAAGATTTAGAGCGGATCAATTAATTGAAGCACAATTCCCAGAAGCAGATGTTAATGCGATGAATAATGATCAAATGATGGATTTTATCCATCAGAATCATGTGAAATGTCCAAACTGTGGCAGTGAAAACTTCACAGACATCCGTCAGTTCAACATGATGTTCAAAACACACATCGGCGTGACTGAAGATAGCAAAGCTGTTGTCTATCTCAGACCAGAAACCGCACAAGGTATGTTTGTTAACTTTAAGAATGTTGTTAGAACCACCAGAAAGAAATTACCTTTAGGTATTTGTAACGTTGGTCGTGCTTTTAGAAATGAAATTACTCCAGGGCAAATGACTTTTAGAACCAGAGAGTTCGATCAGATGGAAATGGAATTCTTCTGCAAACCAGGAGAAGACTTAAAATGGTTCGATTATTGGAAGAAACAATGTTTGAACTTTGTCGATTCCTTAGGAATTAAACAAGAAAATCTCCGTTATAGAGATCACGAACAAGCAGAACTTGCTTTCTATTCCAAGGCCACAACTGATATTGAATATTTATTCCCATTTGGTTGGGGCGAAGTCTGGGGTATCGCCGATAGAACTGACTACGATTTGAACAGACATATGAAATATAGTGGTGAGTCTTTAGAATATTTAGACCCAGAAACCAATGAAAAATATGTTCCATATTGTATTGAACCATCCGTCGGTTTAGACAGATTGGTCTTAATGACCCTTTGTGACGCGTATGACGAAGAAACTATAGGCGAGGGCGATGTTCGTACAGTCATGCACTTAATCCCCGCTGTAGCGCCTTATAAAGCCGCAGTTTTACCATTAAGTAAAAAGCTTGAAGAAAAAGCCAAAGAAATTGAAACGATTCTTTGTAAATATATGAATGTTGTTTATGACGATACTGGAAGTATTGGAAAGAGATATCGTAGACAAGACGCTATCGGAACTCCATTCTGTGTAACAGTGGACTTTGATACACTCGAAGATAATGCCGTTACAATCCGTGATCGTGACAGTATGCAACAGATCAGATTACCAATTAATAAGCTAGTTGAGTACTTGCTTGTTAAGATTTTCTATTAGTATTTTGCTGGTAGATTTTTAGTAGATTTAACAAAGTTATGGTATTTGATGACAGTTTGATTAATGATGTGTTAGCTCATGCTGATATAGTGAAAATTATCTCTTCCTACATCAACGTGACAAAGAAAGGCAGAAACTATTGGGCTATCTGTCCTTTTCACGATGACACCAACCCATCTTTATCCATATCTCCAGAGAAAAAAATCTTTAAATGTTTCGTTTGTGGCACTAGTGGTTCAGCGATTACTTTTGTTCAAAAGTTTGAACATATTCCATTTATGGAAGCTCTTAAAAAAGTCGCTGATATGTCCGGATTCCATGATCCTCGTTTAGAAGGCGTGGTGAGAGTTAAGCCAGTTGATGCCACCAAAGTCCCACTTTTAAAGTGTTTGAGCGATTTGACTATGTATTATGAGTACGCGCTTAACACGGAAGAGGGCAAAGAAGGTTTAGAATACTTTGAATCTCGTCATCTCGACGCCAACATGAGAGCCAAGTATCATCTCGGCTATGCGATGAAAGATGGCAAGGCCACTTGTAACTTTTTACAAAGTAAAGGTCACTCATTTAAGACTATGGAAGATGTTGGCATTGCCGTTTTAAGCGGTTCGAACTACATCGATAAAAACCAAGGCAGAGTAATATTCCCAATCTGCGACGGTGATGGAGCTGTAATCGGCTATAGCGCCAGAAGAATTGGAAATGGCAACGAAGCCAAATACGTTAATTCTCCAGAAACCCATTTATTTCATAAATCCAGCGTTCTTTATAACTACCATATTGCTAAACAAAAAGCAAAATTGGCTGGCTGTGTTTACGTATGCGAAGGATTCATGGATGTCTTTGCGTTAGGCAAGATTGGAATTGATAGTGCGGTTGCACTTATGGGAACCGCTTTAACTAAAGAACATATTACCATGCTCAGAGCGTTAGGTGTGGAGATTAGACTTTGTCTAGATGGTGACTTACCAGGTCAAACAGCGATGATGACTGCATCAAAAGCTTTAGCGGAAGCGGGCTTAGATGTACGCATTGTCGATAACCAAAATAGCAGCAAGGATCCAGATGAGATTCTCAATCAAGATGGTGAAGACGCTTTGCGTGCTTACCTAAACAATCTCATCGGAAGAGTGGACTTTGCGCTTAACTACTTCAAAAACAGCAATCCATTAAAGACATTAGAACAGAAAAAAGCGTTGGTTAAATCATTTATTCCTATATTAATAGGAATTAACAGCCAACTTGAACTAGATAGTTATTTGAGAAAACTCGCTAGTGTCACAGGCTTTGAAGCGGAATCAATCCGTCAATTAGTCAAGAATGCTAAAGCGAATCCTCAATATAGCGATAACCCCACGAATGTGATGATGGATTTCCATCCAGAAAGAAAAGCATTAAGAAGATTAGAACTCGCTGAAAGAGAACTATTATTCCAGATGCTAAACGACCCAAAGGCTATTGCCTTCTACGAAGATAAGGTTGGAAACTTCTATGACGAGATTTATCGTCAGGTAGCCAACTATGTAATAGATTATGCTAAACAAAACGGTGACGTTTCTATCCTCAGCGTTATCTCATCCATTGAAATGAGTGACGTGGATAATAAGGAAGCGATGATCAACGAATTAGCGAACATGTCATTTGAGGACACTCATAACAATGCATGTACTCCTGAGCTCTTA
This sequence comes from uncultured Bacilli bacterium, assembly GCA_905236395.1. GTDB lineage: Bacteria > Bacillota_I > Bacilli_A > RFN20 > CAG-826 > RUG13091. Next base: position 5,187 of record CAJOPR010000018.1, read on the forward strand.
GAGAATTTGTTATCTTCTATTGAAGATGAGAAAGAAAAAATCTATGAGAAGGATATATTGGAACAATCCTTGAATGGCAAAGATCCTTTAGAAAAAGCTCGTATTATGGCGGAATACAATCGCCGTAAGATGAGAAAAATAAATAAGACTAACAAACCTGGAGGAGGCAAGTAGTATGGGTAGACCAAGAAAAGATGGAACGCCAGCAGCCAAAAAGGCTACAAAGGCAAAAACTGAACCAAAGAAAGCTAAAAAGAGCAAGCTCAGCACTGAAGACATCAAAAGCTTAGAGGAAATTGAGAAATCACTTCTTAAGAAGTGTAAAAAGGAAGGTGTCATCAATCAAAGTGAGATTTATGATGCTCTCAACAATTATGAATTAGATGATGCAGCGGTCGATGAACTAATCGCCTTCTTTGCAGATAACGAAATCAAAGTCGTTAACGACGATGAAGATGAAGAAGATGAAGCACCAGAAGAAGAATTCGATGAATCCAAGATTGGTTTAACGGATGAAGAACCTGATGATGACTTCTTCGATGAAGATAATGGTGAAGATGAAGAAGTGGAAGACCTCGACATCGATCACTTGGATTTAACTTTAGGCAGTGAAGTCAGAATTAACGACTCCGTTAAGATGTATCTTAAAGAAATCGGCAAATATGACTTATTGAAACCTGAAGAAGAGCCAATCCTC
>CAJOPR010000019.1 GCA_905236395.1 uncultured Bacilli bacterium
CAGCGCCTACTTTTGTCTTTGCTTTTTCGAGTCCTTCATCATCCCAGGCATACTCTTGTTTCATCTTATGGTTCTCCTCTTTATATATTCTATATAAAGGAGGTACCGCAATATAAACATGTCCAGAGGTGATAAGTGGACGCATATAGTGATAGAAGAACGTTAATAATAAGGTTTGGATGTGTGCACCATCGGTATCAGCATCGGTCATGATGATGATTTTGCCATAATGGATATCATCTAAATCGAAGGATTGACCAAAACCAGCACCAATTGTGTTGATGATTGTGGCAATTTCCTCATTCTTAAGGACCGCAGATACTTGCATACCATCTGTATTTAATGGTTTACCACGAAGTGGTAAGATTGCTTGATGTAATCTATCTCTACCTTTTTTCGCACTACCACCAGCAGAATCACCCTCAACGATGAATAATTCGTTTTTGGCGTAATCCTTACTTTGAGCCGGAGTTAATTTATCGGATAAGATGACCTCAGTTTTGGCTTTTTTAGCACTTCTGGCATCATCTTTTGCTTTTCTAGCGGCGATTCTAGCGGCTTGACTATCCAAACATTTCTTAATGAGATTGACAGCGAGTTCTCTGTTCTCGGTTAAATAATAAGTAAACTTATTATAGATAACATTCTGCACAATGTAGGTTGCTTCTTGAGTTCCTAATTTGCCCTTAGTTTGACCCTCAAATTCAAGGAGTTTTTCAGGTACTTTTAAGGAAATAATCGCGGTAATTCCCTCTCTGATATCACTACCTTCGAGCTTCTTGCCATGGAGAATGTTGTTATTTTCGCCAAAATCATTGACCGCTCTGGTGATACCTGTTTTGAAGCCGACTTCATGGGTTCCGCCCTCTTTTGTACGGACATTATTGACGTAGGAAAGGATGGTTTCATTGTAGTCTTCGTTGCAGAATTGAAGAGCAATCTCTGTAGAGATTCCAGTCGCATCATCGACGTCTGCGAAGTTCGCGATTGGAGTCATTGCGTTCTTGTTTGCATTGATACTAGCAACGTATTCCACTAGGCCATTTTCATAGTAAAATTCTTGGTTATCACCGGTTCTTTCATCCGCTAAAACGAACCTTACACCCTTCATGAGGAAGGCACTTTCTTGGAGGTGTCCAGCGATGATGTCACGCTTGAATTCCACTGTGGAGAAGATGGTTGCATCTGGTTTGAATCTGATGACTGAACCATGCTTCTTAGTGGTTCCAATCTTTTCGAGTGGAACAACGGTATGACCGCCGTTTTCGAAGCGCATATGGTATATACTACCGTCTGTATAGACGGTAACTTCCAAATACTCACTTAAAGCGTTGGTAACGGAAGCACCAACACCATGCAAACCAGCAGCGGATTTATAGACCGCACTATTGAACTTACCACCAGCATGTAATTCGGTGAAAACTAACTCGATTGCTGGTCTACCAGTTTCCTTATTAATACCACAAGGAATACCACGACCTTCGTCTTGCACAGAACAAGATCCGTCTTTATGAATAGTGACAACGATTCTATTTCCGAAACCTGATAAAGCTTCATCGACAGCATTGTCCACGATCTCCCAAACTAAATGGTGAAGACCGGTGGCATTTGTGCTACCGATGTACATTGCAGGTCTCTTTCTGACGCCTTCTAAACCTTGGAGGACGTGAATGTCATCTGCTGTATATGTGTTTTTAATATTATTACTTGCCATATATGTGTCTCTCAAATCGCTTTTAATTATAATCAAAAAGTGTTGGAAATATAAAGTTATTTAATGTATTATTACGTAGTATTTGTGGAGGGGCATCTATGAATATATTAACTATTAATATATTGGTCGTATTATTTTGTTTGATAATTGGATACTTCTTCGGATCAATACCTACCTCAGTGTGGGTTGGAAAAATCTTTTTCCATCAAGATCCGAGAGATTACGGTTCTCATAATGCTGGTGGTACAAACGCCGGAAGATTATGGGGAAAGAAAGTTGGCTTTGTGATAATCATGCTCGACATGATTAAAACTATCGCACCAGTCTACGCAATGTGGGCAGTTTTGACATTTGCTCAATTTGACTATGCTGGTATTACAGACGCTGGTTTCACATCTGGATTACACGCTTTAGTCGCAGACGTTAAAACATTCTACACAGATTTGAATAGTATGTATGCTATTCAATGGCCAGTCTACTGGATTACAGCAGTTGGTGTTATGGTCGGTCACTGTTGGCCAATGTTTGCTGGATTTAAAGGTGGTAAGGCCGCCAGCCAATTCATGGGCATCACCGTTATGACTAGCTGGATGCTCGGATTCTTACCTGGTTTCTTCTATTTAGGTACCCTTAAATGGAAGAAGATGGTTTCCTTCTCCGCAATTTGCCAAGCAATCTTTGTTTCTACTATCTGTTGGATTTGGGCAATTCTCATCATGATTCCTAACTTTATTCCTTCTGATTTGAAATGGTTACCTATGTGGGGACCAGCTTTAAATCCTAACTGGGTTTACGCAACTGTCGTTACCTTCTTAGGCGCTGTTATGGTCTGGAGACATAGAGAAAATATCAAGAGAATTAAAGAAGGAACAGAAAGAAAAATTACCTGGATGAAATAAAACAACCAAGTAATTTATTAGTAGATTTTTAGTAAATGACCTAGATTTATCTAGGTTTTTTATTTTGCCTTTTCAAGATGTCTTGTGAATTTCTTATTGAAAATTGAGGTTGGAACCGCAATTCCGACGATCACTACAACGGTGACAAGAACACATAGAATGATGCCTGCAACGAGCGTTGGAGTTAAGCCCATTACTTGACCAAAAATGTATGTTTTATCCGACTCATATTTAAGATTTGTGGAGTTCGCGTAAGTTACTATCATTGACATCATGGAGGCGATGCACATCATCGGAGCGATAACCCAGTGTTTAGTGCTCTTAACAGCTTTCATTGTTTTGATGTCACCTTCGGGTGCAATCCAGGATTTTAGGAAAGCGCCTTTATTAAATGCTCCAACAATCGCGTACACAATGATTAACGCAATCACGATGAAACCTAACACAAACACGACAATTGGCATAGCGCCATTCAAACTTCCACCAGGAGTAAGCGTATATTTTCCAGCTAGTTTCTTATAGTATTCAATTGTTAATCCTGAATAAGTGAATGGGGTGGTTATTCCATGGGCAGCAAGAATCTCTTGGCCGGTAGGATGAACATTCACGCCTGTGAACATTCCGATAGGTCCAACAATGCAAACTAGCCAAGGAACTATAAACAATAAGTTTATAAACGTGAAGAAACGCGTTTTTCGGGTCGCCTCCCACGTGTCTTTGAATCTCTCATCGTTTTCATGAGATGGTCGAATTTCTCGCTGTCAGACATGTCTTTTGGAAGCCCTTCTTTAACAGGTTCCTTAACCGGTTCTTCCACTGCCTTTTTCTCTTCAAATCCAGGTTGTAATTGGCCACACTTCGGACAGAATTTTGCATCATCATCCATCTGAGCGCCACATTTAGGGCAAAACTTCATAGGCTAATTCTCCTTTGCTATGTTTTTTCTTCTGACTACATCATAACTTATTTATAAATAAAAAAGAAGGCGTTTGGCCTTCAATTTCATTATTGTTTGTTGACGTTTCTCATAATCTCACGAATTTGCTTTTCGCTTGGTGTTCTGCCCATTTGAGCGAACATAACGCGAATCATCTTTTCGTTGATTGGAGGGTTCTTTTCAATTTGCTTCTTTAAGAAGTATCTAGCAAGGAAGAATCCAGCAACACCACCGACGACGAATAAGCCGATTAGTGAGAAGACAAATACGACAATGCTAATTTCCATCATAAGGGATATTACCTCTCTTATGCTCTGGAGTCATATTCGCCATTATCTGTACGAACGAGAATGGTTTCTCCTTCGGAGATAAATAGAGGAACTCTAACTGTGATGCCTGTTTCAAGCTTTGCTTCTTTAGTGGCTTTGTTCACTGTGTCACCACGGACAGCTGGTTCGCATTCCACGATCTTTAAAGCAACTTTAGCAGGTAAGTTGATATCTAAGACTTCACCTTCGTAAGAAGTGATATCGACGATTTCATCGCCCTTAAGGAATTTGCATTCCCATTCGAGTTTGGCTTTGGAAATCTCGATTTGTTCATAGGTTTCTTGATCCATGAACACCAAGAAGTCTCCGGTATCGTATAAATATTGCATGGCTTTCTTATCAAGACGGATGTTTTCAATCGCATACCCACTATTACGAGACATTTCGGTAACGCTGCCGGTTCTCATGTTTTTCACTTTGACGGAAGCAACCATCTTTCTCATAGCGGTTTTATTTAATAAAATGTCTAAAACTTTATAAATATTGCCATCTTCAATGAAATAGTTTCCTGGTCTTAATTCTGTGACGTTAATCATAATAATTTGCCCCTTTCTTATAAAATTTCCTTTGATATTATATCAAAATATTATCTTTTCACAAATGGGTTTTGTTTTCTCTCGTATCCGATACTAGTTAAATCACCATGACCGGGGTAAAGAATCACATCATCTGGCAGGGATCCTAGCTTTGCTAGAGATGGTTTGATTAAGCTCGGATCAGAGGTGACAAAGTCACTTCTTCCCATCGCGTCTTTAAACAAAGTATCACCGGAAAATAGAATCTTTTCCTCTGGGATATAGTAACAAACTGACCCCATTGTATGATACGGTGTGTGGATGACTTTGATGGGTTTACTTAACAAGTTAATTTCCATTCCATCTTCCACTTCTATTGGTGTGACATCAATCGACACGTTCTTTCTGGAGAATCTGTCGGAACAATTAAGGTGTGGATTGTTTAGTAGTTTCACGTCATCCTTGTGTATGTACACTGGGCATTCAAACGCGATGATACCACGCATATGGTCAAAATGACCATGTGTCAAAAGAATCCCCTTCAAATTTAAAGAATTTTCTTTGATGAATTCCACTATTTGAGGATCCTCTTTCCCGGGATCCACCAAGACGCAGTCTTTATCATCGATGATCAGATATGTGTTAGCGGATAATTCAATGTAGTTATCACCGTATATGAATGATTTAATTTCCATAGTTTTCTTAAAAAGAAAATAGGCACTCGCCTATTATTTCTTCTTCTCACGGTGAAGAGTCATTTTCTTGCAGCGTGGGCAGTATTTCTTTAATTCAAGACGCTCAGCGTGTTTCTTTTTATTCTTCGATGTGAGATAGTTTTCTTCACCACATTCGGTGCATTTTAGTGTTAATGAGATACGATCTTCTTTTGCCATAGATTAATAATCTCCTTACAGCGTTTTATATCTTATCATGTATCTTTCAATATGAAAAGCATATTTTTCAAGCGTTTTTTATCCTCATAATGTATAATGTCACCATGGCAAAAAGAAACGAAACTAGACCAGTACATATCAAAGATATAACCATCGGTGGACAAGACAAAGTTATCATCCAATCGATGTGCAATATCAAGACCGAAAATTATAGGGAAGTCATTAAGCAAATCAACGAGTGCGCTGCTCTCGGTGCATCTTTAATGCGTGTATCCGTCATGGATGAAGCCGATGCCAACGCGATTAAAGAGATTAAAAAAGGAATATATATTCCTTTAGTAGCGGATATCCACTTCGACTATCACCTCGCTCTTCTCGCTATGGAAAACGGTGTTGATAAGATTAGAATCAACCCAGGAAACATTGGATCCGTAGAAGGTATTAAACAAGTCGTTGATATGGCTAAAGGCAAAGGCGTCCCAATTCGCATCGGCGTGAATTCTGGTTCTTTAGATAAAGAAATTCATGATTACTCCAGTGAATACACCGCGAAGAAGCTTGTAGAATCTGCGGCTAAACACGTCAAAATATTAGAAGATTTAGGTTTTTATGACATAGTCATATCCTTAAAAGGAAGCAATGTTAAGGAAACAATCGAGGCTTATCGTTTAGCGTCCAAGACATTCCCATATCCACTACATTTAGGTATCACTGAAGCAGGGTTTAAAGATATTTCCCTCGTTAGATCCGCTGCTGGACTTGCTCCTCTCCTGCTTGAAGGAATTGGTGACACCATCAGAATCTCAATCTCTGGTGATCCAAAAGACGAAGTTATTGCCGCCAAGCGTTTATTGCATGATTGTGGCCTATATCCAAACTATCCCACTTTAGTGGCTTGTCCAACTTGTGGCAGAACTCAGGTGGATGTTACTGGCTTAGCTCATAAAGTTATGGACTATCTAGAAACAGTTAATAAACCAATTCATGTCGCAATTATGGGTTGTGTGGTCAATGGACCAGGCGAAGCCAAGAACGCTGATATCGGCATTGCCGGTGGAAAGCATGAATATGTTATCTTTAAAAAAGATAAAGTAATTAAAAAAGTTCCGGAAGAACTAGCTTACGAAACTTTAATAGAAGAGATTAATAAACTCTAGAAGTTCTCTTTCCAACCTTCAATAAATTTACCATCTTTGAGCATTTCGATTTCTTGCTTATAAGGTGGTTTTTCATTTATATATGGGGTTTCGAGAATCTTTGGGATTCCATTCAATAATGGATGATGGATGAATTTGGATAGTGTTTCGAATCCAATATAGCCATAGCCGATGTTCTCGTGTCTATCTTTATGCGCGCCCCTTGGATTCTTGCTGTCATTGATGTGCACCACCAACAATTTATCAAGGCCAATTACTCTATCGAATTCTTTTAGAATTCCATCAACATCATGGATGTCATAACCGGCATCACTGATGTGGCATGTATCTAAACACACGCCTAAACGTTCTGGATAATGACACTTGTCGATGATCGCCCTAATTTGTTCAAAGGTAATTCCAATCTCTGTGCCTTTGCCCGCCATAGTCTCTAAAGCGATTTTGACATCGGTGTTATCTTTTTTAAAGATAATGTCAAGGCATTCCGCTAGATTATCTATTCCGGCATCATATCCTTGACTGACGTGAGCGCCTGGATGTAGGACCAGAATCTTACAGCCGAAGCCTGCGGTTCTAACGATTTCACTACCGATAAGTTTTATTGATAAATCAAAAAGATCTTCTCTGGTTTTGTTCGCGCCATTGATAATGTATGGAGCGTGAACGATTAATTTGCTTTCATCTAAGCCGGCTTCTTGAAGGACTTTTCTACCTTCCTGAATTTTTAATTCAGATAATGGCTTTCTATAGGAGTTTTGTGGTGCGCCAGTATAGAACATGAATGTGTTTGCGCCGTAGCTTAAAGCCTCTTTGACACTACCTAAGTAGAACTCAGGAGAATTCATAGAGACGTGGCTACCGATATATAGTTTGTAATCGCTCATAATTTATACCTTTAAGTGCTTTTAACTATTAGTTATGATAACATAATTGAGTATGGGACATAACATTAAAGTAGAAATATTAGAACCCAAAGGCTATTGCGCCGGTGTTGAACGCGCTATTAAGTTAGCTTTTAAAGCCAGACAAGATTACCCCGAAAAGAATGTATATGTTTTAGGCATGCTCGTACATAACAACTTTGTTGTTAGATTTCTTGAAGATAAGGGCATTAAGACCGCCACTAAGATCGAAGACATCCCTAATGAATCCGTCATCATCTTTAGCGCGCATGGGCACAAGGTGCAATATGATGCCCTCGCCAAGGACAAAAATCTCATTGTTTATGACTCCACCTGTCCTAAAGTTCAAAGCAACTTAGATCTCATCAAGAAATATTTAGAAAAAGGTCATCAAATTATATATATTGGACAAGAAGGTCACCCAGAGGCCGAAGCGTGCTTATCACTTTCAAAGAATGTGATACTTTTCCACAAAAATCTACTAAAAAACTACCAATCAATTTCTGACCCAAATCCTTTAATAATTACACAAACAACACTCAATATTTGTGATGTCAAAAGCATCCAAACAGATATTCTTTCCGTAATTCCAGGCGCACATGTTGCTAACGAAGTATGTGCCTCCACTAGATTAAGACAGGAAGCTTTCTCTTCAATTAAGGAAAGACCGGATTTAATTCTAGTTGTGGGTGATAGGAATTCTAGTAACACTAGAAGACTCTTAGAAGTTGCTAAAAGTACACTTCCTCAAGTGCCATCCACTCTCATTTCTTCTGCGGATGAACTGGATGATAAGTTATTAGGCAACAAAAAACGCATCGTTATCTCTAGCGGAGCTTCCACTCCTTTAGAAATCATCAATGCGGTTTCTGATAAGATTAAGAATTATTGAATTACCTTTGGTAACTTCTCATGATCGACTTCCATTATTTCTAAGGTCGGGTCGTATGATAAGAGAATCTTCTTCATGGTCGGCATGAAGATTTTTTCTATTTCATGAGGCATGTCGAGGTAATTGTATTGTGCGTTTACGATTTCTCTACGCACGTGATGTGGAGCATCTCCAGAAATGTAGATATCACAGCCTTCATCCTTTGCTAAACGCCAACCACGGGATCCGCCCCCACCGATAATGCCGACTTTTTTCACGTTTTTGGCGCCGCTATTGATTAATAAAGCGTAATCCACATGAAATACCGTCTTGGCAAATTTCGCAAATTCTGAAGCCTCTTTGGCGTCTTTCAATTCGCCGATTCTCATCATCGGGTCTTTCTCGGGTGTGTATACATTTATTAGTCCCAAAGCGGAAGTCAATGCGTCATTCATGCCACCTTTCCCAGTATCGAAGTTTGTGTGATAGCTATAGACCGGATAACCAAGTCTTTCAATCTCTTCTACAAGTAAACGTTTGCTCTCGTCGTATTTGAGCACTCTTGCACGTGTACCGTATATGAATGGGTGATGTGTAATGATGACATCTGGTTTAAACTCTTTTACCTTTGGTAAGACTTCCCAGTCTAAATCTAGGCATAAGAAAATCTTCTGAATTTTCTCAGGTCTTTTGCCCGCCATAAGGCCGACAAAGTCATGATTTGCCTTCGCGTATCTCTTAGGAAAGTTCTTTGCGAGCTTTCTTAACAGATCATTCATTTCCATCATAAAATCGATTGAATCCTTTCTTTTTCTTTAGAAAGTTCATTGGCTCTCTCTTTTGGAAGAGATTTATTGCTTAACAATCTATCAATTTCATCGATACGGTTTTCGTATTTTTCTTTAAAGGTGGCACACTTCTCATTTCTGAGGATTGGGCCAAACTCAATATCGTTATCACCATACATCGCCTTATCAGCGCGTACAAACTTGATAATTTCGTAGAAAATGTCGTCTTCTCTGACAATTTTCTCATCAGCGATGACAAAACCGAGTTTGCAAACTTCATCCCTTACTTTTGGAATGGCTGTATGAGCGTCAATGATGATTGTGTTTACTTGTTGGGTTTTGTTAGGATATTTTTTTAAAATATCAATAATGAGATTACCACCCATACCAGCCACCACAATTGTGTGAACGGCTTCTGGTAAATCTCTAATACCATCGCTAAATAATGGAACAATGTCGTTTTCTAAGCCTTTTTCTTGGAGAGCTTTTAATAAACGGTTATATGGTCCCTTCTTATTTTCGACAGCGTAACCGTGAGTAATGATTCCACCCTCAAATAAAGCGATCATCAGTTTGCCATGATCGGCACCGATATCCGCACAGATTCCTTTAGGAACCATGCTGTAGATTGCTTGTAATCTGGGGGATAGATAGGTCATTATAAACGATCCTTGTAGTCACCGAGCCTCTTACTACGAGTTGGGTGTCTGAGTTTCTTAATAGCTTTAGCTTCAATCTGTCTGATACGTTCACGAGTAACGCCGAAGATCTTTCCGACTTCCTCTAGTGTCTTTGGACAGTTGTCATCTAAGCCATAACGTAAACGAATAACTCTTTCTTCTCTTTCGCTTAAATCCTTAAGGATGGAATAGAGTTCTTCTTTTAATAATTGTCTAGTTGTGTAATCCACTGGTGATTCACTTTCTTTATCTTCGATAAAATCACCTAAGTGGGAATCATCTTCTTCACCGATTGGGGTTTCTAAGGAAACTGGCTCAAGAGCAATTCTTTGAATCTCTCTAATTCTCTTAGGAGTTAATTCTCCACCCATAGCTTCAGATATTTCTTCCGCTGTTGGTTCACGACCCAAATCCTGGATTAATTGTCTTTGGATTCTTGTCATCTTGTTGATGGTTTCCACCATGTGGACTGGAATACGAATGGTTCTCGCTTGGTCGGCAATAGCACGTGTAATCGCTTGTCTGATCCACCATGTTGCGTATGTGGAGAACTTATATCCCTTTGTATAGTCGAATTTATCAACCGCTTTCATTAAGCCGAGGTTACCTTCTTGGATTAAGTCCAAAAATTGCATACCACGACCGACATAGTGTTTCGCAATGTTAACAACAAGTCTTAAGTTACAGTTGATTAATCTTTCTTTAGCTTCTTCATCACCTTCAAGAATCTTTTTGGCGAGGATTGGCTCTTCTTCAGGTTTCAATAAGTCATATTTGCCGATTTCTTTAAGATACATCTTAACGGAGTCGTTAATTCTGACTTC
>CAJOPR010000020.1 GCA_905236395.1 uncultured Bacilli bacterium
AAAACTAGAAAAGCCGTTCTTTGTTGGGAGTGACTTGATATCGTTTGAAACAATAGAAGAAGCCGAAAGAAAACTACAAATCAAAACAATACCAGAATTTAAGAAATTCAATATCATCGAGGAGGATGTTTTTAATGTTGCATAATTTTTTGTTTAAAAAAGAAGACATCTCTTTGAATTTCATTGAATCAATAACTTCTCTTGCTTCTTTATATGTCATCAAATAGGCTGTTTCACTGCCTTTTGGCTTTTCGAGTGTCTGATGATCATAGGAGTCAAGAAGATTTAAAGCTTTAGTGTATTCATTAATGACATTAGTTAGTTCTTCTTTGTCAATATTCAAAGAATACGCAAGCATTCTATTTTGGATGTCAATTACTTTGCCAAGATTATCCAATCTTTTTTGATTAACTGCGTAGCCTTGGATTAAATAATCTTTTAAAACCTTGTTTGCCCATTTTCTAAACAAAATGCCACGTTGAGATCTGACGCGATAGCCAACGGATATAATCATATCAAGATTAAAAATCTGAATATTCCTTCTTACTTTACGCCGGCCTTCAAATTGAACTTGTGCGCTTTCCGCACATGTTGTCTTTTTATCTAATTCACCATCTTTATAAATTGAACCAATATGCCTAACAACACGTGTTCTATCAACATTGAAGAGAGATGCCATTTCGTCTTGTGTTAGCCAAACGGTCTCGTTTTCAACATCAGTACGGACGTCCAAAGTGAAATCATTATCTTCAAATTTAACTAATTGAAACTTATTCATAAATCTACCTCCTTTCTTGATTTATTATAACATTTTGGTGCATTTATTCAATTATATTGAATAAAAAAAGCAGCGAAATTAAATCGCTGCTATCAAATATTGTTTTAAAGCTATCCAAGTATCTTTTCTTTCGCTTTTTTAAACTCTTCATCAGTCAAAGCGCCTGATTCATGAAGCTTCGCTAATCTTTCTAATTTGGATAAATCATCTTCCTTCTTAGATACTTCAGCATCAACAACTTCTCCTGGTTGGATGTTGCCTTCTAACTTGTCGATTTGTTTTTTGATTACCTCTCTAAGAGTGTCTGCTTTATATAAATATAGTTTGCGTTCTGAACCATCTTTCAAAACAACAATAACTGTCTTTTTAATTCCGTAAATTATCTTTACTTCATTGATATCTAAGTAATTTATTTTGAAGCTTTTGCGATTGTCACGGTTTGACCATTCGAAATAGTCATCATAAAACGAGATGCCACCGTCACCCATATCAGAGTCACAAATCATTGTGTCAAAAGGAGTTTTAATCATATTCTTATACCTCTCTTTTATTATAAATAAATCTCAGCTTCTGAGAATAATAAATACCAATTTGGTTTATTTGCTTGATCTAAATGTGATTCTATCAGCTTTCCACTTTGTGTGGCGGAAGCATATAATCTGATTCTAAAAGCAACACCTTGAATAGGATTTAATTCAATTGTCACACGAGAGAAGGTCATATAATGACCAGTATTGATTAGTTTTGGGGCGCATATAGCTACGAATTCCTCCAAAGCATCTATTTCCCTGGTCTCATACTTTTTCTCGCTTATACGGGTGAAATTCTTGCTAGTAAGATAGGATTGATTTAAGTCATCTAGCATAAACACATCATCTTGATAATTTCCTGACTTCACTAAAGTGAGATCACTATCTTGTAATTCATAAGACATTCTCTCTTCAATCGTATTTCCCGGAAGTGAGAATTTGTAATAACTTCCTGATTTATTAATAAACCCTTCATTTAATGAATCGAAGTATTCAGGAATAGTTGTGTATGAATACATTCTAGTCGCATTAAATATAGAGTTCATTTGAGGAACATAGTTCTTTTGATAATGTCTCCAATAATCATGAGCACCCACTTCATTGAAATAGGTTTTCACTTTGCTTACATAGCTATGGATAGAACTAAACGCACTATATAAAGCTGATAGATCACTCGTGTCTATTCCATCAGTGGAGTCTATGGGTTCATCATATGTCTCTTCAGGAGTTTCACTACTGCTTGGTTCAATGTAGGATTCTTCAGATGATATATCTCCACTTATAGATGAAGAAAATCCACCCTTATGGGTACAACCTAAAAGGAGTACAAGGGTGGATAATATGAGAATATTATTGGATTTTAAATATTTCACTATAGTAAGAAACCAGGGGTAACTGTTGCAGTTGCTAAAATGTGATTTGGATTGTTAAGTTTTCCATCATCACTTTCGGAAAGAATTTCGATTACCAATTCATTACTATCAACAGTGAAAGTAATTTTGCTTGGAGAAAGGTAATCTTCTTCTCCCGCAACACTTTCTAATAATAATGGAGCGGCAAAGTATTGAACCTTGTGTAAGAGTGAATCGGAATAATAACCATTTGATTCATGGGCTAAACTGCTGATGGAGTAAGTATAGGTATCATCTTCAACGGCCCATACATGAGAACCGTTTCTGATTTCATCTTCGATGTCTGATAACATGATGAAGAAATCTTTCGGCGATGTGTTTTGAACAACGTAATTAACATCCCAGTTTTCATCATCCATAAACTCTTCTGGATCTTCTTTATCGCCGGTATAAGAGAAGTGAACCATATCATCTCCAGATTTGCCATAGCCAGAATTAATGTCAGTGAACAATTCGCCACCAACATTACTCATGAGTAATGCATTTGTGTTTTCGTCATAGAAGGTTATTCTTTCTAATGAATAATAGCCAGCATGGAAATACATTTGTGCTTCCTCTTGTTCCGCAGTGTTGAAGCAAATATCCGTTATCTTAACATAGCGACCGTTTGAATCGATGATTCCATGAATAGCATTTGCAAGTGCAACGCCTTCAGTGGATGCTGCCTTTGGAGCGACCCCTTTGTTAAAGGCGGTTCCCGCTAACGCTGCTGTGGCGAGTAATAACAATAAAGCTTTCATGTTGTTTCCTCCTTACATGTCTTCTTTAATTTGATATAAAGTATTCAAGACTTCTACGAAGTCCATATAACCATTCCATGTCTTGTTGTGGCGTTTTTCCATATGATCATTGATGTATTTATAGACTCTTTGTCTAACGTTTTCTTTATCAAAGTCTTGGAATAACGCTTCCACTAGTTCTTGGCCATCAATCTTTCCTTGTTCGGTCATATACTCAAAGTCTGTTTTAGAGAACGAGAATGGAGACCATCTATCTGGGAAGTTTAATGAGATATCAACGTCTATGACAATTGCGTCTTTTCTTAATTTATCAAATAAGAATTGAGGTGGATAATACTTCGAGAAACAGTGCAAGATGATGACCATATCTGGGTCATAATACGTAACAGGTAGCACAGGCACGTTATCTGTCGCGCCTCCATCTATCCACCAGTGACGGAGGAAACGATGCGGACCATTAATGGTCGGTAACGCCATTGCACAGTTAATCGCCATCTTTAAATCTTTTCTCGGCATGTGGTTAAGGCAGAAATAATTACATTCCATACCCCATATACGTGTTGAACATACGTAAGTTGGGACTTTAATGTCATCTTCAATTAAATTGAATGTGTCATTATATAAGTCATTTTTAATCTTCTTAACGAAGTGCCTGGTATTATCACAGTCGAGTTGACGATAGGCTTCAATAAGGTGTTCCATACGGTTAACACCGACAGCGTATGTCGAAAGCGCACCTATGGATGTGCCTGAGACCACACAAATACGCTCTATGCCAACGCGCTTAATAATTTCGTTAGCAAAGGCAATTTGGGCCGCACCACGACAAGTGCCACCAGATATAACAAGAGCGATTTTTTTAATCTCTTGGTCCGCCATAGATGTTCTTGACCTTTCTGGCGATGAAGCCAACAAGGATGATATTGTAATTAATCAAATAGATTAATGATAAGCCAAATGAAGCATAGATAAGGATCTCAGAAATTGTATATAACAATGTTGGATTACCACTAGTCATGCCTAACATATAGTACGCGAATGGAGGATTTGCTACTCCATTAGCGACACAGTACTTGTTAATTAAAAAGAAGATAAAGTTAAGAGTTGTAATCAAAACGTGGAAGATTAATAAAAGTTCTGTCCATAATGGTCTTAACTTTGTATTAGTGCCTTGTCTCTTGAATAAGAGAATTGTGGACACTAGCGTAGCTATGATAATAAATCCAGGAATTATGAATGTAGGAGTATAGATCCTAAAATCAAAGACGCCTTCAATTCTTAACAATGGGCAGCACAATAACAAGGCCGCAACTATGAATAAGTCAATTCGTTCAATGATCGAAATGACATTTCTTTTCTTATTAGTGATTAAGTCAAAGAGTAAAAGAGAGCCGAAGTTGATGATAAAGGACCAGAGTGTAATGCTATAAGCAAAATCAAAATACCAGTCTAATAAAACTGATAGACCAAAGATATTACAGACCAGCGCGATAACGATTGTTCTAATCTGCACTGAGAAATTACTACCGATGTTTAATCTGGTCTTTAATAAATCCGTATCATCTTCATGAGTTTGACCGCAATAGGGACAGCGGTAAAAGTCACGATTTGAAATAAAACCACACTTGGAACATTTCATAATGATAACCCTCCAACTTAAAATATATTTTACACCATCAATCATATTAAGCACGATGTTTTCTTGATAAAAACATCAATTTGTATGAAAATAGCATTATGAATTTTGAAATCGTATTAGCGACAAATAACGCTCACAAATTAAAAGAAGTTAGAGAGATATTATCTCCTCATAAAATCACCGTTTACGGTCTTGGCGATCTTCCAATTAGACAAGAAGAACCAGAGGAAACCGCGGATAGTTATTACGGCAACGCTTTAATAAAAGCGCAAGCGGTAGCGAAGCTAACCACTCTTCCAGTCATCGCTGATGATTCTGGATTAGAGATTGAAGCTATGAATAATCAACCAGGCTTACACTCTGCGAGATACGCATCCGAACACGGTGGTCACACTAATGCGATTCAAGAGATTTTGAAGAACGTTAAAGACAACCGCAAAGCTAGATTCATTTGCGATATCGTCTTATTAAATGTTGAAGATAAACCACTACTCTTTGAAGGTATCGCTGAAGGAAGTATCGGTGAGAAACCATTTGGCGAAGGCGGGTTCGGTTATGATCCAATCTTCATTGAGAAAGATTTGAATAAGACATACGCTGAGATGTCTCAAGAAGAAAAAAATAAGGTCTCCCATAGAGGTCGAGCCTTAAAGAAATTGTTAGTTTACTTAAAGATAACAGGAAAAGCCAAGTAGTTAAAATCTTGGTTTTTTTAATATATATGCAAATAAGAATCTGACAACAATGAAGGATAAAGCAGAAACAGCAAATGCGATAAATGTTCCTAGGAAGAATGGAGCGGCTGCGGTATGCATAAAGATAAGATATAGAACTAGCATTGTTAAAGCCAATCCCAACACTACGATTGAGCATGGAATTGTGGCTTTAAATGTTCTGAATATCACACGATAAACTTTCTTAAATACAGCATCATCAAGAACACGCAATTTCTTGTCTTCTGTATTTAATGTGGCCATACGATATTTAGACAATTTGGTATCAATCTTTCTTCTACCATTTGTGATTAATGGATCACCGTTTTTGGAGTAGTTTGCAAATAGATGATCATGGCCATCCACAGTGAAGTTAATGTTATTATATTCATTTTCTAAGGCTTTGATGGACTCGGAAACAACTTCTGCACCCTTACTATCATCAATCATAGAAAGTTCTTCTAATAGTAAGCGTTTTAGTTTGATAACTTCACCAACATGACGGTAGTAAAGTTTAATACATTCAACATCATAGAAATAAGTACGGAAAGTAAGTTTCTTTTTAGCCTTTTCCATATACTTATTAGAGCATCTATCTAAACCTAAAAGAATGGAAGAATATTCACTCTTAATCTTCGCACCATGGAAGTCCGCTTTTTCCATATCTAAAAGTTCTCTAACTTCCACAAATCTGTTTCTCCTTAATGAAGATAGGTAGGATAATGATAGAAGTCTACCAAGCTTTGCAGATTTGTTCTCTGGTTCGAGCTCTAAAACATAAGCGAAAAGGTTGTACGCTAGAAGATATTCGTTAGCGTTTCTCAAATAGAAGTTCGCTCTCTTAAGATAGCGAGCAATTACTCTATCGTAAGCATTGATAACAACTTTAGGACGGTATCTCTTACCACAGTGTGGACAATAGCAATACTTTGCATCGCTATTCACATCAAAAATGCGGCGGACTTCGTAGTCTTTGTTGCAGTTATGACAATATCCCTTTTTCATCGCCATACTATCTATTAACCGCCTTTTCTATTCTCTCTGCAATCTTCGCGACTTTACGATAAATCGTAGATGGTTTTTCTTTTGTGAAGAATTTACCATCTCTGTAGAGAATCTTGCCATTAATCATGGTCATCTTAATATTTTCTTTAGAACCGGAATAAACGATGTTGGTAACAAGATTGTTTAAAGGTTGCATATTGGGTCTAGATAAATCTATTTCAATAATGTCTGCTTTCTTACCAACTTCTAAAATATCGCAATCAGTTAAGCCCATAGCTTTCGCACCATTGACTGTAGCCATCTTTAAAACTTCAAATGCTGGCATTGCGGTTGGATCCTTAAGCGTTACTTTTTGTAACGAATAGACAAGTGTCATTTCTTTAAACATGTCTAAGCAATTATTACTGGCGGGACCATCAGTACCAATAGCAATATTAAGTCCTTTTTCTAAATATTTAGAAATTGGAGCAATACCACTCGCTAATTTAGTGTTGCTACCTGGGCAGGTAACCACTGTACAGTTGTGCCTCTTAAAGATTTCGATATCTTCATCAGAGAAGAAGCAACAGTGATATCCACCACCGCCATAATCATAAGCGCCCATCTTTTCAAAGAAAGCTACTGGTGACATGCCACGTTTGGCGATACACTCTTTGACTTCACTCTCTGTTTCACAGATATGAGTAAAGAATGGAGCTTTAAACTTATGAGCGGCTCCCACGACTTCTTCAAGTTCATTTGGCGCTAATGTGTACTCGGCGTGAACACCAAAGCAGTAACGGACCAAAGAATCTTCTTTTTTATTAAACTCTTTGTATAGATCAACTACGTTGTAGTCATTGTTATATGTTCCGAGAAGAAGAACTCTCATTCCCATTTCTTCTGCCGCTTTTCCAGTGGCAAATGGGAAGTAATACTGATCAAATGCAGCG
>CAJOPR010000021.1 GCA_905236395.1 uncultured Bacilli bacterium
AGAGCGATTAAAGAAGTCACTGATAAACCAGTTACCGCAAAGATTAGATTAGGCTGGAATAATGAATCCATTAACTTCTTAGAAGTTATTAAAGAACTAGAAGACGCAGGTGCTGATATGATCGCGATTCATGCAAGAACAAGAAAGGAACTATATCTTGGCGAACCGCATTATGACTTACTCAAAGACTTGAGATTAAAGATGAAAGTACCACTTGTGGTATCTGGAAATATTTTCACTGTTGATGATGCAATTAATGCATTAGAGATAACTAAAGCCGACGCTGTTATGGTGGCTAGAGGAGGAATGGGAAATCCATATTTGTTAAGACAAATTAATGAGTATTTCTCATCAGGTAAACGACTTGAATCTCCATCATTAAAAGAACAGCTCGAATACTGTTATGAATTGGGAAAGATGGTTGCCGAAGAAAAAGGTGAAGAAAGAGGTATGAGAATATACCGCACAATCGCTCCAAAATTCCTACAAGGATTCAAGAATTCAAAGAAATTTAAAAATAGATTAGTCACTGAAATGGTGGACCTTGATTCTTTGAATCAGATTTTAAAAGATATCGCAAAAGAGAACGAGATTGAAATTTCACTATAAAATTTCAAATTCATTAAGTATACTAATAAAGGCAAAGTGAGGAATTATTATGGATAATAAAGTTCAATTAAATGACCAAGAACAAGCTAGACGTGAAAAACTAGATAAGTATAGAGCATTAGGTGTTGATCCTTTTGGTTCCGCTTATAAAGTTACTCATCATGTATCAGAGATTAGAAAAATCTGTGGAAAGAAATCTTCTAAAGCATTAGATAGATTAAATCTCCATGTTTCTGTTGCTGGTAGATTGATGGCCATCAGAAGAATGGGTAAAGCCTCATTCATTAATATTCAAGATAAAACGGGCAATATCCAAGGCTATGTTGGAATCGATGTTGTAGGTAAAAAGGCCTATGATGTTTTCCGCCTTGCTGATTTAGGTGATATCGTCGGTGTTAAAGGCCGCGTTATGATGACCAGAGCTGGTGAATTAACCATCCGTGTTGAAAAATATACACACCTCACAAAATGCTTGCATCCATTGCCAGAGAAATTCCATGGTTTAACTGACGTTGAAGAGAGAAGCAGACGCAGATATTTAGACCTCATGGTTAACGATGAATCCAGACGTGTCGCTTTTGCCCGTCCAAAGATCGTTCGCGAGATTCAAAAATTCCTTGATGAAAATGATTTTGTGGAAGTCGAAACATCCATCTTGAATCCAATTTTAGGTGGTGCTTCTGCCAGACCATTCATTACCCATCACAACACATTAGATAAGGATTTTTACCTCAGAATTGCTACAGAATTGAACTTAAAACGCTTAATTGTGGGTGGCATGGAAAGAGTTTATGAGATTGGCAGACTATTCAGAAATGAAGGTATGGATGCCTCTCACAATCCTGAATTTACATCCATTGAAATCTATCAAGCCTATTCTGATTTGAAAGGCATTGGAAAACTCACTGAAAATATGATCAGAAAAGTGGCAAAAGCAGTCACTGGTTCCGCTGTAATCACATATCAAGACAAGACCATCGACTTCAAGTCACCATTCAGATGGATTTCCATGAACGATTTAATCAAAGAAAAGACTGGAATTGACTTCAGCAAAATCACATCATTTGAAGAAGCCAAAGCTCTTGCTGATAAATACGAAATTCACCTTGATAAATTCAAGAATAGTGTAGGTTATGTTATGAATGAATTCTTTGAGGAATTATGCCAAGACGATTTAATTCAACCAACATTTGTCTACTCCTACCCAATTGAAGTCTCGCCACTTACCAAGAAAGGCAAAGATCCAAGATTCACCGAAAGATTTGAATTATTCGTGAACGGACGTGAGCTCGCAAACGCATATAATGAACTTAATGACCCAATCGATCAAAGACAAAGATTCGTTGATCAACTTAAAGCCAAGGAACTTGGTGATGACGAAGCTAGTGAAATGGATGTCGACTTCGTTGAGTCTCTCGAGTACGGTATGGCGCCCACAGGTGGTGTGGGCATGGGCATAGATAGATTGGTCATGTTATTAACTAACCAATCTCAAATCCGTGAAGTTATTCTCTTCCCAACGATGAGAGATAAATAATTAGGAACCTTATGGTTCCTTTTTTTATTGCGAATTGTTTTACTTGTACGCGCTTGTAAATAAAATATCAAATGTATATAATACTTATGCTTTATAGAAAGCACTACTCTCTGCTACGAAAGTAGCCAGAAGACCAAAGGGAGGTATAGAAAATGCGCAAATACGAAATTATGTACATTTTAAGAGCCGACTTGGATGAAGCCGCTCGTCAAGCCTCCATGGAAAAATTAGCTGGCCTTTTAAGAAAGAACGGCGCTTCAATCGACAAGGTTGATGAATCCATGGGTTTACGTGACTTAGCTTATCCAATTGATGACGAAGTGAAAGGTTATTACGTCGTTCTCAAAGTTTCGGCAGAGCAAGCTGCGCTTTACGAATTCAATCGTAAGGTCCGTCACGATGCAAATGTCTTAAGATTCTTTATCGTCGCCGATCAAGAATAATTAAGGAGGTAATCATTTATGATTAATTCTGTAGTACTAGTCGGTCGTCTCACTAGAGACCCCGAACTCAAAAGAACCAATTCTGGAACATCTGTTTGTTCATTCACTGTCGCAGTCGACAACCCAACCAGAAATCCTGATGGAAGCAAAACCGCAAGTTTTATTCCATGCACAGTTTTCCAAGCTGCCGCTGACAACATGAGCAAATTCCTCAGAAAAGGTGCATTGGTAGGCATCGTAGGACGTCTAAATCAACGCAGATACGATCGTCAAGATGGAACAAAAGCTTCCGTCTTAGAAGTTATGTGCGATTCAGTTCAATTCTTAGAACCAAAAAAGAGAAATGGTGAAGAACCAGTTTCATTCGAAAGTGATATCACACCAGAAACTCAAAGCGATAAGAATTTAGATTCACTAGACTTGCCAGACGATGATCTTCCATTCTAATTAGAAAGGAAATTTAAAATGGCATTTAGAAAAGTTAGACCACACAAAAAAGTCTGTGTGTTTTGTAAAAACAAATCAAAGTTCATTGATTATAAAGATCTCGAAACTTTGAAAACCATGATTACTCCAAATGGAAAGATTTCTCCACGCAGGGGTACTGGTACATGCGCTAAACATCAAAGAGAATTAGCCGTCGCTATCAAGAGAGCGAGATATATGGCTCTTCTTCCATACGTTGAAGACTAATTAATTTGATTAAATTAAGTCGTCCTAATTGGGCGGCTTTTTTTGTTATAATAGTTTTAGGATTAATGTGTCAAACAAGGAGACTTTATATGTGTTGGGCATTAAAAAAAGCAGGATATAGAATTACTCAAGGTTTATTGAAGGTTGCCATGTGCTTTATGGACTGGAGAGAACCAGAATTACTAGAAGGCGAAGGAGCGGTCCTTAAACTTCCTGAATTTATTAAAAATAAAGGATTAAAAAGAATACTTGTTGTTACTGATAAAGGATTGATGGGTTTACACCTTTTAGACCCAATGTTTGAAGAACTTAAAAAACAAGAGATTGAATTCTTTGTTTATGATGGAGTTCAACCAAACCCCACAATTCCAAATATTGAAGAATGTAAAGATTTATATATCAACAATAAATGTGAAGGCATTATCGCCTTTGGTGGTGGTTCACCAATGGACTGTGCAAAAGCTGCAGCCGCAAGAGTGGTAAAACCAAAACAATCAGTGAGAAAGATGAGAGGATACCTTAAGGTAAATAAGAAACTTCCTCCATTCTTCGCGGTTCCTACAACAGCGGGTACTGGTTCTGAATTTACTTTAGCGGCAGTAGTTACTGATCCCGAAACACACGAAAAGAACGCAATTGCAGATCCATGTATTCGTCCTAAATATGCAGTTCTTGATCCAGCATTAACAATTGGGCTACCTCCACACATCACATCCACAACTGGTATGGATGCTTTAACACATGCTGTAGAGGCATATATTGGTAGAAGCAATGTTAAATCCACAATCAAATATGCTGAAGACGCTACAAAACTCATCCATGAGAATTTAGAAAAAGCCTATAACAATGGTAAAG
The DNA here is from genome assembly GCA_905236395.1 of uncultured Bacilli bacterium. GTDB lineage: Bacteria > Bacillota_I > Bacilli_A > RFN20 > CAG-826 > RUG13091. The sequence goes on from CAJOPR010000021.1 coordinate 4,138, forward strand.
ATATGGAAGCTAGAAGAAATATGCTTCTAGCATCATTCTATGCCGGTGGTGCATTTACACGTGCATTCGTTGGCTATGTCCACGCTATTGCGCACAACTTAGGTGGTATGTATGGAACACCACACGGATTAGCTAATGCAGTTATTCTCCCTTATGTTCTTGAATGGTATGGACCAGCTGCTAATAAGCGATTAGCAAAGCTAGCAGACCTCATTGGAATAACAAAGGAAGGTATGACTGTTGAAGAAAAAGGCAGAGCCTTCATTACTGAAATCAGACGCATGAATAAAGCTATGAATATTCCAGAGAAGTTTGATTTTATCAAAGAAGAAGATATTCCTCTACTTGTAAAGAGAGCACTTAAAGAAGGAAATCCTGGATATCCAGTTCCAAAGATTATGGATGAAAAGGAATGTGAGAAAGTCATAAGATTATTAATGGCGTAAGGAGTTAAGGAAATGGAAGAGCTAAGATTACAAAAGGAAGAAGAAAAGAATACCTTTGAAATAAGATTTAAATTCCCAATTTTATTGTTAATAATTTTTATTCTTTTAGGAATTGCAATGTATGCTGTTGGATTTGTAATTGGTGTGACCACAGGTTGGCCAAATGCTTTAGGCCCAGTTTTATTGGGGTGTGGTTCTTTATTCATTATTGCCGCCGGAATTGTATTAGCGATTTATTACAAAATGGGAAAGTGTGTTTTTTCTGATAGAAGAATTACAGGAAAGATTAGATTCCCGTTTGGATACAAGGAATATAGTTTGAAATTAGATCAAATCACTGATGTTAAGATTTCATCTTTCTTGGGAATCAAAACGCTAACAGTCAGATTTAAACAAGGCGACATTTTCAATAAGAGACCACACAAGTTATTAGTCCTTTCATTTGTGTATAATGCAAAAGAGGCATATGAGTATTTAGCAAATGCGACTAGAGATATAAATAATGATGTTGATGTCTTGATGTCTTTGCTTAAGAAATAAGGCAATAATCGAAATAAACGAGACCACAATAAAGTGGTCTTTTTTATTGTTATCATATATAATAATTCCCATGAAAAAAGTAAGTATTGTTGTACCTTGTTATAACGAAGCTCAAGACATCGCTAAAAAGTCTGAAGTTGTTAAAGATTATTTGAAAAATAATAAAGACTATCATTTTGATGTTGTTCTAGTTAACGATGGCAGCAAAGACAATACTGAAGAAGTTATTAAATCTATCGAAGGCGTTCATGCGGTAAGTTATCACCCAAATGGTGGTAAAGGTCACGCAGTGAGAGAAGGCCTGAGATATTCTGTTGATACATTAGATAGCGATTACATCTTATTTATGGATGCTGATTTATCCACTGATCTATCAGCAGTAGAAAAGTGCCTTTCTTTATTAGAAGAAGGAAATGACTTTGTCTTAGGTTCTAGGCATGATAAAGAAAGCGATATCAGAATCAAACAACCATTTAAGAGAAGATTTATCTCCAAGTGTTCTCGTATCATTATTAAATCCATGTTCCACTTTAAGAAAATTAAAGACACACAATGTGGATTTAAGGGTATGAAGAAAGAAGTCGCTAAGATTTTGGTTGATAAATCAAAGATGGATGGCTTCTCATTCGATGTTGAATACTTATATATCGTTAAGTTAAGACAATTCTCCTATATCTCATTCCCAGTTATATGGAGTGACGATCGTGGATCAACAGTTTCTCCTCTCCGTTCCTCGGTGAGATTCTTCAAAGATTTATTTAAAATTAAACGAAACAAGAAACATTATTTGAAAGATGAATAAACTCAAAGAATTCTTTAATAAACAGCGCATTATCACCTTTGTGGTAATGTCTTTTGTTTTAGCGTTCTTTACTATTTTGATTGCTTCAAGTTCAGCATCTTTCCTATACAGATATCAACCATCTAATAACTTTGTAAATGACCAAAACATGTTCTATTACTTAGGCAAAATGATGGTGCTTGGCAAGACTCCATACGTGGAAGTTTTTGACCATAAAGGACTATATCTTTTCTACTATTGCGCACTTGGATATGCCCTTGGTGGACGTGTTGGATTTTTCATTCTTCAAGTCATCACAATGTCATTAACTTATTGGTTTATGTTTTTAGCGTTAGATGAGCTAAAAGTGCAAAAAACCATGAAAATCGTTGCAATTCTCAGCTTTTTTGCCCTTTATTGCTTCTCCATGCAGGCTCCAGGTGACGCTGAACAACAGCTCCCATTATTGACTTTGATGGTCTATTTCTACGCTCGTGGATTGATGAAAAAATCAAATCATTCCTTCTTGATCGGAAACATCTTAGCTGGCCTCACAGCTGGTATCGCAATCAACATCAGAGCCAGCGATGCACTTGTGCCATTTGCATTCACGATGGCATACTTAGTTTTCGCTATCAGAAACAAGATGGTGAAGGATTTATTTGCTAACATCATCGTCTGTGTTCTTGCTTTATTCTTTGCTTGCTTACCACCTTTGATCCACTCATATGTTGGTGGGTTCATGAAGGAAATGTACACTGCAGTCATTTTTGATAATTTCCGTTATGTTGCTGCAGGTGATAATGGTGTAGCGGCCGCTCCAATATTAGCCAGAGGTGCTATTGTTCTCTTGATGGCGGCTTATTACGTCCCACTTATCATCAATAGAAAGAAACTGGAAAAAGATGAATTCCTAATGTGGATTATCTCCGGAAGCATTATGTTTGTTATTCAACTAGCGATTGCTTACTTCGCTCACTATTTGATTATTATGATGACTTTCTACTTTGCAGTTATCGCTAGATTCTATGATTTGTTTGTAATTGAACCTTCAAAAGCTAAGAGAGTTTCATTAAAAGCTTCATTTATTACTCTAGCGGTGGCCTCAATAATTACATATCCAACAGTGTATTACACTGTGCAATATCAAAAGGATGTCGAAATCACACAGTTCATCAATGAAAACATCTCTTTAGAAGAGAGACAAAATGGGCATGTGTTATGCATTGGATGTGCGAGCGCGATTTATAACAACTCCAACATCATCATCGGCTATGGCGATTTCAATTCACAAGGTAACCACATCAAAATCTCATCAATCTATTCAAAAGAAAATTTCATTGAATATCTCAAGAGTGGTGAATGCCATTATGTCATACAATGGGCGAACGCAGACATGAGTGACGCTCAAGCGATCACGTCATGGGTGAGCAGTGAAGAAGGACAAACTTACTTCGTTAAGATACCCGGAAAACACGTTGATATTTTCCAATATAAAGTGTAAAAGAAAGAGTTCCTATTGGAACTCTTATTTTCTCTTTCTTAATTTCTTTTTATCTTTCCATTTCTCTAAGAT
>CAJOPR010000022.1 GCA_905236395.1 uncultured Bacilli bacterium
AACCCATCATGGTATAGAGATGGTGAAAGCCATTACTACTATTATGGTAAGTTCGGTTCTGGTATGCCTGAGATTAACTATCTCAACGAAAATACCAGAAAACTCGTTATCGATATGGCTAAATACTGGATGTCCTTCGGTTTAGATGGCTTCCGTCTTGACGCAGTCAAACACATCTTCATGAGAGATGAATGCTATCAACAAGGCGATGTCATCATTCCTGATACCGGAAGTAAGACATCCTATAATACCGATACTGGCAAGACAGAAACCAGAGGTTTCGACTACTCCTCTAACGTCACAAAGAACGTTATGTGGTGGAAAGAATTTGCCCACGGTGTTAAGAACTCTTATCCAGATTGTTTCTTAGTCGGTGAAAACTTCGATGGTTGGGGAACAAGAACCGCTCCTTACTATCAAGCGCTAGACTCTCAATTTAGTTTCTCACATTATTATCACATTCCTGCATACTTGTGGGCGGGCGGACACGCCGGTAGCTTCAAGACACAAGCTGCAGAATCATATGACACATATGCATCATCCTCAATGTTCAACTTGGGTGATACAGGCATCTCCGTCCAAGGTGGTGGCAGAAGCGACTTCATCGATGGCGCTTTCACCTCTAACCACGACGTTATGAGAGCGATTAACCAAGCAAATGGTACAGGTACTGCCGCTGGCACAACCGCTTTAAATAAAGTCACAGGCACTGCTGAACAAATTAATAAAGCAAAGATTCATGCCGCTGTCACTATCTTTGACCAAGGTATTTCTTGGATCTATTACGGTGATGAATTAGGTATGTCTTCTAATACAGACAAACATAATGATCAAGATCATTACCCAGAAATCGGTGAAAATAACATCGATATTTGGTACCGTCAACCATACTTGTGGCATAGTGAATCATCTAGACCAAACTACAAGTCTGGTGAATTCAGATTTGAATTAGATGACTATAACAAGACTTTAGCGGATTACGAAGCGCAAAAGGCTGATGCTAATTCTATGTATAGTTTCTATAAGGAATTAACAAGAATTAAAGGATTATATCCATCATCTGCGAAGATTGAATATCATGAAACAACTGGTGACAATACATTAGTTATTAAAGTAACAGGTATTGGCAAATCCTTAGCAATCTTCATTAACGTTGGTAGAACTGGTGAATCATATTCTATGAATCCATCATTCGTTCTCGGCAAGAGCGCTGTTAACGTAGCCGCTCTTAATGGTGCCCCATCCACAGTGGGTGGAGATATCGGAGCAACTCCGTATGGCATCTCGGTGTGGCAAGCAGAATAGGAGGTATAGACAATGAAAAAGACAGTTTTAAGAACATTACTTATCTCCTTAGCAGCATTTATGCTCACAGGCTGTGTCCTTTATAACGGACGCAATAAAGACGGCTCACCTAAAGGTGGTGGCTCATCTCAAACCAGTTCAGAAACATCTGAATCTGGAGGTGATATTTCTTCATCTGAAGGTGGTGGCGAAGAAGAATCTAGCAGTAGTTCTTCTGAAGTTACTCCTCCACCAGAAGGAATGGTCAACTTATACTTCGTATTAGGCCCACACGGCATGCTTAATGGCGATGCTGGTCATAATGTTGAAGCGAAGTTCCTCGAACACACAATCGTTAGTCAATTAGCCTATGGCGCTGACTTGCCAACAGCAACAGAAGTTACGTCTTCTATCTCTGGCTCTACATTCTCACACTGGGTTGATAGAGCCACAACCGAACAAGTTAGCAAAGTTACTGTTGATTCTCATATCACAGAACAAGTTTTAGTAGCGGTCTTCGGTGGTGGTGAAGGTGGTAATACGCCAATCGCACCAGAAGACGGATTACCAGATTCTGGATTTGGTTTCTTATTCAGTGACCACACTAAAGAAACACCTCACTATAAAGTGGCGGTTGATGCACAAGATGAAGGCGACTTTAAACAAAAGAAAATTGCTGATTTCCAAATGATTCAAGGACAACAGTTCCAATTATATGACTTTGGAGAAAAAGCTGGATGGACAGTGCCACTAGATACACATTCTTGTGGTGGACAACCAGACAAATACATTACCAGAGGCGAATCTTGGTACACAGTTAATGAGACATTCAACGCAATCGATATTTATATCAAGTTGAAACTCGGTGAAGACCAACTTTACATCGGTAAAGAAAGAGAACCTGGTGATTTACCAGATTCCGGTTTCGGTTTCTTGTTCAAGACCGAAGCAGGTGTTGAACCATACTACAAGTTATCAACAGATGTTGGCATGGATGGTGATTACCATCAATATAAGATTGATGACTTCAGACTTGTCCAAGGACAACAGTTCCAAATCTATGATTTCGGCAACAGTGCTGGATGGACAGTCGAACTTGACCCATATTCCTGTGGTAGCAACCCAAGTGCATATATCACCAAAGGTGATACTTGGTACGCAGTCATTCAAACGTTTGATGCAGTTGACATCTACATCAAAACAAAATACCAAGCTGACCAACTTTACATTGGTTTAGCTGGTGGCTCCACACCAGAACCAGATCCAAGTTCAGTACCAACCACAATCTATTTTGCCCCTAACGCAAGTTGGAAATCCGATGGCGCAAAATTCGCTATCTATTTCTCCGATGAAACTTGGGCAATGGGCACAGATAGCGATAGTGACGGTATATACGAATTTGATAATAGTGCAAAGAAAACACAAGTCATCTTTGTTCGTTTGAGTTCAACCGCAACTGCTGGTAGCTGGACAGATAAATGGAATCAATCCCCAGCTCAAGATCAAGGCTTCCACTCAGTCCCAACTGATGGCAAAAATTTAGCCACAGCAGGCGATGGTTGGGATGGATGTTCCATCACTTGGTCAGTCAAAGCTTAATTCTTTGAATTAATTTTATGAGAAATAACTTAGGCATTTTACTTCCAGTAGCCTCCTTAGAGGGCAATCATGGTATCGGTGATTTTGGATACCCATCCTTTAAGTTTATTAATTGGTTATCCAAGAATCATTATAGGTATTGGCAAGTGCTCCCACTTAATCCAGTGGGACCTGGTAATTCACCATATATGAGCACTTGTTCCTATGCCTTAGAGCCAAGATATATCTCTTTAGACTTATTAGTTAAAGAAGGGCTACTGAAGAAAGTTCCAAATTTCCAAAAAAACACTTCGAAAGTGGACTACCAAAGAACTTTATGGTTTAAGGATAAATATCTCTATAAAGCTTATAAAAAGTTCATGAAAAAGCCTTATAGAGGATACCTTAAATTCAAAAGAGAAAATCCTTGGTTAGTGCCGTACGCCATATTCCTCACATTAAGGTTAAGAAATAACTATGTTATGTGGAATAGATGGAGAAGAGACGATTTAGATTTGTTAAATCTAAAGAAAGCTCCTAAAGAATTCGAAGATATCGTGGAATTTGAATCTTTCAAACAATTCATTGCTTTCAGACAGTGGGATAAAGTCAGAAAGTACGCGAAAAAGAAAAATGTCACCATTATTGCGGATTGTCCATTCTATGTGGGAATCGATTCAATCGACTGCGTCTTAAATAGAGACCAATTCCTACTTGATGAACTATATCATCCAACAGTGGTGAGTGGTTGCCCACCAGATGCCTTCAGTGATGATGGTCAACTCTGGGGCACCCCAATATATGACTTTAAAAAGATGAAAGAAGATAAGTATCACTTCTTAATCGAACGTTTAGCGTCATATATGAAAACATGCGATTTATTAAGATTAGATCACTTCCGTGCGTTTGACACATATTGCGTCATTCCTGCGGAGGATAGTAACGCTAGAAGAGGCAAATGGGAGAATGGTCCTGCCTATGACTTCTTCGACGAGTTATATAAACAATATCCTAATATTAAATTAATCGCGGAAGACTTAGGGGGCTTATTCCCATCAGTCTTAGAGCTAAGAGACCATTACAATTTACCAGGCATGTACATCGTCGAATTTACGATCTTCGATAAGAAGGCGATGAGCACGAATAGACAAATTGTCTATCCTGGTACCCATGACAATCAAACACTCATGGGTTGGTTAAAGACATTGCCGAAAGAAAATGTCGACTTTCTCAAGGTTAAATTCGGAAAGAACGCCAATTTATTCTCCTCCGTATTTAAATACATTTTGTCCCTACCTTCACTAATGACGATATTCCAGTATCAAGATTTATTGAAGTTAGACGACAAAGCTAGGATTAATTGTCCTGGCACAGTTAACGACATCAACTGGTCGTTTAAACTGAGGAAGCTAGATAGCAAATTAAAGTTAGATTTATCAGAGGAATAACTTTAAGTTACTAACTAGTGGATTAACTACTTTATAAGGAGAGGACAGACTTATGAAAAAAGTTAAACAAGTCTTATCAACCTTGTTACCCTCTTTCTTTGTCTTCGCCTTGGCGAGTTCAGCGATTCCCGCAGCGGTAATTGCTGAGAAGTGGTCTCATAAAACTGAGATCATTAGCCAAGACACCGGTCATGCGCAGTACGATAAGCCAGACTTTAAGTACTCCGGTGATGGTGATGACGACGAAGACGAGGATGTAAGTGTCGTGGTTGATAAAGTCATTCTCCATTACTACAACGAAGGTGGAGGCAATGATGAAAGAGCCTTCTACTTCTGGGTAACGGGAGTTGACGGCGCCGAGTACAACATGAAATTCGGCGAGACCTACAATCCTAATGGAATTATGTCCGTGAGCGCTGACAAGACTATGATGACCATTGAACTTGATTTCAAGAATGATAGTCACTTCACCGATTTTGCTAATCGTTCAGGTATGTATTTCATTATTAAGTATGCATTAAGGAGTGAGACAGACCTCAACTGGGGCGGACAATCAGATGATATGTTCATTAGATACGCTGATTATCCAGCTGCTGTTAACGCCGACAATGTCTGTGAATTATGGACAATGCCTGCGGCTGGCGGTGGTATTGCTATCTTAGATAGCGAAGCTAAGACCAAAGTCCACGGTGTTGCTCTCGCTCAATTCACTGACTGGAGAACAATTCAATGTACACTCACAAGTGATACAGTCAGTGTCAACTGGAAATTATACGCATACGATCAAACATATTTTAAGATCAAACCAAAGAAACGTGCTGATTACCAAAAGTGGTACCTCGTTAAAGAGGGTGTCGGTACAGGTGATTTCAAGATTAGCTTCAAATATGACGCACATATCAATGTTGTCTATTCATTAGAATCCCATGACCCATCCACTGATAGTGACCCAGATATGGCGTCATTAAGCAAGATCGTCACAGTTGGTTTTGATAAACTATATGACACTGATTATTTCCACACACATTATGAAAACGCGAATAAGGATGCGAAATTGGGCGTCACTTACTCAGCTGAATCTACAACATTCAGAGTGTGGTCACCAGTCAGTGCTAATATGAATGTTCTTGTTTATGACAAGGATACATCCAGTGAATACTGTGGTTCCACAGACGCAGATACCAAGAAGATCTACGACAAATACAACGGCTATCATATGCAATATAGAAGCGGTGGTATTTGGGAAGTCACAATCGATGGTAACTTAGAAGGCAAATACTTTAATTACCAAGTCGATAATACCTTAGGTACAAACGTCGTCATGGATCCATACGCCACCAGTGCTGGTGCTAATGGTTTACGTGGTCTTATCTATGATAAGAACGGTGCGAAAGTCACACCAGAAGGTTGGAACAACCTCAAGACAAAATGGGATGGCGAAACTGGTTATGATATCGAAACACCACAAGAATTAACCATCTATGAAGTCCACATTCAAGACTTCACAGGCGATGCTTCTTGGAATGGTACAGAGAAACCAGGTACATATAAAGCCTTCGTCGAAAAAGGCACTCGTTTAAAAGGTGAAACTGGTGACGAATTCTGGAAGAAGACAGGTTATGATCACTTAGATGGTCTCGGTGTTAATGCAGTGCAAATCATGCCAACATTTGATCATGATAACAACGAAGTTCCTGAACAAGGCAAAGAAAAATATAACTGGGGTTATAATCCATTGAATTATAACATTCCAGAAGGCGCATACTCATCTGATCCACACGATGGTTACGCAAGAGTTAAAGAATTTAAAGAAATGGTCTTGGGTATGTCTCAAACTGAGGCACATACCAGAGTTATTATGGACGTTGTTTATAACCACGTTTCATCTGCAACTGGTTCTAACTTCCATAAGTTAATGCCAAGATACTATTTCAGATATTCAATGAAGGATTACACCTACCATTGGACTGATGGTGATGGTAATCCACAAACATCCACAGTCAAAGCAGGCGAATTATGGGACGGCTCAGGCTGCCATAACGAAGTTGCTTCTGAAAGAGTCATGATGAGAAAATTCATTGTTGATTCCTTATGCATGTGGGCGACCGATTATAAAGTAAAAGGATTTAGATTTGACTTAATGGGTCTTATCGATTTCCGTACGATGATCGAAGCCAAGAAAGCACTTTATGCGATTGATCCAGACATTTACCTCTATGGTGAAGGTTGGACCAGTGGTGGATACCATGGTGAAGGTTCTGATGAATGGAACGAATACTATGGCAAACCAGCACAATCTAACTATGGTGCTATGACATGGCAAGTTTATAACGAAACAAATAACTTCCGTAGTGGTGCTTCTAACGAATGTTACTTAGGTGGTTTTAATGATAACTTCCGTAATGCAGTGAGAGGTTCTAACGACGGTGGTGGTGCAGGCTATCCTGGAACCGGTTGGGTCCAAGGTGGTAACTGGGTCGGTGGTGGCGACTTCCGTTATGACATCGTTAATAGCGTGACCGCAGGTATGTGGGGCATGAACTATGGTGTCTTCGGTAATGGCCAACCAAATAATGGTGATGCCACTGGTAGATTCCCAGAACAAACAGTTAACTATGTTAGCTGTCACGATAACTGGACAGTTGCCGATCAATTATTCCAGACAATGTTATCTAGAAGCGTTGATCCAATTGCCCCAGCAAACATTGCAGAAGGCATCTTAAGAGCTTCAATTCAAGCTCACGCCTTAACATTTGCTTCTAATGGTGTGGCTTTCATCCTTGGTGGTGAAGAACTCATGAGAAGTAAACTTATCAAATCTGCAGATGGCACAGTTGATTACACAGCCCAAGTCGCTGATAAAGATTCTTATAGAAGCATGTATGGCAATTTGATTAGCCATAACTCCTATAACTCCCCACTTGCTGCTAATGCATTCAAATGGGACAACAAAAAACAAGTGACCTTCAAGGGTGAAAAAGATGGCAGTGCGTTCTCAAGTACTATCGCAAATGCTGAATTCAATTACTGTGATGTCTTTAAGTCCATCGTTGCCTTACACAGTAAGAGCATCTTAAAACGTGGCACAAACGTTGACAAAGTCGAAGACTTTATGGGCAGCATTGGTACACGTTGGTGGTCTAGAGAAGGTCAAACTGACTTATCTAACTGTGTCGCAATTAGAATGAACAAAACAGTCATCTTTGTGGCTGTTGGTCCAATTAACATTGGTGCAGATAACGAATTCCTTGGATGTGATCCTAATGAATTAGTAGATCCAAATGATCCAAAATTTGGATATGGCTATAGTGAATGGAAAGATACATATCATCTCTTCCCGAAAAACTACAACTTTATCCAAGTACACGACACTAAATAGGAGGTAAGAATATGAACAAGAAATTATTATTCTTAGTCGCATTATTACCTCTCATGGCAGGATGCGCGAGCAGCGAAATTTATAAACCGGCATTCCCATACCCAGGTGAAGATCCAGAAGTTAAAGAAGAAGACATGACAGTCAACTTCTACTTCGACAACACCCACTCTGATACACCAATCTTCTCTATGAGATGGTATATGCTAGAACCATTAGGTTCCTGTCCAGCAGATGCCGACTTAACAAGCGCTGCAACAATTGCAAAATTAGCTAGCGAAGGTATCGCTAGTGATCCACTCTATCCAACATTTATTGGATACAGTGAATTCTCTTCATCTATTGATGAAGAACATCTATGGGATTTCTCCACAGATTACAAACAATCCAATGTCTTAAATCTCTATGGCATTTGGGTGAATAAATAGGAGGGCGAGTTATGAATTTAAAAAGAATTACTAGATTAGCTCTCTTAGCTCCAGCCTTATTACTATCCGCGTGTAACTTTAAATACGTTTACACAATTGAAGGTTTAGTGATTGCTGGTGGAGATGAATACGATGATGATATCGATGATACAGGTTCATACGATATTAAAGTCTGGGTTGACGATCGTATCGTTAATTTAACCAAATCACAAATTGGTCAATTCGTGAACAATAGTGGTGGTAAATATAACATCAACGCCACAGTTGAACCAGTTAGTGAAGGCAACGCCGCAAGCTCAATGTTACAAGACCCACAAGATGGTGCTGATATCTTCGTCTTTGCGCAAGACCAGTTATCCAGATTGAAGGTCGGTGGTGCATTAGCAAAGCTAAATTCCTCTTATGTTAACTATTTAACAGAAACAATGGATCAAGGCGCGATTAACGCGGCAAAGGTCAATAATGATGTTTATGCCTTCCCAATCACATCCGATAACGGTTACTTCTTATATTATGATAAGAGTGTTATCAGTGATGCAGCGGCCGCAAACATGACAAGCTTACTAGCAGCTTGTAAATCCGCTGGTAAGACACTTAACTTCGAAGCTAGAAGCAACGGCTTCTATGCTGCTTCATATTTCATGGCTACAGGTTGTTATTCCTCATGGGATATCGACTCTGAAAGTGGTAAGTTTACAGGTTATCACGATACCTATAATTCTGCCGCTGGATTAGTAGCCGCTAAAGCGATTAGACAACTCGATGATAAATCTTTAGTCGCGACTAACTCCCAAGCTAGTAAGCTCGGTGATAAGTCCGCAGCGGTTGTCTCTGGTGTTTGGGAATATGACACAGCTAAAAAACGTTTAGGTACTAACTTAGGATGCGCTCCATTACCAAGTTTCACTGTTGATGATGCAACCTATCATTTATCTAGCTTTGATGGTTACAAATTATTAGGTGTTAAACCTCAAGTTGATGCTAAAAAAGCATCAGTCTGCAGAAAACTCGCAAGATTCTTGACTAGTGAAGCTGCTCAAGTCGAAAGATTTAATGAAGCTAACTGGGGCCCAACAAATAAAGAAGCAGCGGAAGATCCAGCAGTCTTAGCACATGATGGTTTACAAGCCTTAAAAGCACAGCACGAATTTGCCAAACCACAAGGACAATGTCCAGGTGCGTGGTTCACCGCTTTAGCGACAACCGCTAAAGCGATTACTGCAGGTGCGACTGATGCACAATTAAGAACAATTCTCCAAAACTATGAAAATGGTCTTCAAGAATTGCTCGACAGCGATTAATAAGGGGGGAATGAAATGGCTCAAAAGAATGAACTTGAATATCTTAAGCTGAACAAGATTCAAAAATTTGGTCACGGTTTCGTTAACTTCTTTAAAGGAATCCCTGGCTGGTTTAAGAACTTAGGCAAAAAGATATGGGCAGGCCTCAAAAAAGGCTTCTGGTGTGTGGTCAACTGGTTTAAATTTATCGGTGTCACATTCGTAAAAGGCGATTGGAAAACAAAAGTCAGTTACTTTGTAATGGGCTTTGGCTCTGTCGCTAGAGGGCAATGGTTAAGAGGTATCTTGTTCTTCATCTTCGAATTAGTGTTTATCCTTTATATGATTTTCTTCGGCGGTCATTACCTCGGTAGATTGTATATTTTGGGTGAAACCGGTTCGACAATCGATGGAGAAACAGGAACAATCACCTATGGTGAAAACTCATTTAACATCATGCTATATGGTGTTCTAACCATCTTCTTTATCGTTGCTCTTATTTATACTTGGTATCTCAATGTCAAACAAAATGCGATTGGTGAAGAATACGTAAAAGCAAAGAAGAAATTAGCAAGCGCGAAAGATGATGTCAGAGCGCTTGTTGATAAAGACTTCTATAAGACATTATTAGGTTTACCTTTATTAGGTATCTTGGTATTTACAGTCTTACCAATCTTCTTCATGATCCTCGTGGCGTTTACCAACTATGATAAATCGCACTTCCCTCCACTAAATTTATTTGGTTGGGTGGGATTTGATAACTTCGCTCTATTATTCCAGTGGACTAATAGTGATGGAGCTAGCTTCTCAATGACCTTTGGTCAAATCTTATTATGGACATTAGTGTGGGCCTTCTTCGCCACATTCACCAACTACTTCTTAGGTATGTTAGTGGCTATGCTCATTAATAAGAAAGGAATTAAGTTAAAGAAGTTATGGAGAACCATTCTCGTCTTCTCTATCGCGATTCCACAATTTATCTCGATTTTGTTCGTCTCTAACATGTTCCAAACCGATGGTATTATCAACGGTATCTTAGGACTAATTAGTGGTGGAAAGATCGTTATCGACTTCTGGGGTAACGCCTGGATCGCCAGAATCACCGTTATCGTCATCAATATTTGGATCGGTGTTCCTTACTTGATGCTTGTTGTTACAGGTATCTTAATGAACATTCCTGCTGACTTATATGAATCAGCGAATATCGATGGTGCGAGTGCATGGCAACAGTACAGCAAGATTACCCTTCCATATATGTTATTCATAACCGGTCCATACTTACTGACCAGTTTCACAGGTAATATGAACAACTTCAACGTCATTTACCTCTTAACTGGTGGTGGACCAAAAGTTCAAGACTACTATGGCAATGCTGGTAAGACTGACTTATTGATTACCTGGTTGTTCTCCCTTGCGGTTAACGACACTAACTATAAGTTAGCAGCGGTTATCGGTATCATGGTCTTCATCGTTGTCGCGGTCTTATCCTTAGTTATCTATAACATTATTCCATCTACACGTAATGAGGAGGAATTCCAATAATATGGCAACTGAAAAACGCAGCATGTCGATGTCTAAAAAGAAGATCATCGTCAATACGCTTAGCTACATTGTCTTAGCGATCATCTCCATAGTATGGATACTTCCATTCGTGTTCTTACTATTAAAATCATTCGATGTTGGTAACACTGGTGTTACAAGCTATGTGTTCCCAAAACAATGGGGATTTGATAATTACATTTATCTCTTCTCTAGTGAAACTAACTTCTTACAATGGTACTTCAATACCTTCATCATCGCCTTGTTCGTCTGTGTTATTCAGACAGTGATGCAATTCATGATGGCGTACACATTATCAAGATTTAGATTCGCACTTAGAAAACCTTTGATGAACATCATGTTAGTCCTTGGTATGTTCCCTGGATTCTTAACAATGATCGTCTTATATCAAATCTTAAAGACAATCGGATTAACCGGTGCCAACGCTGTCCCGGGCTTAATCCTCGTCTATGTCGCCTCCTCAGGTATGGGCTACTACGTTATTAAGGGCTTCCTTGATACGTTACCAAAATCACTTGATGAAGCGGCCTTGGTCGACGGAGCTAATAGAATGCAAATCTTCGTTAAGGTTATCATTCCTCTCTGTAAACCAATTCTCATCTATACCGTCTTAACATCATTCATGGGACCTTGGGGTGACTTCGTCTTCGCCTATACAGTCTCGCTTGGTAGTCAGGCAGGTATGAACGTCGCGGCAGGTCTTAATTCATGGTTAAGCGCCGCAAACATTGGTGCCCACTTCACACACTTCTGTGCAGCTGGTGTCATCGTCGCTATTCCAGTTATGATCCTCTTCTTGTTCTTGCAGAAGTACTACGTTGAGGGTGTTACTGGTGGTGCAGTTAAAGGATAGGAGGCTAATTTATGGCTACTGTAGAATTAAAAGATGTAAAGAAAATTTATCCTGGTAATGTAGAGGTTGTTCACAAGTTTAATCTCTCCATTAAAGATAAGGAATTTATCGTGTTTGTCGGTCCTTCTGGATGTGGCAAATCCACAACACTAAGAATGGTCGCGGGTCTTGAAGAGATTTCCGCTGGTACTATTTCGATTGATGGAGAAGTCGTTAACGACTTACAGCCAAAAGACAGACACATTTCCATGGTCTTCCAAAACTATGCCTTATATCCTCACCTTACTGTTTACGAAAACATGGCCTTCCCATTACGTCTCGACAAGAAGGAAAGATTGATGCCTTTAAGCGAGAGCGAATTAGAAGCTGCCAAGAAGGAAATTGAGGCACTTGAAGCCCAAAAGAAATCTTCCCCAGATAAAGTGGCGAAACTTGACGCAAAGATCAAGAAACTTGAAGACGAAATCGCTAACGGAAGAAAACAAAAAGGTTATACTAATGACCAAATCTATGACAGAGTGACCAGCGCCGCTAAAGTGCTCGGTATTACTCAATACTTAACAAGAAAACCAAAAGCCTTATCCGGTGGTCAAAGACAGCGTGTTGCTATCGGTAGAGCGATGGTTAAAGATTGTAAAGTCTTCTTGATGGATGAACCATTATCTAACTTGGATGCGAAGTTACGTAACCAAATGAGAGCGGAAATCATTCTCTTAAGAAAACGTATTAATACAACATTCATCTACGTTACACACGATCAGACTGAAGCTATGACTTTAGGTGATAGAATCGTTTGCTTAAAAGATGGTTATATTATGCAAGTCGGTTCACCAAGTGAATTATTCGATATGCCAGCGAACTTATTCGTCGCGCAATTCATCGGTGCACCTATGATGAACACAGTCGTCTGTGACCTCGTAAACGAAGGTGGCAAATATTCCGTCAATCCATTCGGCTGCAAATTAGTCGTTGATGGTGAAAAAGGCAAAGCCTTAAAAGAACGTAAGGTCGAATCTAGAAAAGTAATCTTAGGTGTCAGACCAGAACACGTCCAACTCGCTAAAGGTGGTGCGGGTGCCATTCCAGTGGAAATCTTAGTTAACGAAATGATGGGTAGTGAATATCACTTACACGTCGCTACTGAAGACGGAACACAACTCGTTGTGAGAATCCCAACCATTAACTTAAGCGAAGAAGAAAGAGAAAAGATGGTCATGGGCAGCAAGATCAACATTACCTTCGAAGGTAAAGCCATGCACTTCTTTGATCCAGAAAACGAACGCAACCTCTTAGTGGATGAAATCTATGGTCCAGACGCGATGAAACTCGAACTTGAAGCAGAAGCGAAAGCAAAAGAAGAAGCAGCTGCTCCAAAAGAAGAACCAAAGGCTGAAGAACCCAAAGAGGAAGAAAAGCCTGCTAAAGAAGCTCCAGTAGAGGAAAAAAGCGAAAAATAATTAGGAGGAAGTGAAAATGAAAGTTTCTAAGAAAACTAAACGCCTCCTCGCTTACGTCGCCATTATCGGTGGCTGTGCAGTTTTGTCTCTGTCGTTCTATACAGCGGCACAATATAACAAAGCTAAACACCAAGCCTCTGAAATGGTCAGATTAACCGCGCTCAGTCACTTGCCAAAAGATGAAGCTGGTAATCCGGTTCCTCAAGAGCAAAGTGAGAGTGAAGTCTACTGGTGGTACACTGTTTATCAAGATTTCGTTAAGATCTCTAAACAGAACTCAGCCTTCTACGTTGGAACAGCGGTTCCTGCTTATGTCTTCTCAATGGCCACATTAGTGAGCTTTGGCTTAGTCCTGAAGCACGCTGATAAGGCTAAGGAAAAAGAAGAAGAGGAAGTTTAGTAATAAACAACTCAAAAAAGGGTGGTGGAAACATCACCTTTTTTATTTTCTTTAAAAATATTAATCAAAGATTAAAAGAAATGACTTAATAATTTTTTGAGAAAAAAGTCGCTTCTCAAAGCCTATTTATATATAGGAGGGCAAGAAATTGCTCCCTGGAGGTAAACGCGCATGCCGCATTTATTCTTCAGGCCATCCCATGTTGCCCCGAGAGGAGCAGCTGATGGAAACAATTTTGATGTTTCTATCATTAGTTGCGGTTATTATTTACCTTTTACGTAAGTAGGAGATAAATAAAAAGGGGATCCCTTGGACAAGGATCTCCAACCGCATTTTAATGATAGTCCATCAGGAGAGTGAAATCAAGTGGTGTGGTCCTGAAAGTGAAGGTGATTTCCTTTTGGAATAGCCTTCATTTTTCATTTAACTTGTAGAGCAAGTATGCTAAAATCATTGGCGATTTATGAAGAAAGAAAAAACTTTGTTTCTTGTATTTCTATTAGTTCTTGGTGGGCTATTCGTTTTATGTGGATTCTCATTAGTGAGATGCTTTGTCTATAACACATTTGATGATAGTGGTGATCCAAGTATTTTAGAAATTGGTTATTTATTCCTTCATTTAATCATGATTGCGATTGTTTTCTATTTAGCCTTTAGAGCGTTCAAAATCAAGTCATCCATCGTGGCGTTGCTCACAATGGGTGATAACGATGAAAAGAAAACCCGCAATTCCCTTATTATTTCGGGCATTTTAAGCGTCTTATTCTTCTTCGTGGGTATTTATTCCACCTTGCATGTTTTAGGGCTTACATGTCCGCCTTTGAACTATTTATCGATGTCTTTCGCTCATGACTTCATGAACGCTGGATATTTCTTTGGTTCAATTGCCCTAGTATTCTTCATCTATCCATTTATTGCAGAGAAAACGACTTCTGCGGAATAAATTTATTTATTTCCTTGTATATGCGTGTGTTAATATATAGATGACGAATTATCGTTATTTGGAGGTTTTCCTATGGCATACGGTTTAACATATGACTTCTTAATGGGCCAATGCATTGACGCTCACAACTATTTTGGTGCGCACTTTGTGAATCAAGATGGCGTGGATGGCGTAGTCTTTAGACTATACGCTCCATGCGCAAGAGATGTCTCTGTCATCGGTGAATGGAATGGTTGGGATGTCGGTGCTCATAAACTTAAAAAAGTTGATGACGCTGGTATCTGGGAAATATTTATCCCAGGACTTCAAAACTATCAATCCTATAAATTTCACTTCTTAAATGCTCAGGATAGATATGTTGATAAAATCGATCCATTTGCCTTCTACTCCGAAATGAGACCAGGAACCTGCTCCAAATTATTTGATAACCGTAACTTCGCCTGGCACGATGATCCATGGATGAAGAGTAGAACTCGTAACTTCGATTCTCCAATGTCTATCTATGAGATGCATTTAGGTTCATGGTATGGACCAGCGGAAGATGGACATACGATGTCTTATGAAGAAATAGCTGATAAATTAATCCCATATATCAAAGGTATGGGTTATACCCATGTCGAATTTATGCCCTTAGTCCAATATCCATTTGATGGTTCTTGGGGATATCAAGGAACTGGTTTCTTCTCTATCGATTCTAGATATGGAAATCCTTTCCAATTAATGTCCTTAGTGGATAGATTACATCAAGCCGGTATTGGTGCGATTATCGACTTCGCACCTGTGCACTTTGCGAAAGACAAATGGGCGCTCGCGGAATACGATGGCACCAAGATGTTTGAATATAGCAATAGATGGAGAGTTTCCCCTTGGGGAAGCTATCAATTTGACTTAGGTAAAGATCCAGTCAGAAGCTTCTTAATGTCCGCGATTAACTACTTCGTCGACTATTTCCATTTCGATGGTGTCCGTGTTGACGCAGTCAGCAACATCATTTATTACAATGGCGATTCCTCAATCGGACTTAACGATGGTGCAGTTGAATTCATTAAGAGACTCAACGCCAAGATGCATATCGCACACGATTCCGTGATGATGATTGCAGAAGACAGTACCGCATTTGCGGGAACCACAAAACCAACCGAACAAGGTGGTTTAGGATTTGACTATAAGTGGGACTTAGGTTGGATGAATGATACCTTAAAGTACTACGCTTTAGACCCAATCTATAAAAAATACGACCATAACAAATTAACATTCTCTATGGCCTATTTCTACGCGGATAACTTCATGTTACCACTCAGCCACGACGAAGTCGTCCATGGTAAAGGCACAATTATTAATAAGATGTGGGGCGATTATGAACAGAAGTTCGCCTTGCTTAGAAACTTATACACATACCAATTCGCACACCCAGGCAAGAAACTTAACTTCATGGGCAATGAATTAGGTACATTCGATGAATGGAATGAAAATAGAGGTTTACAATGGAATCTCAAATCATTCCCAAAACATGATTCATTATCAAGATTGATTCATGACTTAAATGAAATTTATAAATACCATAAAGCCATGTTCTATCAAGAACACAATCCAGAGAGATTCAGATGGCTTATGGTAGATAATAAAGATCAATCTGTCTTTGCATTTCAAAGAAAGGTTGATGATGATGTCTTAGTGTTTGTCTTTAATATGACCACAAACTACTATGACTACATCAATATCCCAGTCCTAGAAGAAGGCGAATATGAAGAGATCTTCAATAGCGACAAGGATATTTATAGTGGATGGGGACAATACAATGGTTTACCAGTGAAATCAGAACCAGGTAGTTTTGAAGGTTTACCAGCGCATATCACCATCAAATTAGCTTGCTTAGGTGCTTGTATCTTTAAGTTAAAACCAGCACCCAAGAAAAGAGCTAGCAAGAAAGCAAAATAAGGGAGTTTAACATATATGTTTGAAAACAAAGCAGAATTTAAAAAAGCTTTTACCGAGCGCATGTTAGAGCGTTACGGCGTTTCTATTAAGGACAGCCATATCTCTGAGAGATATGCTATCTTAGGAGAAATGGTCAGAGACTACGCGAACGTGGACTGGGGCAATACCAGAAATAAATCCATTAAACGTGACCAAAAGACTCTTATCTATTTCTCTATGGAATTCTTAATTGGTCGTTTACTCGTTAATAATATGCAAAATATGGGTATTTACGAAGTCGCTAAGGAAGGCCTTAAAGACTTAGGCATCAATATCCACGAATTAGAAGAACAAGAAAGTGATGCTGGTTTAGGTAATGGTGGTTTAGGTAGACTCGCCGCTTGTTTCTTAGATAGCATCGCTTCATTAGGTTACTTAGGACATGGTAACTGTATCCGTTACCAATATGGTTTCTTTAGACAAAGAATCATTGATGGAAAACAAAAAGAGTTCCCAGATCAATGGTTAACAAACGGAAACGTTTGGGAAATCAGACGTCCCAAGTACGAAGTAGAAGTCAAATTCTATGGAAATCCTGAGACTTATTTAAAACCAGATGGTAGTTATGCGATTAGAACCGCGAATGCATTAGTCGTCCGTGCTGTTCCATACGATGTCCCAGTTGTCGGCTATCGTAACCACGTCACTAACTCTTTGAGACTTTGGTCCGCAGAACCAACCACTCACCATTTACCAAAAGACATTTCCTTTAACGATTACCTTAGAGCGTTAGAAGAATTATGTCATGGTCTATATCCAGATGATTCCACAGAACAAGGACGTATCTTAAGACTCAGACAACAATACTTCTTAGTGTCCTCTGGTATTCAATGCACATTAAAGAGCTATTATAAGCACCATAAGACCTTAAAAGGTATTCATGAACACTACGTGTTCCAATTAAACGATACACATCCTATTTTAGCCATTCCAGAAATGATGAGAGTTATGATGGATGAATACGGCATGGGTTGGGATGAATCCTGGGAAGAAGTCAAACAATGTATGGCGTTCACTAACCACACAGTTATGCCTGAAGCGTTAGAGAAGTGGCCAGTTAACTATGTCCAAAACTTAATCCCACGTTGTTTCATGATTATCGAAGAAATCAACCGCAGATTTAATATCCAAATGACCGCATTAGGTGTTAACGATGGTGAAAGATATGCGATGAACATCGTCAAAGATGGTCAAATCCATATGACAAACCTCGCTATCTATACCGCCTTCTCCGTCAATGGTGTTGCGGCATTACATACAGAAATCTTAAAAGCAGTTACATTTAAAGACTTCTATAAATACATGCCTGAGAAGTTCAATAACAAGACCAATGGTGTTACCCATCGTAGATGGCTTATTAATGCTAACCCAGAATTAGCGAAATTAATCTCTTCTAAGATTGGTGAATCTTGGATTACCAATATGGAGAAGATTAAAGGCTTTGAAAAGTACAAAGATGATAAAGAAGTCTTAAAGGCTTTAGGTAAGATTAAACTCGATAACAAGAAAGCCTTAGCTAAATACATTAAGGAGAGCTTGGATATTGATGTCAACGTGAATTCCATCTTTGATGTGCAAATTAAGCGTCTACACGCCTATAAACGTCAATTACTCAATATCTTCCACATCATCTATCTCTACCAGAGAATGAAGAGTGATCCAAGCTTTAGAATTTATCCACGTACATTTATCTTTGGTGCGAAAGCAGCACCTAGCTATGTGTATGCGAAGAAGATTATCGAATTAATTATTGCTGTCGCAAATATCATTAATAACGATGACGATATCTCTAGATACTTAAAAGTCGTTTTCGTAGAAAATTATGGTGTCTCTTTGGCGGAATTAATCATTCCTGCAGCGGATGTCTCCGAACAAATCTCCACAGCTGGTAAAGAAGCTAGTGGTACATCCAACATGAAACTCATGATGAATGGTGCGGTGACATTAGGCACAATGGATGGTGCGAATATTGAAATCGCTGAATGCGCTGGTGAAGAAAACGAAGTTATCTTCGGCCTCAGAAATAACGAAGTTGAAGAACTTAACCGTAATGGTTCCTATAATCCATGGGATATCTATAACGGTGATTACCGTGTTAAGAACGTTCTCGATTCCTTATTCTCTGGCGAATGGACTAACTACAAGCCAGATAAGTTCAGAATGATCTTCGATGAAATTATGAATAACCATGATAGTTATTACATTCTCAAAGACTTTGATAGTTATGTGAAAGCCCAAGAAAAAGTGGAGAAACTCTACAAAGATAAGATGGGCTGGCAACGTATGTGTTTGATGAATATCGCCAATAGTGGAAAGTTCACCAGCGATAGAACAATCAAACAATACGCCGAAGAAATCTGGCACTTACAAAAGGTTAAATAATTATGGCGAAAATCGAACTTGAAGAACTATTCAAAGCGCAAGCGGAATTAGACGCCACAATAGCGAAAAACCATAACATCAGTTACGCCACCACAAGACATAGAAGAATCATGGCTTGTCTAGTGGAAATTGGCGAACTCGCTAACGCCACAAGATGTTTCAAATATTGGTCTAATAAAGGCCCAGATGCTGATGATGTTGTCCTCGCCGAATTTGCTGATGGACTACATTTCTTCCTCTCATTAGGTGTGGATATTAAAACTTCTAAAAGAAGTTATAATCTCACCAAACATATGGATAACGCGACCGACCAATTCTTAGAAGTCTATCATCGTCTAGATCAATATCGTAAAAAACAAGATGATAAGACATTCATCAAAGCGTTCCAATCATTCCTTAATTTGCTTCCATTATTAGGTTATAGATGGAAACAATTAAGAGAGGCATATTATAAAAAACTTGGCGTCAATTATAACCGCCAAGAAACTAATTATTAATAGTTAGAAATAATTTATTAAAGTAGGGTATCAATCTCGTCTTCTGAAAGGACAGTGATACCTTTTATTTTTAAGAGTTCTGCAGTAACTCCCATACCATCTTTTAACTTGTGAGAGAAGGTTCCATCGTAGATTTTATGTGTGCCACAAGATGGGGAATTTTCTTTTAAGATTGCCACTTTAATTCCGAGGTATAGACAGATGTTTAAAGCGAGCTCCGCACCGGTATCAAATGCTTTCGTAACGTCTTTACCGTTATCCATTTTGATACGATCTTTGACTCTTTCACTTGGGTGTCTAGGTGAAGGTAAACCGCCTTCCATCTCAGGACAGAAGGGCACTAATTCATACTTTTCAAGTAAGAGTTTAACTTTTTCATTATAGTTGCTCTTACCATCGTATTTGGTTTTATCACCAACTAGACATGCGGAGATTAAAATCTTTTCCATAAACCGTAAATATTCTATATTTCAGGACAAACTTATTCAAGTTATATATAATTATGGCATGGCAAATAATGAATTCATTTATATTTATAAAGGAATTGAATATCCCGTTATCGTTACTCGTAAGAGAATGAGAAGTATCAGATATACCTACAAAGACGGTGTTTTTAAGGTAAGTGCACCTTATATGTTTGTCACGCAAGCCAAGATTGTACAGGGCTTAGATAAGTTCGCTGATAAGCTCATTAAAGCGGATGCGAGAAGCATAGCTTCTGGAAGCGATTTTATCTATATCTTAGGTACACGTGTGCCCTTACAGGAATCTGGTGAGATCAAATTCACTGATGGTAGCGTTATCCAATATAAAGATCGAGCGGATCTAGATAAGAAATTAAAGAAATGGTTTCTTCCCTACATCACAAACCGTGTGAGATATTATGAACAGGTAATGGAGATTAAAAAGCCATACAGCGTTCATGTGAGAAAGATGACCACGAGATATGGAAGCAATTCTTCACAAACTCATTCATTATCATTCTCGATGATTTTACTCCATTATTCACGTGAAGTTATCGACTCCGTAATTGTCCATGAACTTGCACATGACAAGGTCAGAGACCACTCAAAGAAGTTCTATGATGTAGTTTATAAATATTGCCCTGATTACAAGGCGTTACATAAGAGATTGAGAAAGGGAGAATTCTAATGGTTAAGTATATTGAAAGCAAAGAAAACAATAAGATTAAACACGCTGCCAGTTTAAAAGAAAGTAAATACCGTAAAGAGTACGGCGAATTTCTCGCTGAAGGCAAAAAAGCATTAGAGCTAGCACTTAGTGCTAAGAATGTAAAAGAAATATTCACCTTAAAAGCTTTAGAAAACATCCCAAATGATATTACTCAATATGTAGTAAAACCAGATCTTTTAAAGAAGATTTCTCTTACCGGTTCTCCAGAAGGAATCGTCTTTGTTAGTCAGATAGTGGAACGCAAGCCAAAAAGACTTAATAAAGTAGTGTATCTCGACCATGTGAATGATCCAGGTAATGTGGGCACGATTATGAGAACCGCATTGGCGTTTTCTTATGATGCAATTATCTTGTCTGAAGGTAGCTGTGATCCATATAACGAGAAGGTTGTTTCTGCGAGTAAAGGTGCTATCTTCCAACTCCCAATATTACGTGCTGAATTAAGTGAATTCTGCAAAGATAAAACAGTCATTGTTTCTGCTTTGAACGATAAAGCAAAAGACTTAAAAGAGTTAGAAACTCCAAAATCATTTATCCTTGTTGTGGGTAATGAAGCTTCTGGTGTTTCTAAAGAGACATTAGAAAGTGCAGATATTGTCACAAAAATTGATATTAATAATATAGATTCCTTGAATGTCGCTGTTGCAGCGGGCATATTAATGAACCATTTGCGTTAATAAAAACGAAATATACCATTTTCATATTTAAAAATATGCACACTATGATATAATCACTTTACGTGTGTAAATTTGATGTAGGAGTAAATGCTTATGAAAAATGAAAAATTAAAAGCAATTCTCGATGAA
The DNA here is from genome assembly GCA_905236395.1 of uncultured Bacilli bacterium. Taxonomy (GTDB): domain Bacteria; phylum Bacillota_I; class Bacilli_A; order RFN20; family CAG-826; genus RUG13091. The sequence goes on from CAJOPR010000022.1 coordinate 21,464, forward strand.
GCGTTAGAAAACATTCGTAATGCCTTAGAACTAGAAGATATTAACGAACGTAGAAACCGCTATCTAGGTAAAAAGAGTGAACTAGCCTCTATGGGTAGTCAAATCGCTACTTTACCACCAGAAGAAAAGAAAACTTTTGGTCAAGAAATGAATGAAGTTAGAACTAAGATTGCCGAAGCTATTGAAGCCCGTATGGCGGCTATCAAAGCTAAAGCTTTAGAAGCTAAGCTTAAGAGAGAAACAATCGATATTTCTCTTCCTGGTAGAAATGAAACATTAGGTGCTAGGAATCCATTCTATATCGTTAAAGACGAGATGACTGAGATCTTCTTAGGCATGGGTTTTGAAGTGGCTGATGGACCAGAAATTGAAACCGATATGTTTAACTTCGAACTTTTAAATATTCCAAAAGACCATCCTGCAAGAGATATGCAAGATACTTTCTACATCGATGAGAACACGTTATTAAGAACACATACTTCCCCAGTTCAAGCGAGAACAATGGAAAAAGCCAAAGGCGCTCCAATAAGAATCATTTGTCCTGGTAAGACCTATCGTAGAGATGATGACGATGCTACGCATTCTCATCAATTCGCTCAAATTGAAGGTCTTGTTATCGATAAAGGTATCAACATTGGACACTTAAAAGCGACATTAGAGTTATTCGCGAAAAAGATGTTCGGTGAAAAGAGAGAAATTCGTTTAAGAAGTTCTTACTTCCCATTCACAGAACCTTCTGTGGAAGTTGATATTACCTGCGCTAATTGCGGTGGCAAAGGCTGCAATATGTGTAAAGGTACTGGATATATTGAAATCCTTGGTGGTGGTATGGTTCACCCCAACGTTTTAAAGATGAATGGATACGATCCAGAAGTCTATAGTGGCTTTGCTTTTGGTATTGGTATTGAAAGAGTGGCCATCCTTAGATATGGCATTGATGATATCCGTAAATTCTATAACAATGATGTAAGATTCTTACATCAATTCAAGAAGAAAGACTAAGAGAAAGCGAGGAAATAACTATGTTAGTAAGTTTAAAAGAAGTGAAAAAATACGTTTCTTTAGACGGTTTAACCGCTGAAGAGATTGCTAATGGTTTGACATTCGCTGGTATCGAAGTCGAAGAAATTAGAAGATTAGCTAGTGGCACAAATCTTGTCATTGGTGAAATTAAAACTTGTGTGGCTCACCCAGATAGTGATCACCTCCACATTTTAAATGTTGATTTAGGTGAAAAATATGGTGTCGAGCAAATCGTCTGTGGTGCGCCTAACGCACGCGCTGGCTTAAAAGTTATCGTGGCCCGTGTGGGTGCGAAGCTTCCTGGTGGCGAGATTAAAGCAGGTGTTATCCGTGGACAATCCTCTAACGGCATGTGCTGTTCCTTATTAGAACTTGGTGTAGACAGTAAGTATCTTACTGAATACCAACAATCTGGTATTGAAGAACTACCAGAAGACGCACCTGTTGGTGAAGAAGATGTCCTAGGATATTTAGGTTTAGATGACGAAGTCTTGAACTTAAAGGTTTTGGCCAACCGTCCTGATTTATTATCTATTTATAATGTCGCACGCGAGATTGGTGCGATCTTTGATAGAGAAGTAGAAATCCCAGAGCCAGAAGAGATCGTGGATTTTGATAGCAAATTAATCGTTGGTTCTAAGACCGATAAGTGCACGCAATTCTCCGGTAAAGAAATTAGAAACATCACCGTTAAAGAATCTCCAAAATGGATGAAAGACGCTTTGATGGCGATGGGTATTAGAAGCATCAACAATATCGTAGATATTGGTAACTATGTCATGCTCATGACAGGTCAACCATTACATATGTATGATGCTGATAAATTACCACATGAAGATTTAATCGCTAGAGATAACTATGAAGGCGATTTCGTCGCTTTAGATGAAAAGACCTATAAAGTCATTCCTGGAGATATCGTGATCACCAGCAATAAGAAACCAATGTGTTTAGGTGGTGTCATGGGTGCTCTTGAATGTGCGGTTGATGAAAACACCAAGAACATCTATATCGAAGCCGCTTCCTTTGACGGAGCGACCATCCGTCATACATCCTCTAGACTTGGCTTAGCTAGTGAATCTAGTTCTAGATTCGTGAAGGGCACAAATCATTTCCAATATGAAAGAGTCCTTAACTTAGCGGCAGAATTAATTAGAGACTTATGCGATGGTGAAGAATTCTCTGATATCATCACTTATCAAAGTGAAAAATATGAAGATAAGAAGATTTCATCTTCTGTGGAAAGAATTAACGGTAGATTAGGTACCGAATTCTCTCCAAAAGAAATCAGAGATGTTTTAGAGAGATTACATTTCAAAGTGATGATGGGTGATGCTTCCTTTGTCGCAGTAGTCCCATCATGGAGACTTGATGTCACATGTGACGCTGATTTAAGCGAAGAAGTCATCAGACTATTAGGCTTTGAAAATGTTAAATCTAAACTCCCATGTTTAGACACCAAATTAGGTGCTTTAACACAAGAACAAAATAGACTCAGAAATATCCGTTTCTATTTATTAGATAAAGGCTTAGATGAATGTGTTACCTACTCCTTGATCAGCAAAAAGGAGCAAGATTTATTTAATTTATTAAATAATGAAGAACATTATGTCATCTTAAATCCTCTCACTGATGAAAGAGAAGTATTTAGAACTCACATTCTCCATTCCTTACTCAAAGTGGCTACTTATAACGTCGCTAGACAGAATAAGAATTTAGCCTTATTTGAATCCGCTCACATGATGAGCAAATCCTCTTCATCCACTCACTTAGTCATCCTCTTAGTGGGCAAAGAAGAAAGAAGAGGCAGTATGGAAGGCATTTCTTATGACTTCTACCACATGAAAGGTTTAGTGGAAGGCATCTTTGCGATGTTAGGTATTGAATCCTCACGTTACAAATTCGAAAGATGCAAAGATCACCTTGAAGAATTGCATCCTGGAAAATCCGCGGAAATTATCTTCCAAAACCAAGTCATCGGTAAGTTCGGTGAGCTCCATCCAAACCAAATTTCTGCCTATGATTTAGGCAAGACCAGCGCAGTGGTTTTAGAAATGAATCTAGATTCATTACTAAGCGCTAAGGTTTCAACCACAAAAATGACTCCAATTTCCAGATTCCCAAGCGTCTCTCGTGACCTCGCTTTATTGGTGGATAAATCAGTTGTCGCAAAAGACTTGATTAAGACCATCAAAGTGACTGGAAAAGGTATTGTTACTGATGCAGAAGTCTTCGATGTTTACGAAGGTGAAAACCTCGCATTCAACAAGAAATCTATCGCTATCAGTGTCACTTATTCCAGTGATGATCACACATTGACCGATAAAGAAATCGTGGAAGTGGAAAATCGCATCAAATTTGAACTCACCAAACAACATAACGCTGAGCTCAGAATGTAATATGAAAATTAATCGTGCTTTACTCACAAATGGGGTATCTCAAAAGTATGAAGAAGAGATAGATTTTTCCTCTGTCTCTTTTGATCCAACTCATATCAAAAGCATCCCTTCTTGTGTGGTTAAAGCCACAGCTACAGACTATGAATCTATTCTACGAATAGAAGTAGAGATAAATGCCTTAGTCATCGGTGTTTGTGCTTATAGTTTAGAAGATGTTGAATTGAAGCTTAAAATCAAAGATGAATTGAACTTCACAGATGATCCAGAAGACGAGGATAATTACTACGAAAAAGGTAACATTATTGACCTTGATAGTTACATCCTTGGAATCTTACTTGCAAACATCCCGGTGAAGATAGTCAAAAAGAACGCGAAACTTCCAGAAAGTGGTAAAGAATATCGCATTCTCAGCGAAGAGGAATATGTCAAAGAAAAAGAAAATTCCACAGATCATCGTTGGGATATTTTAGACAGTGTCGAAACTGAAGACTAATAGAACACATAGTGTTATATCATAGCAAAGTCCGAAAATAATTAATTCGGGCTTTTCTTTTTAATTTTTCTTTAAAAAATACCTTGCGCTATATATAGCAAAATCTCTATAATGGTAGTACAAGTGGAAGAAAGTGGTAGAAAGTGGTAGAAATGTTTTTCGGAAGTTTCGTTCATAATCTCGATAATAAAGGACGTCTCGTCATCCCAAGCAAGATGAGAGATGAACTTGGCGCTAAAGCATATATCCTAAAAGGATATGATGGTGCTTTATCCATTTATAAAGAAGCTGACTTTGTCGCTTTAATGGAAGAAGTTAAATCTCTTCCATTCACAAAGAGAAATGCTCGTGCTCATTTAAGAGTGCAATTAGCATCTGTTTGTGAACTTGATATCGACAAACAAGGTCGTGCTTTACTTCCAACACAACTATTAAACAAATACAAAATTGGCAAAGAAGTAATCGTCATCGGTGCTTTAGACCATATTGAAGTCTGGAACAGAAGCGATTACGAAGCATATGAAAAAGCTGCTGATTCTTCATTCGAAGATATCGCTGAAGAATTAGAAGATAACGACTAATATGGGAAAACACATCCCTGTATTACTAAAAGAAACCATTGATGGTTTGAATATCAAACCAGATGGAATATATCTGGATCTTACTCTCGGTAGAGGTGGTCATAGTGGTGAAATCCTTAAAAGATTAACTTCTGGACATCTATACGCCGTTGATCAAGATCAAGAAGCCATCAAGGAAAGTGAAAAATATCTAAGAACTATCAAAGATAATTTCACAATCATCTATTCTAACTTCTCGCATATTGATGAGATCTTAGATGAAAGACATATCGAATATGTGGATGGAATATTAATGGATTTAGGTGTCTCTTCTCCACAATTTGATGAAGGATATAGAGGTTTCTCTTATAGAGAAGACGCTCCATTAGACATGAGAATGGATACAAATTCCTCTCTCACAGCCTATCAAATCGTTAACACCTATTCTCTCGATGAAATATTTAGAATCATCAGAGACTATGGAGAAGACAAGTTCGCTTATCAAATAGCGAAGAACATCGTTAAGGCTCGTGAAACTAAACCGATCAAAACAACATTCGATTTAGTGGAAATCATCAAAAAGAGCAAACCAATGAAGGAATTAAGCAAAGCCGGACATCCCGCTAAGCAAACCTTCCAAGCCCTCAGAATCGCCGTTAATGATGAGTTAAATGTATTAGAAATAACTTTAAATAAAGTTATGAAATATCTAAGACCTCATGGAGGTAGACTTGCAGTCATTACCTTCCATAGCTTAGAAGATCGCATTGTTAAAAACATCTTCAAAGATAATGCGGTAGAACAAGGTAATCGATATGATTTCCTCACCAAAGATGAGAAAGAATATCAATTAGTCAACAGAAAGCCAATTATCGCCACCGATGAAGAATTAGAAATTAATCATCGAGCGGTAAGTGCAAAGTTAAGAATTATCGAAAGAAAATAAAGAAAGGAGAAACAGCTATGGTCATGAAAGACAAATTAGTGAAGACCAACCATAAGGGTGGTTACTATATGATGAAGAAACTCTCCATCGGTCTTTTAGCTGTTGCCAGTGTGACATTCGCCATTGCTGTTCCAACCTACATTATCCACGCAAACAAGACCAAAAATACAATGGGCTTAGCTGAAGAAAATACATCAGAAGTCGTGGAAGAGAGTGTCTCAGAGGAGAATAAATATGAAAGCTACAATGATTAAGAAATTCAATATTATCGTTTCGTTATGGTTGATCGCCATCATCGCTGTGCTAGTGGTGTTAGGCTTCAAACTTAACGTCTTTGGTTTCTATATTGGTGCCATGGTAGTGGGCTCATTCCTACTCGCTAGCAACACATTCAATATCGTGAGCGGACTCGTATCTTCCCGTCCAAGAGCAGTGGAAACCGAGAGAAAATACAACTAATATAGTGTAAAAATCTCACATTCAAAATAGTCGCAAATTAGTAGTTAATTAGTAGCAAAAGCGAAAATAACTACTTTTTTATTAACATATAATGTTATTTCTTGTATATTTTTATAATAGTTATTAAAATAACTTTGATTAGGATAAAAATATGGAAAAAACAGTCGCTGCAATTGAATTCGGAAGCAAGAAATTAAAGCTTGTCGTGGGATATGAACTTGATGGCAAAGTTTATATTCTTTATGCATTAACAAAACCTTATGGCCATATCGTGGAAACTGGTTCTATTATTGACCAGGCTAAGTTAGCCAAGGCCATTAGTGAAGTCAGAAATATTTCAGATGTAAGCGCGCGTTTAAAGATTGCTATTTCCGAAGCCTTATTAGCGTTACCTCCATATGGTTTGGAGATATTCCAAACAAAGCAAGTGACTACCGTATTATCTGAAGAAGGTAAGATCGGTAACATTGATATTAGAAATATCTATTCCTTAATTAAGAATGGTGCCTTGCCACTTAATAATCAATTAATTGATGTCGCACCTGAAAGATACATATTAGATCAGGGACGTTCATTCCTTCGCCCGCCTCTTAACGAATCAAGCACGACGCTCACAGTGCTCGCTAAGGTACACACATTACCTAAGCGCATAAGCGGTGAGTACAAGGCCGCGCTTACCGCAGGCGGATTAAGTATTAAACGTTCTGTTGTTTCTTCATTCGCTGCCGCTGAGCTATTAGGTTCTTATGAAGACTTACCAAGCGATTACATCCTAGTGGACATTGGTTCCAATGTCACAACAGTCTCCTTGGTGGGTGAAAAAGAATTATATGCCTCCCGCTTCTTTGAATGGGGTGGTGATAGAATCACAGAGAGAATTGTTGAATCATTTAATATAAATGAAGCAGACGCTGAGAAATATAAAATCACCTATGGCATCGATAAACGCGAGATGAATTTCAAAGCCCCAATCTGTATTACAGATGATGGTGAAGGCAATGAAGTGAAACACTACGCTGATGAACTCAATTACATCATTAAAGGTGAATTAGATATCTTCTTAAAGCAATTATCTTCTTCTTTAGAAGAATTGCTTAAGGGATATGATAGTAGCGCTAAGTCGTTACCGATGATCTTAATCGGTGGTGGCAGCCGCTTAAACGGTTTAGTGGATTATATCGAACCAAAGGTTCCAAACGAGAAAGTTATCACTGTTCTCCCACGTACATTAGGTGCGAGAAACCCCACATTCCTAAACTGTTTAGGTATGATACTTGCTAATAGCAAATATCCAAATGTTTATGACGAAACTCATCCTCACGTTGGTCAATTGACCCGTGATGAAGAAAAATAGGAGGCCAATATATGGAAAACTATGATTTAGATAATTTCGAACCAGCAGCACGAATTGTTGTTATTGGTGTCGGTGGCGCAGGTAATAACGCCGTCAATCGTATGATTGATGATGAGATTCAAAACGTTGAATTCTTCGTGGCTAATACCGACAAACAAGCATTATCTACTAGCAAAGCTAGAAACCGCATTATCTTAGGCGAAGAAATCACAGGCGGATTAGGCGCAGGTGGTGAGCCTGAAGTGGGCGAGAAAGCCGCAGAGGCGAGCTCAGATGCGATTCGCGAGATCGTTAAAGGCGCGGATTTAGTTTTTGTGGCCGCCGGTATGGGTGGAGGCACAGGTACAGGTGCTGCACCTGTTATTGCTAAGATCGCTAAGGATGCTGGTGCATTAGTTCTCGCTATTGTTACTAGACCATTTACCTTTGAAGGTAAAAAACGTGTTGTTAACTCCATCGATGGATTAAATAAACTCAGAGCGAATGTTGATAGCATCATCGTTGTTAGTAACGATAAGTTGTTAATGACCAGTGGTAACGCTCCAATTTCTCAAGCATTCTATGAATCTGATAGAGTTTTAGCCCAATCTGTTAAGACAGTTGTTAACTTAATTCTCTTACCAGCAGTCATCAACTTAGACTTCGCTGATGTGAGAAATACACTTAAAGATGCTGGCGTTTCCTTAATCGGATTCGGCTTAGGTTCAGGACAAAATAGAGCTAAAGATGCCGCTAATGCAGCGTTATCTTCTCCATTGCTTGAAGCATCCATTACTGGTGCTAGAAGAGCAATCGTTTCTGTCACCTGTGGACCTAATGTTTCCCTCTTTGATGCTCAAGAAACCGTCAACCTACTTATTGATGCAAGTGGACATGATATCGACGTCAAATTCGGTGTGGCAATTAATGACCAATTAGACGATGAAATCTTAGTCAGCGTCATTGCCAGCGACTTTGAAGAAGAGGTCGACTTCTCTCGTCCGACCGTGTTCGCGGCCCCAAGTAGAGATCATGATGACTTCTTTAAAGCTCCTGATGAAGAAAAACCAGTTGAAGAAGAAAAGAAAGAAAGTTCTATTTCTGACGATTCCATTCTTCCAAGCTTCTTAAAAGACTAAATATAAAATATTTATAAGAGCGGCGTTGGTCGCTCTTTTTTATTTTCGCTACTCTGTTGTGAAAATAAATTCTAGACATAAAAGTCTTATTAACTTATAGTTAACTACGATAAGATATCAATGAGGTGAATACCTATGGATTATAAAGACACATTATTAATGAACAAAAGCGAGTTCGAGATGCGTGGTAATCTATCGCAAAAAGAACCTGCTTTAGTTGAGAAATGGAAAAATGAACGTTTATACGATGAAATGAACCTCAATCATAAAGATGCGATTGAATTTGTTTTGCATGATGGCCCTCCATATGCAAACGGTGATATGCACTGTGGTCATATGCTTAATAGAGTCCTAAAGGACTTTGTTGTACGTTATAAGAACATGCAAGGCTATAAAACACCATTTGTTTTTGGCTGGGACACACATGGTCTTCCAATTGAAAACCAAGTCACTAAGTCTGGTGTTAATAGAAAGACAACACCAATCGTTGAATTCCGTAAAAAATGTGAAGAATATGCTTATAAGCAAGTTGAGAGACAAAAAGAACAAATTAGACGTCTCGGTTTAGTCGGCGACTTTGATAATCCATACATCACACTTCAAAAAGAATATGAAGCCAAGCAGATTGAGATCTTCGCTAAGATGGCACTTAGAGGCTTAATCTATAAAGGTTTAAAACCAGTTTATTGGTCTCCAAGTAGTGAATCTGCTTTAGCAGAAGCAGAAATTGAATATAAGGATGTCGTTAGTCACTCCATCTATGTCGCTTTCCCAGTGAAAGATGGTAAAGGTGCTGTGGATAATGATGCGAGATTCATCATCTGGACCACAACTCCATGGACATTACCCGCTAACTTAGCAATTTCCGCACATCCTGATTTCGTTTATGGTGAATATCAAACAAGCCGTGGAAAATTCGTTTTCCTTAAGGAATTTGAAGAAAAACTATCTCAAGAATTAGATCTTGAAGATGTTAAATTATTAAAAACCATTAAAGGTAGCGATTTAGAATTCGTAGTGTGCAAACACCCATTCTATGATCGTGATTCTTTAGTGATTGTTGGAACACATGTTACCAATGATGCTGGTACTGGTTTGGTCCATACCGCTCCTGGGCATGGTGTGGAAGACTACCAAGTCTGTATGAAATACCCCGGAAGAGGTTTAGATCCATACTGCCCTGTTGATGAACATGGTTATATGATGAAAGGAACCGGCGAAGGTATTGAAGGCTTGTTCTATGAACAAGCAAATGACGCTGTTTTAAAGATTATTGAAGAAAACGGTTCATTATTAAAGCACGAAACATTCTCTCACTCCTATCCACATGACTGGAGAACTGGTAAGCCATTAATCTTTAGAGCGACAGACCAATGGTTCTGTTCTATCTCTCCAATTAGAGATGAATTAATTGATATTATTCACCAAACCAAGTGGTATCCAGCTTGGGGTGAAACCAGAATGGTTAATATGATTAAAGACCGCGCTGACTGGTGTATTTCCCGTCAGAGAGCGTGGGGTGTCCCAATTCCAATCTTCTATAACGAAGATGGTACTCCAATCGTCGAAAAAGAAGTCTTTGACCATGTTGCCAAATTATTCAGAGAACATGGTAGTAACATCTGGTATGAAAAGACCGCTAAAGAGTTATTACCTGAAGGATTTAAAAATTCACATTCACCTAAAGGTGAATTCACAAAAGAAAACGACATTATGGATGTCTGGTTCGATAGTGGTTCCTCATGGTCTGGATGTTTAAAAAATAGAGGCATTTCTTATCCAAGTGACTTATACCTAGAAGGTAGTGACCAATATCGTGGTTGGTTCAATGCTTCCTTGATCGTCAGTGTCGCTACAGAACATACAGCCCCATTTAAGACTGTCGTCAGTCATGGTTGGGTTTTAGATGAACATGGCGAACAAATGCATAAATCCAAGGGCAATGGTGTTGATCCAAGTAAGATCGCTAATGTCTATGGTGCTGATATCTTAAGACTTTGGGTGGCTATTGTTGATTATCAACAAGATGTCCGCATTGGTGAAAATCTCATCAAACAAGTCGCTGAACAATATCGTAAGATTAGGAACACCTTAAAATTCCTCTCCTGGAATTTAGTGGACTTTGATCCTAAGAAATCCGCATCTAGCTTTGAGAAAGCTGATTTATTCGTTTTGAATAAATTGGATTTATTAATTAACACAGTTATCGATGATTTCGATAGGTATGACTTCTCATCCGCGATTGGCGCGATTATGACATTCATGTCCGCTGACTTATCTTCCTTCTATTTAGATATCAGCAAAGATATCTTGTATTGCGAAGCAAAGGATAGCGTGAGAAGATTACAAGTCCAAACAGCGATGTATCGCATCTCTGAAGCTTTATTAAGACTCCTCAATCCAATCCTTCCATTTACAATGGATGAATTTAATAGAAACCTTCCTGGTAAGAGAGAAAAGAACGCTCAATTCTTAGATTATCCAAAACATAAGATTTATGAGGCCAAGGAAGAACGTTTAGCGGAAGAATATGAATTATTCAAGGCTTTACGTAGTGATGTCTTAAAGAGCCTAGAAGAGGCCAGAAATAACAAAGTTATTGGTTCTGGACAAGAAGCTAAGGTGGAATTAGAGATTACTAAAGATAAAGAAAGATATGAAAAACTCATTAATGAGATTGGTTTACCTGGTTTAGCCAAAGCCTTTGTCGTTAGTGAAGTGGTAATAAAAGAAAATGACGGCGCAGAGTTAGAAGTCTCTAGAGTCAAAGTCATCCGTCACCCAGGACATTTCTGTGAGAGATGCTGGAACTATGAAGATGACGCAGTACTTCAAGAAGACGGCACATACTTATGTAAACGTTGCCAGAAAGTTGTAGGTAAGTAATATGGAACAAAAAACATTTTGGAACAAAGTGGTGGATGGACTCAAATGGTTCTTCCATAGCTACATTTGGTTATTTGTGATATTCTTCGCTATTGATTTAACAACAAAGTTGTTAGTAGTGAACTATTTCAGCTCACATACCGAACCAATCGTTTTAATCGGTACAGCGGAGAAGCCATTCTTACAAATTAACTATTCCATCAATACCGCAGCGGCATTTGGTCTTGGTCTACCAAGCGAAATGGCTAACAGAGTTTTGTATTGCGTTATCGCATTTATTGGTCTCTCATTAATCGTTGGATTCTATGTTTGGAAATTTAAAAAGATCAATAGCTTAGTGAAAGCCTGCTTAATGCTCATGGCAGTAGGTGCACTCGGCAATATGGTGGACCGTATTTTCTACACACCTGTATTCTTACACAATACTTATAACGGTGTTGTCGACTGGATTGACTTTGCCGGTATCTGGCAATTCATCTTTAACATCGCAGATAGCTGTGTTGTTGTCGGTACTTTAATCCTCTTAGTTTATCTCATCGTGGATGAGGTCAAAACCGTTAAAGCCGCAAGAGCAAAAGAGGTTAAGGAAACTGGCGGTAAAGTTCTCTCTAAAGAAGAACAATCTCGCTTAGAAGAAAAACCAGCGGAAGAACCAGCAAAAGAAGAATCTGCTAAAGAGGAAGAAAAGCCTGTTAGCGAAAGCAAATAATGGAGAAGTACATAGTAAAGGCATCTCAAAATAATATGCGATTAGACAAAGTTCTAGTCGCTTTTATGGTGGATAAATCCCGTAACTATATCTCTAAAATAATCGATGATGGTAACTGCCTTGTTAATGGTAAAGTTGCCAAAGCTTCTCTTAAAGTAAATGTAGGAGATGTTATTGAACTGGAAATTCCTGAGGACAAACCCCTTGAAGTTGCCTCTGAAGATATCCCCTTAAACATCATTTACGAAGATGAAGATATTCTCATTATTGATAAGCCACAAGGGATGGTGGTTCATCCATCTAATGGACATTGGGAGCACACCCTTGTAAATGCGATTATGGCCCATTGTAAGGACCTTAGTGGTATCAATGGTGTAATACGTCCTGGTATCGTCCATCGTATTGATAAAGATACATCTGGCTTAATTTGTGTCGCTAAAAATGATAAAGCTCATAACTTCTTAGCGGAGCAACTCAAAGATCACACAATGAGTAGAACCTATGTTGCTTTGGCAAGAGGTGTTATTAAAGAAAACCACGGCACAATCAACATGCCGATTGGTAGAGATAAACGCAATCGTCAAAAGATGGCAGTCTCTAGAGAAAATAGCAAAGAAGCTATAACTAATTTTGATGTAATCAAAAGATATTCAGAACATACACTTGTGGAATGTCATTTAGTGACTGGTAGAACCCATCAAATTAGAGTTCACTTCTCCTATATCGGGCATCCTGTGGAAGGAGATCCTTTATATGGTGGTAGAAGCTATAAGAAACTTTATAGTGGTGGACAATTATTAACCGCAATTAAATTGAAACTAATTCATCCAAGAACACAAAAAGAAATGGAATTTGAAACTCAAATCCCATCTTACTTCCAAAATATACTTGATGAATTACACTAATTTGTAACCGATAACTTCGCTGTAATTGGCGAAGTTTTTCTTTGCTACTTTGTATAATTCCTTTTCGCCATAGCGCTTTACAAATTCAACAGCGAAGTCTGTGACTCTCTTACTGGCCCCAAAAGGGAATTCCATTTTGTATTTCTCTGAGAGCTTTTCCATCTCTTTGAGATAGGAATATCTCGCTATTACGCTTGCGAGCGCGACGCATGGGAACCAAGATTCGCCTTTTGTCTTAAACAAGATGCCTTTGACTTGTTCTTCTTTAGCGTCATTTAAGTATTTATAATATGTCTCTTCTTTGACGAATTGGTCAACAAAGATGTTTAAAACATCTTGATACTCTTTATGCATGTTAAGTAATGCGCGATTATGCATCTTGGCTTTCATGGAGTTAAGGTTTTCACCTTTATCAAGCATTTCGTTATATTTCTCGTTACTTAACGTAAGTTTGGAGAATTTAAATTCTTTTACTAAGATCGCACCGACTTCAAGAAGCTTCTTATCAGTCATCTTCTTAGAATCTTGAATGCCCAATTCTTTTAATCTGGCGATACCTTTCTTATCGACGAAAGTTGCGACAACAATCATCGGTCCTAAGAAATCACCAACACCGACTTCGTCGCTTCCGATTTGATCATCAAAATACATCCAAGCGGGTTTAGCTTTTTCTAATTGTTCTTCTTCGTATGGCTTTGCATCTATATCCCAGATTCTTGCTTCATTTAATGCCCCTTCACCAACGAAAGTGATTTTCTTAGTCTCTTTCTTACTTAGATAAGCAGTGATAGTGACATCATTGACCTTAGCTTGGAAATCAACATATTCTCCAGTCGCAGTGACTAAAGAAGAGGAATAGTATTCCCTAATGATTTCTAACTTTGTTAAATCGACGGATATAGTAACAAATTCTTTCATTGGAATTATTCTAGCATAACTTTGTTATCTAGTGTATATGTGTGATATTATAGTCGTATGCAAGACATTTATCAGACATTTGAATTCCAAAAAATTCAAGAATCCATCAAAGAGTATTCAAAAGCAGAATTAACCAGAGAGAGAATCTCTTCTTTAAGAATGTTTGCTTCTCAAAGAGAAGTGATTGAGTCTTTAAGCGATTTAAGTGAAATGATGTCCGTGGTCAATCGTTTTGGTGTCATGCCTATCGCCACAAGCGCGAACGCATTATACCTGATAGATTTGGCTAAAAAGACCGCTTTATTGACTCCTAGAGATTTGAATCTCATTGCTGATGATGTCTTAACTAGCAAAGCTATTCTCAAATTCTTCTCTAAGATAGATGTTTCCTATCCTAGATTAAAATCTAAGGTGGATTCTTTCTGCGATCTAGATGCCTTAGAGAAAGAAATACATAGAGTTATTACTCCATCCTTAACAGTCAGTGATAAAGCATCCCCGGAATTAAAAGCTATAAGAGATAAGATTAAAAAGATTGAGACTTCTTTAAATCAAAAAGTTGCATCTTTATCTCTCACATATAGCAAGTATCTTAATGACGATAATGCGACGATTAGAGATGGCCATTTTGTCTTACCAGTAAAGACCGTTAGTAAGAGCAAAGTTCCCGGCATTATTTACGATGTCAGTGATAGTGGTGCGACCACATTTATTGAGCCAATGGAAATTGTCCAAATTAACAATCAATTGACCTCATTAAAGGTGGAAGAAAATGAGGAAGTTAGAAAGATTCTTAAAGCCATGACAGCGTTAGTTTTGCTCCAAGAAAAAGAGATTATTAAAAACAACGCAATCATTGCTGAATTAGATTATTTAGTTGCTAAAAGTTTGTACGCAAATGAGATAAATGCAGTAGTGGCGGATAACTCCGAAAAACAAGTTGTTGACTTGATAAATGCTAGACATCCTCTCATTGATCAAAAGAAGGTAGTGGCAAACTCATATCACCTATATGATGAGAAGAGAATTGTCATTATCTCTGGTCCTAACGCTGGTGGTAAGACTGTCAGTTTAAAGACTGTTGGCATTATCACACTCATGAATCAGTGTGGGTTAGCAGTTCCATGTGATAAAGCCGAACTTGGATTCTTTAAAAACATCTATATTGATATCGGTGACAATCAGTCTTTGAGTGATAACTTGTCAACATTCTCAGCCCATATGAATCAGATTGGCGAAATTACCCAAATGATAGGCGGTAAGGACTTATTATTAATCGATGAATTAGGAACAGGAACCGATCCAAAAGAAGGTGAAGCACTCGCTGTTTCCATTGTAAAATATTTAGAAGATAAACATTGTCTGGCGATGATTTCCAGTCACTTCTCCGCGCTTAAAGAATACGCATTTATCAGTAAACATATTGATAATTCCTCAATGGTTTTTGATGAGGAAAAATTATCTCCAACATATAAATTTAGACAAGGCGCACCTGGAATGTCTTATGCTCTTGATGTAGCCACAAGATATGGGATTTGCGAGGAAATTGTGGCAAATGCTAAAGATTTTATCGCTAAAAACAGCACAGACGAAACCAATGAGTTAATTGTCATTCTCCAAAAGAAATTAGATGAAGCTAATAAGATTGATGAAGAAGCAAAAACAAAACTAAGAGACGCTGATTCTAAACTCAAGAAATTAGAAAATGACGAATCCACTTTAAAGATGAGAAGAGAGAAACTCATGGATGAAGTTAAGGAAGAAAAACAACAGATTCTTGATAAGGCCAGAAAAGAAATTGATGAGATTATCGCTAGCATCAATCAAGATGGAATGGAACTCCATGAAGTCGCAAAGATTAAGAAGAGATTTAATGATCTTCAAGACGCTCCTGAAGAAATTGTTTATAACGAACAAATTGAGATTAATGATTATGTAGAGATCCCTTCTCTCAGCATTTATGGTAGGGTAACAAGAATTAATGGAAATAAGGCGCATGTGTCTTCTGATAGTGGACTTGCTTATGATGTGGAAATTGAGAAATTGCACAAGACAAATGCTCCTAAAAAAGACTCAGCAAAAAGGAAAACAAGTTCCATTGATTTTGCTATTGATACTAAAGTTGGACTTGAATTAAACATCATTGGAATGCACGTTGAGGAAGCACAAATTGCCCTCATCAAATATATCGATACATGCCGTATCAAGAGATTCAAGCAAGTGAGAATTATTCATGGTTTTGGTAGCGGCGCTCTCCGCAAAATGACCAGAGATTATTTAGATAAACAAAGCGATTTAACTTATCGTGCTGGCGATGGTTCTGAGGGTGGCGGTGGAGCCACTGTGGTGATATTCAAATGACCGAAAGAATTAAGACGTTAATTGCGAATCTTAAACACCTTCCTGGTGTCTATTTGATGCACGATAAAGATGGCAACATCATCTATGTCGGCAAGGCTAAAGATTTATATAAAAGAGTGAGCCAATATTTCTTAAGACCGCAGTCCGGTAAAGTCTTTAAGATGGTCACAAATGTGGAATACTTTGAAACCATCATTACGGCAAATGAAAAAGAAGCTCTCGTTTTAGAAATGAATCTCATTCAGAAATATTACCCGAGATATAACGTCTTGCTTAAGGATGGAAGCCATTATCCATATATCGCTTTAAAGAAGAAAGGAGATCCTATTCTCGTTATTAAAAGAAATAATAAGGATAAGAACTATGATTACTTCGGACCATTCCCTAATTCAGGTGCAGCGTATCAGACAATTTCTTTATTAAACAAGATATTTCCTATAAGGAAGTGCCAAACTCTTCCTACTTCTACATGCCTTTATTATCACTTAGGGCAATGCCTTGGACCATGTGTTAATAAGATTGATGAAGAAGTATTTAATGGCTTAAGAGAAGAAATTAAGGCCTTCATGAGAGGTAATAACTCCAAGCAAAAAGCGGAAATAAAACAAAAGATGCTACAAGCTAGTGAGAATCTGGAGTTTGAAACTGCGAATGAATATAAGAAACTATTAGATTCTATTGATCACATTAATACTCAACAAAATGTTGAAAATAGTGATAAGAAAGATAGAGATATATTTGCCTTTTCATCCAGACAAGGCTATCTCGCTTTAGCGGTTCTTACATACCGCAAGGGCATATTATTAGGTAAACAAGTCTTTATCGTGGAAGAATTTGGTGACAATGAAGAGCAAGTCGCAGATTTGATGCTGCAATACTATGAAAAGTATCCAACAGCAAGTGAAGTGGTGATTAACAATAAGAATGTTATTGAGCTTTTAGATGGCTTGGTGGACGCAAATGTCGTGAATGTTACCAAAGGTAAGGTCCACGAACTAATCATCAACGCAAAAGAGAACGCAGATAACGCGTTAGATGAATATTTCTTATCCGCCAGATTAGACGCCAACAAGTTAGAGATGTTAGAGGAGCTTGGTAATATCATCGATATTCCAACTCCATTGCATATTGAATTATTTGATAATTCCCACTTACAAGGTTCATTCCCTGTGGGTGCGATGGTGGCATTTGTGAATGGTGAACCAGCAAAGAAGCTATATCGTAGATTCCTAATCAATCACGATGAAGCAAGAGATGACTTAAAGAGTATGCAAGAGGTTGTTTATCGTCATTATAAGAGACTAGTGGATGAAGACTGTAAAATGCCTGATCTACTTTTAGTAGATGGTGGATTAAATCAAATTAACGCTGCCGCTTTAGCGCTTTTAGAAGCGGGAGCTAATATCCCATTATTTGGTTTATATAAGAATGATAAGCATCAAACCGCTGGTTTAATTGATGGAAGTGGTAAAATCTATGAACTGAATAACAAAAATCTCTTCTTTATGCTTACCAGAATGCAAGATGAAGTTCATAGATTTGCTATTAGTTTCCATAAAGAGAAAAGAAATAAAGCCATGAGAGTGTCCATTTTAGATGACATTCCAGGACTTGGTGATAAGAGAAAAGAAATGATTTATAGATCTTATTCAGATTTAGATAGTTTAAAGAATGCTTCTATTGAAGAGTTCTCCCAAATACTTCCCAGAGAGGTCGCGGAAGCCTTATATAATAAACTTCATAATTAACTTGAAATGACACAGTGTTTTCATTATTATAATAAACGCTGACATGCCCTCGTAGCTCAGTTGGATAGAGCAACTGCCTTCTAAGCCGTAGGTCAGGCGTTCGAGTCGCCTCGAGGGTACCA
>CAJOPR010000023.1 GCA_905236395.1 uncultured Bacilli bacterium
ATCTCACTAAGACAGCGCCATCTGCTTGTTTAGCAATTTCGCCTGTCTCAACGACGAACTTCTTTCCTTCGAATTCTAATTCGAATACTCTTTTCATTTTTCTTTTTTCCTCGTTTTTCTAATTTTCAACGGCGCTATTATATAACATATAAAACTCAATTAAAAGAGTTTTATAAATAAAAAATCACCTCGCGGTGACTTTTCTGTTTTTCTTATCGAATTATTTACGTAATCCGAGTTCGACGATGAGCTTTAAGTATGCTTCACGATCGGTTCTGATGAGATAGTCTAATAAACTTCTACGTTGACCGACTAAGACGCTAAGGGCACGTTTGCTAGATGCATCGTTGTGGTTAGCTTTCATGTGAGCGGTTAAAGCTTTGATTTGTTCGGTTAATAATGCGACTTGGACTTGGACTGAACCAGTGTCTTTTTCGTTTTTACCAAACTTTTTGACGAGTTCTGCTTTTCTTTCTTTTGATAAAGCCATAACTTATTTCCTCCTTCTTTTGTTTCTTAACTAACTCCCAGGAAATCGTTGAGGATTCGGTTACCCGAGGGATAGTCGCCGAGATATATAATACCTATTATGCAATATTATTGCAAAATCTTTTTTGCTTTTTGTTTGTCTTTGCCTAATTGAATCTTTAAGGCTTCTAATGAATCAAACTTCTTTTCTTCCCTAATGAATTTAATAAATTCAGCAAAGATATTTTTACCATACAAATTACCTTCAAAATCTAATAAGTGAACCTCGATAAGAGGAGCGCCTAAAGGATCGATTGTGGGATGGATACCAACGTTGATGATGGCCTTATATTTTTTGCCATATACATAGCCGTATCCAACATACACGCCAGTCTTTGGGAACACATATTCATATTCGAGATTTAGATTCGCTGTGGGGAATTCTAGTTTTTGACCATTATGAAAGCCCGCCATGACTGTTCCATTAATACGATATGGTCTGCCGAGCATCGCTGTCACTTCTTCCATCTCGCCTTGCTTTATGAGAGAAATAATATTTCTCGATGAAATCTTACTATTATTACGATTTTCGAAGTCGTTGACTTTAACATTAAAGAAACGTTTTAGATAGGCAACATCACCTTCTGCACGAACGCCATATTTATAGTCAGGGCCACAGCAGATTTGGTATGGATTGATCGCTAATAATACCTTGTTGATGAACTCATCTTTTGTGGCCTTCATTACTTCCTTGTTAAAGTCCATTAAATAGAAATAATCAACACCCACTTCTTCAAATAAATCCGCTTTATCAGAGATAGATGTAATGCAGTTATCAACTAATTTATTTCCCATCACAAAAGCGGGCGATTGGTTAAAAGAAAGGACACCTAACTTATAACCTTCTTTTTTTGCTTTTTTGATAAGGGCTTGATGACCTAAATGCACACCATCAAAGAAGCCTAAACATAGGATTAAATCATTGACTGGTTCTAACTTATCACCTAATTCAAATTGAATTATTTCCATAGTCATTTATTCCTCTCTGACAGACAAATTTGCCATCTTTATATTTATAGACGGCGATCACCATATGACGGGAATCCGCCACAAGTATTGTATCACGTGAACTAGATAAGTCACTATTAAAGGCCACTCCGTGGCTCGCTCTAATAGCGTCTTTATCATTCAATATAACAATTTCAGTTGTTTTGGATAACACATCGAATGTGTCTAATAACTTATCCTCATTAACTTCTAATGTATCAATGGCATCTTTAACATCAAAAGGACCCACTTTTGTTCTTCTTAAAGAGATGAGGTGGCCAACGTTATCTAATCGTTTAGCAATTTCTTCACCTAACACTCTGATATATGTCCCTTTAGACACTCTAGTTCTAAAAGTAATTTCATCTTCTTTTAAATCTAAAAGTTCTAGTTCATAAATATTTATATCTCTAGCGGGTCTATCCACTTCTATGCCTTGTAAACCTAAATGAAATAGCTTTTGCCCTTTGTAACGCACCGCTGAAATCATTGGTGGAACTTGTTTTTGTGGTCCAATAATTTCTTTGAATAAAGAAATGACTTCTTCTTTACTCGGACTTTTAACTGGTCTTTCTTCCACTACCTCGTTAGTTTTATCGCCAGAAAGCGTTCTGCTACCTAGTTTTAATGTAGCAATGTATTCCTTATCTAAACCATCTAGGCAGACATTAGCTTTGGTCGCAGTTCCGATGGACACTAAAAGTAGGCCAGTGGCAAATGGATCAAGTGTTCCACTATGACCGACTTTTCTTTCATGGAAAATATGAGAGATTTTTGTGACTACATCTCTACTGGTCCAATCTTCTTTTTTATCAATGAGGAAAAAGCCGTTCATACTATCTTTTTATCTTTTTAGATAATATAATATTTCTCACCATGAAAGCAATTCGTACATTACTTGCGTGTATCCGTAAGGCGGATCAAACATATAATCTCATCAATCACGGAGATAAGATTGTGGTTGGTCTTTCTGGTGGCAAAGATTCATTAGCCCTTTTATATTGCTTAAATCTCTACCGCAAGTTTTCTCATACTGAATTTGAGATTCAACCAGTCACATTAGACCTTGGTTTCCCAGGATTTAATCCCAAACCATTAGAGGAATTCTGTGAGTCATTAGGGTTAAAACTTATCGTCCATGATAGTAAAGAAGTATATCAGATTCTTTCTATTCAGAAAGAAAAACAAGGATTAAAACATCTTCCTTGTTCTATCTGCTCACGCATGAAGAAAGCGGCGATTAACAAAGTGGCTAACGAATTGCATTTCAATAAAGTCGCATTCGCCCACCATGCAGACGACGCGATAGAAACACTATTAATGAACGAAATCTATGGTTCTAGAATTGCCACATTCTCACCAAAGATGCATCTAGAAAACGCTGATATTGATTTCATCAGACCATTCTTATTAGTGCACGAAAAAGATATTAAGCAATTCATTAAAGAAGAAAACATCTTTGTCGTTGGATCAGCTTGTCCTGCGGATAAGAACACCACTAGAGAAGATGTGAAAGTGTTGTTAAATAACATCTATAAACAATTCCCTAAAGCCAAAGAAAACTTCTTATCCATGATTTCCAACTATCAACAAGAAGATCTCTGGGGAAATGAAATATATCTACAAGTCAATCAAGAAGGACTCTGTTTAAAACCAGTCGTCTGCCCTATTGATGAATGGAATGCAATTAATATCAGACAAATTGTCTTTAGAGAAGAACAAGGTGTTTCATATCACGAAGACGAAATCTTAGAGGAAGAAAAAGCCAGCGAAACCTATCTCGTTTATCTAAAAGACAAGATTATTGGCACAATCCGCTACAGAGAGGTCAAAGAGAAACTTTTCAAGCTCGAAAGATTCGCAATTCTCAAGGATTTTAGGGAAAAGGGCTATGGAAAACAAGTAATTGAGTATTTGTCAAATCTGATTTGGAGCGAGTTCAATCCCTGCACCATCACTCTTAACGCTCAAATCCAAACAGTAGAATTCTACGAGAAATGCGGATTTGAGAAAGAAGGAAAAGAATTCCTAGAAGCGGGAATTAAACATATAAAAATGAATAGAAAATAAAAAGGCGATTCGCAATCGTCTTTTTTAATCGTCTGGTCTGACTTTCTTTTTTGCTCCCGGATTTCTTAGGTGAGCGTTTAGTTCACTCTTACCGTAATACACAGATAAGATTTCGCCAGAAATAGAGATGGCGATTTCTTCGGGAGAATTACCACCGATATCTAATCCAATCGGAGAATAAAAATTCTTTAGATCAATATCTTTACCATATGTTTCGTAAGCTTTTTCTAAATACTCAGCTATTTTCTTTTTAGAACAAAGCATACCGAAATAGGCGGGTTTTATATTCTTTTCAAGAATCTTATTTAAAACATGGTAGTCATTTGTGTGGCTTGGTGTACACACTACAACATAGGCATTATCTCTAAGACCATTCTTTTCAATGTAATCCGCGAAACCGGATTTTACTTTAATATCCGCGGAATCGTCTAATTGATCTAGAACAACTTGTCTATCATCGACAATTGTGATGTGGAAGCCTAAAGGCTTAATAACTTTTGCTAAAGCGGCACCACAGTGTCCGGCACCAAATATGTATAAGTATTGTTTAGGACCGACAAATTCATAGAATAATGTCGCTTTTCCACCACAAGCCATATCTAATTTAACTTCGCCATCATCAACGTAAACATCGCGATTATTGAGAATGTATTTCTCAGAAAATGACTTTCTTTGTTTAACGACTGCCTTAGCTTTTTCTCTAGCATAAAATTCAATAGAACCACCACCGACGGTGCCAAAAGCTTCGCCATCTTCAGTGACGAGCATTTTCTTGCCGATATCAGCAGGTCCCATACCCTCTTTTTCGGTGACCGTGACTAAAACAAGGTCTTTGCCTAGTTTACGATATTCGTTAATCTTTTGATATATATCAACCATAAAGAAAAAGCGGCTTTTATAAGACAGCCGCGAATGTAATTGTTAGGGCAACTGCTAAGCCGAAGCACACAGATGCAGTAATTGGAGAATAGACAATTTTCTTATAGTCAAATTTGACTTCCACGTTAAGTTTTTCAAGGAGTTTGAAGACACCATAGAAAATCGCACCAGAAGCAAACATATAGAGAATTGCTAATCCGTTGAACATGAATAAATATTTCTCAGCAACGAGCATCCAACCTTTTTCGGTAAAGATATTGGTTCCACCCATAGCCATATTAAGCATTAAATAAGAGAATTGATATGTTGTGTTGGCTAAGATAACAGCGCCTAATGTTTTAAGAGACAAAACCTTTGTGGGTCTAAAGATAGCCACCGCACCCATCATCGCTAATGATTCAACGATAATGTACATCGCTGGGTTATAAACGCTTGGTCTAAAGCCAACCACAAACGCCACTGTTAATTTTATTAAAGCAGCAATAACACCCATCATTGGTAAAGCATAGAATTTGCCGGTTCTCTTATAGCAATTTGCCATTAAGTAGAAGGCAATTGGGATCATAATTGTGCTGCTGCACGCATACATACCCGCTTTATCAAGCATTGGAAGATGTAATAAGGTTCCTAATGTGGCTTCTAAAATGCCCCAAACAGAACCAAATAGTAAAACATCAAGGAATAATCTGAGTTTTGGATTCATTGTTTTCTCTTCCATAACATATCCACCTTATCAAGTAATATATTATATTATTTTCTATATTTTAGAAATAGAAAGTAAACGAATAGAAGTTAACATTGCTGCCTTTATATGTTTCAACAGGGACTACTGACCAGTTAGCGGAATTTAATGTATAGGACAAAGCTGTTCCATCGCTATGGACTGCTGTGGTAGCTGAACCAGTAACTGCAGCACCAGTATGATCAGCGGTTGAATAAACTGCTGCATCAGCAGAGAACACTTCCACCACTAATCTCTTTACAACAACTGTTGAAGCAGATCTGAAATAAGCACCAACATCTTTTTTGGTCTGGAATTCTTGCTTATTTGTGCTGTTATACCATTTGCCAACAAATTCAAATTTGAATTGTTCACCATTAACTTCATAACTACCTTCTCTAACAGTTTCAGCGGTATCCGCATCATTCCATTCGGTTGGGACGTTTGCGCCGCCATCATGTTGATAGTCGATGACTAATTTGACGTCTTCTTCACCTGATGACGAATCAATGCTAGTTTCATCACTACTTGGGAGTAAATCTTCTCCGCCCATCTTCGCGCATCCCATGATTAGTAATGCTGGGACAAGAGCTAATAAAATACTTTTTCTCATAAAAATAAAACCTCTTTTCGCTAGTATTTTAAGCAAATTTTAGAGGTTTTCAAAATACAATTTTGAGGGTCGCGCACGCGGTCATTAACCTTGAATGACGCGCACGAATTAAATTTTCTTTTTGGAGACGGCTTTTCTGATTCCGCCACGTGGATTTTCGATGTCTCCTTTATATCTCGGAATAACATGCATATGAGTGTGCATTACAGTTTGCCCGCCCGCTTCTTTGCAGTTAAATCCGACATTATATCCATCAGGTTGGAATTCACTATCGAGGTATTCCTTAACTCTAAGAGATAAATTGAACATATCCTCTATTTCTTCCTTAGTAAGATCAAAATATGTCTCAGAATGTCTTTTAGGAATAATTAATGTATGACCAACACTGACGGGAAAACTATCAAATACCGCAACAGATAATTCGGACTCTAAATAGAATCCTTTATTTTGAATAAGTTCACAAAATACACAATCCATACTATTTCAATTTAAATCCTATCTTGAAGGCATCCGCTACTTCTTCGCCGATAACGTGATATTTGCCATTCGCACCATCAAAAGCTAACGGTTCTAATTTCTTGATATCAATCTTTCCATCTGTGAGGATAGATTCATCCGCACTAACATTAACGATCTCACCGATTAATGTGCCACCTTCACCCATCTCACCATCTAAAGAGACTAATTTGCATTCTAGTGTTAATGGATATTCTTCAAACAAAGGAGCATTCACTTTATCGCTCTTAAATGGATGTAGTCCCGCTTTTGCGATTTTATTAGGTTCTTTAGCTTTGCTAACAATGCCAACATAATCACTAGCCACTACTGTTTTTCTGGTGGCAAAGCTAATTGTGAAAGCTTTATTTTTTCTAATATTGTCTGTGCTTACGTGTCCGCCTAATGAAACAGTAATTTGATGGTAATCATAAATACCACCCCACGCTGCGTTCATCGCATCCGGTTCGCCCTTTTCATCAAATGTACCAATAATTAAAACTGGCATTGGGAACATGTATGTTTGTTTTCCTAAATCTTTACGCATAATATCACCTCAATAAAATTCTAACAAAAAAGAGAGTTTTTACACTCTCGATTTCGTTATTTTTTGAGAAGTTCTTCAATTCTCGCTTCTCTTTTGAATCCTTCATCTAAGACGAATGATATCTCAGGCACTCTACGAGTGTCCATTCTGCTAGCGAGCTCGCTACGAATGAATCCTTTTGAATGTTCAAGTACTTCAAGGCCTTCTTTAATTTGTTCTTCCTTAATAAAGGAGACATAGACTTTTGCATAAGAGAAGTCATTAGAAACCTTTACTTCTGGAATGGTGACAAATCCAAGATGAGGATTTTTTAGTTCGAATTGAATGATTTCGGCGATATTTTTACGAATCAAGGCCGCAATACGTTCTTGCTTGTTGGCCATAACTATGCCGCCTTTTCTTCCACCATCTCGTAGCCTTCGATGATGTCATTTTCTTTGACGTCATTGAAGTTCTCTAGCAAGATGCCACATTCGAATCCTCTTTTAACCTCTTTAACAGAGTCTTTTTCTCTTTGTAATGAGGCAATTTTGCCTTCATAAACAATGAGGCCTTCTCTAAGGACACGAACTAGGGAAGCGTTCTTGATGGAACCATCGACGATCATACAACCACAGATGGTACCAAGTCTGGAAACTTTGAATAGTCTTCTGACTTCCGCTTGACCGGTAACCTTCTCTACCATTGTAGGTGCGAGCATACCTTTCATCGCAGCTTGAATCTCTTCGATTAAAGCGTAGATGATACGGTGTAATCTGATTTCCACTTTCTCCTCTTCAGCTTTCGCTCTGGTCTTCGCGTCAGGTCTGACGTTAAAACCATAGATAATCGCATGAGATGCACTAGCTAATAAGACGTCACTTTCAGTGATCGCGCCAGAGGTCGCTCTGACGATGTTAATCTTAATAGAATCACTGGATAGTTTTTCTAAGGAAGATTTAACAGCTTCCGCACTACCAGTACTATCTGCTTTAATGATGATGTTAATGCTTTGCGTTTCGCCTTCTTTGGCTCTGGCAAATAAATCATCTAAGCTAGCAGCGCTAGTCTTATTCTTTTCTTTTGCTTCTTTAATCTGCTTACGTTTTAAAGCAATTTCACGAGCTTCCGCTTCAGTTGGGAAGGCCATGAATCTATCGCCCGCTAATGGGACTTCAGCTAAACCAATAACAGATACTGGTGTACTAGGTGTCGCAACTTGGAGAACTTTCTTAAATTCATTGGTCATTCTTCTCACTTTGCCATATCCTGTACCAACTACTAGATAGTCACCTTCACGTAAGGAGCCGTTTTGGACTAATAAAGTAGCTTTTGGGCCTTCATTTTTATCAAGTTTAGCTTCTAAAACTGTACCCATTGCGTAACGATCTGGGTTAGCTTTAAGTTCACCCATTTCCGCAACAGTTAAAATGGCTTCTAATAAACCATCAATGTTTGTTTTCTGCTTTGCAGAAATTTCTACAGAAATTACATCTCCACCGAAATCTTCGACGACGATTTCGTGAGCCATTAATTCGTTCTTAACACGGGATGGATCGGCGCCTGGTTTATCCATTTTGTTAATAGCGACAATAATTGGCACACCCGCTGCTTTAGCGTGGTCAATAGCTTCAATTGTTTGAGGCATAACGCCATCATCAGCAGCCACCACTAAGACAACAATATCTGTGACTGATGCACCACGGGAACGCATAGCGGTAAAGGCTTCGTGCCCAGGGGTATCAATAAAGGTAATCTTTTGTCCGTTGATTTCTTTTTGATAAGCACCAATTTCTTGGCTGATACCACCGACTTCACCGGCCACTAAGTTAGAGTTTCTGACGGCGTCGATTAATGTGGTTTTGCCATGGTCAACGTGTCCCATAATGGTGACAACCGCAGGTCTTGGTTTTAATTTAGATGGATCATCTTTAATTTCCACTTCTTCGAAATTTTCAGCAGCAACTATTTTCTTCTTTTCGAAGTCATAGCCAAACTCTAAACAGACTGTACCGATAAGTTCGTCGTCTAAAACGGTGTTGATAGTAATCATTTTTCCTTGTAAGAAAAGGAATTTAATAATATCCCCGACAGGAATATTTAAGGATTTGGAAAGTTCACCGACGGTAATCGCACCTGTATAGATAAAGACACCGCCATTAACTTTAGTTCTCACTTTATCGCTACTGACTTTTGTGGAGACATTAGCTTCACGAGAATTATTTGGTTTGTTATTCTTCTTTCCCATATTAATACCTTCTTTCTTACTAAATTTGCTCTAGGAGCAATATTGACTTAACTATTAACGATCATCATCGTCATAGTATTCGTCGTATTCATCGTAATCAGTATCGTCTTCTTCGTAATCGTCTTCTTGTTTACGATCTTCTTCTTCCATTTCACGAAGTTCTTCTTCGGTATAGATGGACATACGTTCGGCACCGGATGTATCGAGCGCACCTTTAGAAGACTCTTCTTCTGATTCATCTTTCTTTTTCTTATTGAATTTACGAGCACCCTTGCTAGCTTGTTTTGAACTTTGTTCAGACAAGGCTTTTTCAAGATCTTCAAGAGATGTGGTTGTTTTAACCTCTTTCTTGACTTCTTCTTTTGGTGCTTCTTCCACCACTTTTTCTTCTTTAGGCTCAGCTTTTGGAGCTACTTTAACTTCCTTGACAGGAGCAGCAACTTCTTCTTTTTCGCTGGCTTGTTCTAAAGCTTCTTGTAATTCTTCGTTCTTGTCAGATTCATAGGAACGATCTTGTGGTGCTACATAGCCTTCTGGTAAGCCAGGTAAGACATCCTTGGCGGCCATTTGAGCTTGATATTGAGCAGCAAGTTTCTCGTAAGCGGCTTTGCTCTTGAGCTCTGCATCGAGAGCTTGTAATTCTTCAAAGGTCTTGTACTCAAGTCCTTCTTCTTCCGCTTGTGTTTCAGTTTTAATATCGATGTTATAACCGGTTAAGCGAACTGCTAAACGGACGTTAACACCTTTCTTACCAATCGCGAGTGAGAATGAATCATCTTTAACAATCGCTGTAGCGGTTTTTGCTTCTTCATCTATGATGATACCGGCAATTCTTGCTGGTTTTAAAGCTTCCATGATAAATAATCCTGGAACTTCGCTATAACCGATGATGTCGATCTTTTCTTTTGCTTGTCCGTTACCTAATTGACCAACGATCTTTTGAATTCTGCTTCCGTTAGGACCAATACATGCGCCTGCAGGATCAACGTTTGGATCTTCAGTAACAACAGCGACTTTACTTCTTTCGCCAGCTTCTCTAGCAATACCCTTAATGACAATTGTGCCATCATAGATTTCATGGATTTCTTCTGTGAATAAGCATTTTAAGAAACCTTCGCTTGCACGGGAAACCATGATGTGTGCACCTTTGGTGCCACTGTTCACGTTAGAAACGAATAATTTGATAGAA
This sequence comes from uncultured Bacilli bacterium, assembly GCA_905236395.1. Lineage (GTDB taxonomy): Bacteria > Bacillota_I > Bacilli_A > RFN20 > CAG-826 > RUG13091. The sequence continues at coordinate 10,257 of CAJOPR010000023.1, forward strand.
TCACCAACATTGAACTTCTCATCACCAATCATTTGATTGTGTGGGAGGTAAACGCTGGCTCTACCGATGTTCACAGATAAGCCACGATCATCAGCCTTTTCGACTTTACCAGTAATCATTGTGCCGATTTTGTCTTTGAATGCTTCGTATAAAACATCCTTTTCAGCTTCCGCGAGTTTTTGCTTCAAGATAGACTTAACACTTAAAGCAACGGCTTTGGTTAAATCGCTTGGAGAGGCAGGGATGATTAATTCATCTCCGACTGCGTATTTTTTACCTTTCTGTAATGCATTAGCGTCTTTGACACTAATTTCTAAGAAATCGTCTTCTACTTCTTTGACAACTTTCTTCACTTGGCACATTTCGATGTTTCCGGTTTCACCATCGATTGTGACTCTGACGTTGTCATCTTCTTCAGTAGCGCCGATTTGCTTTTTGTAGCCCTTAATCATCGCTTCTTTAAGTGCGACGATAATGACTTCCTTACTAATCCCTTTTTGCGCTTCTAATTCGTCTAAAGCGGCAAGGAATTGTTCTCCGTTAATAGCCATAAAATAAATTCTCCTTAAAATTTAATTGCTAAACGTATTTTTGATATATTTGCTTTTGTTATATCAACTGTTTTAACTCTGGTTTTCACTCTGTAAGAGAGTGTGATGTTTTCGCTATCTACGTGGACCAGATCACCTTCGTAGATATTTTCTCCCTGGATAGGATTAATTAGATGTACGTGAATGTATCTACCCACATATTCTTCTAATTTATCTTTATTAAGAGGTTTCTCCGCACCGAGAGAGGAAACATCTAATGTGTAGGCATCTTCAAATGGATTAATTTCATCGAGTAAAGCGTTGAGTTCACGAGAAACTTCCACGATAGAATTCATATCAATAGGTTCCACTCTATCGATCACGACAGAGAGAATTTTATCTCCCTTTTCAACTTTAGTTGAAAGAGAAACTAGTTCATAGCCTAATGATTCCACTTTTGCTCTGATTTGATTTTCTAATTCCATCTTCATTTACCTACCCCTCAAAAACAAAGAGTGGCCTCTCGGTCACTCTTGTTAAAGAGTATACACACTTTTGCAAGTGCACAATGATATTATCATTATTTAAATATGTGTGCAAGCATTAAAAAAGCGAACTTTTATGAGTCCGCTAATTAGTTCTTAGGATTAACGCTTAATGCACCATCGGAGCATATCACTGTCGTTGTGGCGCTTCTTTCTAACCAGTTACTACCACGTTTGACTTTTCTCCATTGTTCCTTTGTGCCGCCATAATTGATACGTTTTAACTTTTCGGTATTGAAGAAGCAATTCGCTCCAATCATTTTCACACTCGCTGGAATAGTCACGACTTTAAGTCTTAAGCAGTTAGAGAAGGCACCAACACCGAGTTCACTTATTCCATCAGGAATGCTGGCGATTTCTAAGTTGGTGTTTTTACTAAATGCGTGACCGCCGATAGATGTTAAGCCTTGAGGTAATGTATTACGTAATAATCCATCATTCTTTTCGAATGGTTCAGGATCGACATCGACGAATTCGATATCTTCTCTGAAGTATCTGCCTCTAATGCATGCTAAGTGGAGGATTAACATAATTAACCAGATACCACCAGCAACACCCATGATAATGAAGTTATACCAATAGATGGTGACGTAACCAAATTCGGTACCATATTCAGTAAGTTTTAATGCTTCTGTCATAGACCATTTCATGTACCATGAAAGTTTGAAGGCATCTAATAATAAGAATCCATTTGCTAAGAAAGCAAAGAAGGCACTGACAACGATAGAACCTGGGTGGTTCAAACGTCCTCTAATTAATAGGACTAATCCTTGGATTAATAAGACGATCGCCCAAAATGCGGATAAGAAGTACCAAATCGCAGGTGCGTAAAGCATCTCTCTCATTAAATAGTAATTTAATACGTTTTCTCTTATCTGCATTGATACATATCCATTATGGATAATGTAGTCACTGGCTAAGTTTGGCTGATTGAATAGTTTCAAGATTGGATCAATGATGGTCATCATGAACATGCCATCGCTATATCCACTTGCGGTATTAATGTCGCTGATACTAAAAGCAAACCATGGGAAAATCCATAAAACGACAGGAACCGCAACGGAAAGAATGGCAAGAATACCAATAATCACTCCCGCAGCATTATGACGTTTTACTAATTTGACATCGCTTAATATATCTTGATTCATACCATTTACTATTCTAGTGGATAACTTTAATGAATTAAAAGAGATTTTTAATCAGGGCTATAACTTTTTAATAGTTATCGCTAAAACCCCGTATTTCTCAATATCTTCCTTTTTGTAGTATCGATACATGTCTTCTGGATCGGCATTTTCATCTTCCTTGTACCCAAGTTGGTCTTTATCAAAGGCTTTATAAAGTTCAAAGAAAGTTGGGAATTTATCTATATTTAAAACAAGAACTTCCATTTGTTTCCCATTGGTGTGATTGGTGAAAACAATGTGATCACCTTTCACAATATTTTCTCTGTCTTTATTAGAAAGACGCATCTCAACAGTCTTTAGTCCATCTTGGATAAGATGGAAAGGACCATCATCCAGATTCATGTAGTAAATCATATTAGAGACTCTCGATTTGTAATTTGTTGATGGCTAAATCAAATCCACCTTCCGCAGATTTCCCTAACCAATATTTCGCTTTTTCTAAATCTTTAGGAACAGAAATGCCGTTTTCGTAATAGATAGCCACGTTATACATTGCACGGATATCACCCGCTAAAGCGCCTTGTTGATACCAATAGAAGGCTTGTGAATGATCCTTCCTAATACCTTCACCCTTGGAATACATGACACCCAGATAGTAATAACATTCGCTTTCCTTTTCTTCCGCACCAGCGTAGAAGTAGTCAAAAGCTTCTTCTACGTTCTTTTCAGTACCATAACCATAATAGGAATAAATTCCTAACTTATGATTAACACCCTTTTCACCTAACTCTAGAGCTTTAAGATAAGCGCTTCTTGCGGCTTCATAATTTTGTTCAGTTCCCACTGCATGTTCATAGAAGTAAGCGAGAAGCATAAGGGCTTTGCCATATTGGCTATCAGAGCTATCTTTCACTAAATTGAAAGCTTGTGGATATTGATTGTTCTTGTAGTAGAAAAGACCAATGTTATATTTAGCCTTCACATCACCGTGTAACGCTGCTAGTTCATAGAATTGTCTAGCTTTGACTAAATCCTTGTCACATCCAATTCCTTTCTCATAGTAGTAACCAAGTTTTCTTTCTCCTTCTGGATAAGAATACAAGGTTGATTTGTGGACATATTTGAAAGCCTTGTCCAGTTCACCCTCGCCTTTATAGTAATCAGCGAGTTTAATCATGGCTTTGACATCACTTTGATCTGCTCTGAGGATCAAGGAGTCGAGTTCTTGTTTTGTGAGCATATTAAATCACCTCGATGTTAACATACCACAAAATAGGCAAAATGTAAATAAAAAATTAAATTAATTTTTTACTTACAAAATAATAACCTATTTTTTATCGATGTAATCGCACAAAAAAACAGTTCGTCATTTTGAACTGTCTTTTTAAATGTAATTTAATCGAATAATTCGGTTAATGAGTGTAAACGCACATATTTATCTGAGTCAGGGAACGCATCAACACGATCGATTAGCACCGCATCAACACCCGCTGCATTCGCTGATAATGTATCGTTTATACCATCACCCACATATACGACTTTAGATAAATCACCTTTATAATTTCCGCGTTTTAGTGCTTCAAGTATTGGATCAGGAAGTGGTTTAAATCTATGACACTCCTGATTACCAATAAAGATATCGAACACATCATATGGCAAACCCATAGCTTCTAGAACTTCTTTGACATGAGAAACCTTGTTACTGGTAACTATACCCGCCCTGACTCCAGACTTCTTTAAAAGTTCAAAGAATTCTTTTGTATCAGGGAATAAGTGATTATTAATTAAAGCCTCGTGATGATCTAATACATCGTGAATATAATCGCAAAATGCGATAAATTTGCTCATATCGCCACCTAAACGCTTATAGCCTTGTTCTAGTGGCATACGAGCGAACTCAAGAGTATCCTTCTCATCAAAGTGAATTCCAAAATGCTCATATCCTGTTTTGAAGACATATGCTAAAGCGGGCTCTGTGTCTAACAGAGTCCCGTCGAAATCAAAGAGATATAAGTCGTATTTTTTCATCACTATTTATATAAATAAATGTGGGTTATTCTTCAATTTTCTCAATTGTGGTGCCTAATGGCATTAATAACAATCTAGCAAATTTGAATAATTGGTAAGCGCATGGGATTAAAATGATGGTGATAAAACAGAGACCACCGAGGATGTATAAAACTACAGCGTTTTCCCATCCGCCGAAGATGAGCCAGACAATGTTCACAAACATCTTGAAACCATTAACTTTGGTGAATGTTGGTTTGAAGCCGAATGGCCAAATGGCCAATCTGGCGAATTTGAAGTATTGTAAACCAATTGGAATAAAGATTAATGTGACGCAACAAACGACACCTAATAGGAAGAAGACAACCGCCATTTCCCAGCCAATTAAAATGACCCAGAATAAATTAGCGACGACCTTGATATATTTTTGGCCTGTCTTCTTGGAAATTGGTATAGCGATGATAAAGATTAAGGCAATCACTAAAACCGCTACAGCAATTGGTATAACTATCTTTAAAATTTGTTGTAATTGTTCATGATCCATAATTAAAACTTCTTTCTTATATATTTAAGAGGAAAAGATTATTTAACTTCGTTAACTTGATCTGTGCCTCTACTCTCTTCTTGTTGTTTTTCCATTTCTTTGAGAGCTTTAGCTTCTTCCTTCTCTTTATCAACCCATTCTGGATGATCCGCTGGATTTGGACCTTGGGTGACAGTGAGTTGTGGATATGGAACAGTAATCTTGTTCTCATTAAGGAAGATGTAAATATCGCGTTTCATGTCACGTGTGGCTTGAAAACGATCTTCTTCTTTAACTTTAGCGATAACTCTTAAGATAACCGCGGAATCCGCCATATCTTCAACACCCTTATAATATGGGCCTTCAACGATACTTGGGATGCGTTTTGGCATATCTTTTAATCTTTCGATTAAGAGAGTTTCAGTTCTCGATAAATTTTCTTCATAAGGAATGGAGATATCAACGATCGCTAAAGACAACGAATTGGTTAAGTTCACCATTGTGTTAATTGCGCTATTGCTAACAACTTTAACGTTACCACCAGCGTCTTCAATCTTGGTGTTCTTTAAACCGATATCAATAACGGTACCACGGAAGTCATCAATAACGACGATATCACCAACTTCAAAAGCGCCATCGGCGACTAAGAAGATACCGGCAACAACGTCGCTAATGAGTGATTGACAACCAAGGCCAACGATAAGGGCGATAATACCAATACTAGCTAAGATCTTCGCTGTATCGACACCCCATTTTCTTAATATTAAGAAAACTGCGACGAGAATGACTGCCCACTTGAATAGTGACTTAATTAAGGAAGCCACTGTGGCAATCTTTCTATTTTTCACTTTTACGAATCTTTCAATGAGTCTTAATAGAGCGATAACTAGTAAGACAATTCCGATAACTACGATGGTATAAATTGGTACATCATAGTGCGCTTTGAACCATTCTCCTAATGCGGCAAATCCACTATTGCCATTAAAGAGTGGTTTGTTTTGGAAAATGAAATCCCAAAGAAGAATAAATAAGACTGCTAAAGCACCAAGTGTCCAAAGGACAATCGTGATGATTAGATTCTTCTTGTCGAATTGTTTCTTTTCCCCTTTTCTTTTCATAATCAGTTCCTCCTATAGTCTGATTTATATTAACTTATAAATTATCTAAGTTAATAATCTCTTCTGTGAATAATTTGGATCCGTAGGATCCACCGGTTCCGTATACTTTGAACATGTATTTGCCACCGCCAAAGCTACTCGTGCACTTCGTGCGTGTATTCGCGGTTATTTCTCTTTCCATATAGGTATATTGAGTAGCTGGTTCATCATCAATGATTTCATATACTTCAACATAGAATTTTGGATAGCG